>JAZKFD010000260.1:0-3027 GCA_040386635.1 Pseudomonadota bacterium
GTCGGCAAGGCAGGCGCTGGCCCTGCTCACGCCATCGCAGCGCAGGCGCTGCGCCTGGGTGTGTGCATTGATCGTCGTGGGTCTTTTCCTGGAAGTCCTGAGCATTGGATCGGTGGTGCCGGTCATTGCGTTGATGCTGCAAGCCGATCCCCGCGAGTTCCATCCGTGGCTTGCTGCGGCGTTCACGTGGAGTGGCGGAAATCAGAAGGTGGTTGTGGCAGGGGCGGTGCTGGCGCTGTTCACGATCCACCTGATCAAGAATTTATTCCTGGCTTTTGTGACGCAGCAGCGGTCGCGCCTGGCATTCGATGTGCAGCACGAGTTGTCGCTCAGGCTGTTTTCTGGCTATCTGCAGCAGCCATGGCTTTTTCACCTCAGTCGAAATTCGGCCGAGCTGGTCCGCAATGTCACCGTAGAGGCTGCGGTGTTCGCACATTACGCGTTGGCGCCGTTGATGCTGTTGCTGGGTGAATGCCTGATTCTGGCGGCGGTCGGGGCGCTTGCACTGTGGTTGGAGCCAGTGACGGTTTTCGTGGTCGCGATTTTTCTGGGTAGTGCAGCGGCAATGTTCCATATCGCGACGCGGGAAAAGATTCTTCAATGGGGTCTGGCGCACGAGCAACAGGAAGCTTTGCGGTTCCAGTTCATGTTGCAGGGGCTTGGCGCGATCAAGGAGTTGATCGTGTCGGGGCGTCAGGAGGGGGTCATTGCCCAGTACCGTCCGCCTAACGAAGGGAGCGCGCGTGCGGAGCAGTTGCAAAGCGTGGTCCAGCAACTGCCGCGCCTGTGGTTGGAGTTCCTGGCAGTCAGCGGCCTCTCGGTCCTGGTGCTCACGATGCTCGCGCAGGACCGGCCGGTGGCGGCCATCTTGCCCATTGCCGGACTCTTTGCTGCGGCAGCTTTCCGCTTGATACCTTCGGCCAACCGGGTGCTGATGTCGCTTCAGTCCATGCGCTACAGCACGTCCGTCGTGCGGACGCTCACGTCGGATCTCGCGATGCTGGGCGCCACTGATTCCGCCGCGCACCCGCAAGTCCGGACGCCGTCATATCAGGGCGACATCGAATTGCGGGATGTCACGTGTTGCTACCCTGGCAAGCCTGAGCCTGCATTGAGCGCGATTTCACTCACGATCAGGCTCGGGGAGTGCGTCGGATTCCATGGCCCCAGCGGCGCTGGCAAGACCACGCTGGTGGACGCCGTGCTTGGCCTGTTACCGCTGCAAAGTGGCGCTGTCCTCGTGGGCGGCCATGACATCAGCGACAGTCCCCAGGCGTGGCGCCGTCACGTCGGGTATGTCCCCCAGGCAATCTACCTGGCTGACGACACGATTCGCCGTAACGTCGCCTTCGGTGTGCCGGATGCGGACATCCGGGATGCGGCGGTGGACGAGGCTCTCGCTGCGGCGCAGCTCACTGAGTTCATCGGCACTCTGCCCGACGGGGCCGAGACCGTTGTCGGGGAACGCGGCACCCGCCTTTCAGGTGGGCAGCGGCAACGCATTGGCATCGCGCGCGCTCTTTACGATTCGCCGCAGGTCCTGATCCTGGATGAGGCGACCAACTCACTCGATCCCGAAACGGAAGAGGCAGTCATGGAAGCCGTCCGGGCGCTGCGAGGACGTGTCACGCAATTGATCGTGTCGCATCGTGCGTCGGCACTGGCGCACTGCGACCGGGTCTTTTACCTGCAGTCTGGCAAGCTGCACGAGAGGCCTGACAACGCCCAGGTCTGCAGCAGATGATCTCCACGCTGTGAACCGCATCCCATCATCCCCGCCGCGGATCCCTGCTGTTGCCGGGGGCAGCGCCCGGCCGCAATGGTCGGTGATGATTCCGGTGTTCAACACGGGACAGTACCTGGGCGGGGCTGTTGAATCGGTTCTCGCGCAGGCGACCGCGCCCGGCGAAATGCAGATCTGCGTTGTGGACGACGCCAGCACGGACCTGGATGTGAAGGCGCTCGTCGACTCCGTGGGCCAGGGCCGCGTGGAATATTTTCGCCATCCCCGCAACATCGGCAGCGTGGCGAATTTCAACAGTTGCCTGCAGCTTGCACGTGGGCACTGGGTGCATCTGTTGCACGCCGACGACCAGGTGATGCCGGGGTTCTATTCGGCCCTGGGTGACCTCTTGACCAGGCACCCGGAGGCGGGTGCCGCATTTTCGCGGCACCGGTACATCGACGCCGAAGGGCATGCGGTACACGTCACTGCGCCTGAGCTGACTGGTTCGGGCTTGATTGCTGACTGGCTTGGCAAGATTGCGGTGGAAACGCGGTTGCAAGTCGCCTCCATTGCGGTTCGACGCTCCGTGTATGAGGAGTTGGGCGGCTTCTTTGGCGTTTCGTATGGCGAGGACTGGGAAATGTGGGTGCGGATCGCTTGCAGGTACCCGTTCGCCTATACCTCGCAGACGCTCGCGGACTACCGTGTCCATCCGGCCTCCATCTCAGGCGGCAAGCTCAGGTCGGGGGCCGCTATCGACGATCTGCTGTGGGTCGTCGGCACCACGTCCTTGTACCTGCCGGATGGGATGCGCAAGTCGGTGCGTGCCAAGGCACTGGGCGCGATCGCAGTCGAGGCCGTACGCAACGCTGGCAGCCTGTGGCACGAGGGCGCCGAGGTGGCTGCGGTCAGGCGTCAACTGTCGCGAGCTCGGTCGCTCGGATGCCCGCCGCGCCTGTGGTGGCCCTTGCTGAAGCTGCAGCTCAAAGTGGCCCTGGGTCTTCGCTAGGATGATTTCGCGAGCGGCGTGCGCGCAGGTTTCGAAAGAGGTTGGACGCCAACTGCGCAAGAACGGCGAACTGCACATGTCTCACAAGCGTCGCTAATTTGGAAGCGGCACGAGGAATCGTCCGTACGTTCCTCGCATCTGCAAGCACTTCCCGAAGAAGAAGCCCCCCGTAGTGCATCTGCCAAAAATGCAGGCCGGTGCTGTACCCGTGGCGTCTGGCGGCGGTTTCCTGCGCATGTGACCGCTGCTTTCGCAGTGCACGGATCGAAGTGCGCAGCATCAGGGCGTTGTT
>JAZKFD010000261.1:0-17407 GCA_040386635.1 Pseudomonadota bacterium
TGGTTCAGCGCGGCATGGATCGACATGCTGGCGATACTAGCAAGTCTGGGGCCGCAAGTGCGTTCCGGGCAGTAGTGCGCAGCGCGTTCCGGCCTGTCGTCGTATTTGCATGCCGTGCCGTTGAGCACCGTCATGCTGAATCTGGAAGGGGAGAGGTCAGGACAGATCGCGCCGGCGCTGCTGGGCGTGGTGCTGGGCACGGCTGCGCAATTGCAGCAGGCGCAGCTATGGGGGTGGGAGGGGTATGGCTTTCTCACCCTGTGCGGCTTTATGGCTCTTTGCCTCTCCCGTTGGGCAAGCATCCGGAAGGGGACGGCGCTTCAAAGCGTGAGTGTCTTTATTGCCGCTTCACTCCTTGCCTTTTCCCTGACCGGCCTGCGGTCCACCGCCTTCCTTGCCGACGCGCTTTCCCCTTCCATCGAAGGCCGCGACATCAAGGTCACCGGGGTCGTATCCGCCATGCCGCAACGTTCGGACATCGGCGTGCGCTTTCGACTCGAAATCGAATCCGCCCGCATTGGCCTGGAGCCGGTCCGGATCCCGCCCCGGATTCTCCTGGGTTGGTACAGCGACGCGCAGGGTGGCCCGCCGGATTTGCGTGCAGGCGAACGCTGGCAGCTCGACGTGCGCCTGAAAGCGCCCCACGGCAACAGCAACCCCCATGGGTTCGATTACGAGCTGTGGTTGTGGGAACAGGGCCTGCAGGCGACCGGATATGTGCGCGCCGGACCCAGAAACGAGACCTTGCGGCTGGCGCAAACCTGGCGGCGACCCGTCGAACTGGCGCGCCAGCGCGTGCGCGATGCGATCTTCGTTCATGTGCAGGACCGAAAGGCAGCCGGCATCCTCGCCGCGCTGGCCGTGGGGGACCAGAATGCCATCGAGCGGTCGGACTGGGACATCTTCAGGGCCACCGGCGTCGCGCACCTCATGAGCATTTCCGGGCTCCACGTCACCATGTTCGCCTGGGCCGCTTCGCTGGCCATCGGATCCGGATGGCGGCGCAGCCGGCGGCTTTGCCTGCGCGTGCCGGCGCAGCACGCGGCCCTTGCAGGTGGCATCGTGCTCGCGACGGCCTATGCGCTTTTCAGCGGCTGGGGCGTCCCCGCGCAGCGCACGATCTGGATGCTGGCGACGGTCGGCCTCCTGCGCTTGTCGGGGCGGCGGTGGCCGTGGCCGCATGTGTGGCTGGTGGCGTGCGCCGTCGTCGTTGCCATCGACCCGTGGGCCTTGTTGCAGCCGGGATTCTGGCTGAGCTTCGTGGCCGTCGGCGTACTGTTTGCCGCTGACGCCGGGGCCCGCCCTGCACACTTCAGCACGGCGCGGCAGAAGGTCCTTGCGAAGGTGAAATCCGCGTTTCGCGAGCAGTGGATCGTCACGGTCGCGCTCACCCCCCTGACGCTCCTGTTGTTCGGCCAGGCATCGGTGGTCGGGCTGGTTGCGAACACGTTGGCGATACCGTGGGTGACGCTGGTCGTCACGCCCCTGGCACTGCTGGGAATCGTGGGTAACCGCCTGTGGGATGTGGCGGCGTGGGCGGTGCAGGCGCTCGGCACGTGGCTGGAGTTGCTGGCGGCATTTCCGCTGGCAACCGTGTCCCTGCCGGTGGCGCCGCTGTGGGCCGGTGCAGCCGGCGTGCTGGGCGGCGTGCTGCTGGTGATGCCGATACCGACTGCCATTCGGCTTCTGGGCCTGCCCTTGTTGTTCCCGGTTCTGGTCTGGCAGGCCCCAAGGCCGGTAGATGGGCATTTCGATCTGATGGCTGTCGATATCGGGCAGGGCAACGCGGTCATCGTGCGGACGGCTTCCCGTACCCTGATGTACGACGCGGGCCCGCGCTACAGCGCCGAAAGCGACGCCGGACACCGCGTTCTGGTACCGCTGCTTCGCGCCACCGGCGAACAGCTCGATGTCATCATGCTGAGTCATCGCGACAGCGACCACACCGGCGGTGCAGCCGCCGTCTTGACGATGCAACCGCAGGCCCAGCTCCACGCCTCGATTGAACAAGGCCATGAGCTGCAGGCGCTCAGGCCATCGAAGCGGTGCGAGGCCGGACAGCGGTGGCGCTGGGATGGCGTGGACTTCGAGGTGCTGCATCCGCGCCCGCAGGACTATGAAATCGCAACCAAGCCCAATGCGATCTCCTGCGTGCTTCGCGTGTCAAACGGAACCCGGACAGCGCTGCTTGCCGGCGACATCGAGGCCGCGCAGGAAGCGCGCCTGGTCAGGGAAGACGCGGTTCATTTGCGCGCCGATCTCCTGCTGGTGCCTCACCACGGAAGCAAGACTTCGTCCACGGCCGCATTTCTGGATGCCGTGGGTCCGTCATCTGCGATCGTCCAGGCCGGCTACCGCAACCGGTACGGACACCCCGCCCCCGCCGTGATGGACCGGTACCGCGAACGCTCGATTGCGGTCGTTGCATCTGCGTCCTGCGGTGCTGCAACCTGGCAGTCTGCCCATGCCGCGGTACTCGCGTGCCAACGCTCTGCCGAGCCGCGCTACTGGCACCACCGCGCGGCCCCATGACCCCTTGCCGATCCGACCTCAAACCCGGGGAAACATGCACGGATTTCGGCCCGCACGGGGTCCGGAACTTGCTAAGCTAGGGGCGGAGAAACGCTACATGCACAAATTCGACGAGATGTTCGAGCAGTTGCCCGAAAGCGGCAATTTTCAGTTCCAGAGCCAGTCCATGGGCGGAATGAGCCAATCGCAGACGCAGGGGATTCGCAGCCACTACCAGGACTATGCGCAGTGGTTGGGCCGCCAGCCGGAAGAGTCGATGCGGGCGCGGCGCGAAGAGGCGGAAATGATCTTTCGCCGGGTCGGCATCACCTTTGCCGTCTATGGCGCCAAGGATGAAGAAGGCGCCGGCACCGAAAGACTGATTCCCTTCGACCTGATCCCGCGCATCATCCCGGCCGATGAGTGGGCCAGCATGGAAAAAGGGCTGGTGCAGCGGGTCACGGCGCTCAATCGTTTCCTGCACGACGTCTATCACGACCAGGAAATCATCCAGGCCGGTATCGTGCCGGCCGAGCAGATCCTGAACAACTCCCAGTTTCGCAAGGAAATGATGGGTGTGTATACACCGCATCATGTGTACTCGCACATTGCCGGGGTGGATATCGTGCGTGCGCCCAATGCGCAGGGCGAGGGCGAGTACTACGTGCTCGAAGACAACCTGCGCGTGCCCAGCGGCGTGAGCTACATGCTGGAAGACCGCAAGATGATGATGCGGCTCTTTCCGGATCTCTTCAGCTCGCACCGGGTGGCACCGGTCATGCATTACCCCGATTTGCTGCTGGAGACGCTGCGCGCGTCCGCCCAGCCTGGCGCGCCGGACCCCACGGTGGTGGTGCTCACCCCCGGCATGTACAACAGCGCGTATTTCGAGCACGCGTTCCTCGCGCAGCAGATGGGCATCGAGCTTGTCGAAGGGCAGGACCTGTTCGTGAAAGACCGCTATGTGTACATGCGTACGACACGCGGCCCGAAGCGGGTCGATGTCATCTACCGCCGCGTGGACGATGACTTTCTCGATCCCAAGGTGTTCCGGCCCACGTCCACGCTGGGCACGGCAGGCCTGGTGGATGCCTATCGCGCCGGCAATGTGACGATCTGCAATGCGATCGGAACCGGCATCGCCGACGACAAGTCGATCTACCCCTACGTGCCCAAGATGATCGAGTTCTATCTCGGTGAAAAACCGATCCTGAAAAACGTGCCCACGTTCGTGGGCCGCGACCCGGATGACCTGAAATACATGATGGCCAACCTCAAGGACCTGGTGGTCAAGGAAGTGCACGGCGCTGGCGGCTACGGCATGCTCGTCGGCCCGGCTTCGACCGCGGCCGAGATCGAGGACTTCCGCAAGGCGGTCCAGGCGAATCCTTCGGGCTATATCGCGCAGCCGACGCTGTCGCTTTCGAGCTGCCCGACCTTTGTCGAAAGCGGCATTGCGCCGCGTCACATCGACCTGCGGCCGTTTGTGCTCTCGGGCAAGGAGGTGCAGATGGTGCCCGGCGGCCTGACACGTGTCGCGCTGAAGGACGGCTCGCTGGTGGTGAATTCGTCCCAGGGCGGTGGCACCAAGGACACGTGGATCATGGAGGTCTAATGCTATCGAGAACCGCAGATCACCTCTTCTGGATGTCGCGCTATACCGAGCGCGCCGAAAACACCGCGCGCATGCTCGATGTGAACTACCAGACATCGCTGCTTCCGCAATCCAAGGCCGTGGCCCAGGTCGGCTGGCAGGGGCTGCTTTCCATCAGCGAACTGCTGCCCGCGTATGCAGCGAAACATGGCGAAATCACGCCGAAGTCGGTGATGGAATTCATGGTGAAGGACGCGAGCAATCCGTCTTCCATCGTGTCGTGCCTGAAGGCCGCGCGTGAAAATGCGCGTGCCGTGCGCGGCTCGCTGACGACCGAGGCCTGGGAGACCCAGAACCAGACCTGGCTCGAAGTCAACCGCATGCTGCGCCAGAATGAATTCGAGCGCGATCCCGGGCAGTTCTTTGAATGGGTGAAATTTCGCTCGCATCTGTCGCGCGGCGTCACCGTGGGCACGATGCTGATGGATGAGGCCCTGCACTTCATGCGGCTGGGCACCTTCCTGGAGCGGGCCGACAACACCGCGCGCCTGGTGGACGTGAAGTTCCATGCGGTGCAAAGCGACTTCTTCGGCAATGCCAACGAGAAGGACCAGGAGTACGACTTCTATCACTGGAGCGCGATCTTGCGCAGCGTGTCTGGCTTCGAGATTTATCGCAAGGTCTACCGCGATGTGATCAAGCCCGAGCGCGTGGCCGACCTGCTGATTCTGCGCGCAGACATGCCCCGCTCGCTGCACGCCAGCCTCAATGAAGTCGTGCTCAACCTGGCTGCAGTGGCCAACGACCAGTCCGCCGAAACCCAGCGCCGTGCGGGCAAGCTCCGGGCCGACCTCCAGTACGGAGACATCGACGAAATCCTGGCAACGGGCCTCCACGCATTTCTGACCCAGTTCCTGGATCGGGTGAATGAAATCGGAAGCCGGATCAGCCGCGATTTCCTGGTGCCGGCGACGGTTTGAGGGGTGGCGCGGGTTTCGGGACGAACGCGCGAACGGCACGTGGCCGCACAATCGATGGCAATCCATGAGCCATAACCCGTTTACTCCCCCCACCGCTGAAGTCGCCGATCTCGTGACAGCGATCCCGCCCCAGCCGTCTTCTGTGCGCCTGGCGCTCCAGCTCGTGATCGGCGCGTTGGTCCTGAGTGCGGCAGCCTTCGTCATCCCCGGAATCCGCGTGCCCACGCCCGAAGAAGGGCAGATTTCGCTGGTGATGGTGATCGTGGTGCTCGCCGTCTTCGGCGCGCTTACGCTGTTTTTTGCCTCACGCGTGATGAGGGGAAAGAACTGGGCGCGTCTGGCCTTGCTGGCCTACCTGGGCTTGGGTTGGGTCATGGTGGGTGCGGACTTCAACGAAGACTTTGTGCGTTCACCGCTTTCCACCATGATCGATGTCGCCTGCATTGCGATGGAGGTTGCCGCCATGGTGCTGCTGTTCAGTGGGGCAAGCCAGAGGTGGTTCAGTGCCGTCGGCAAGTCAATCCGGACGTAACCTGCGCGAGCGTCGCAGTGATTGGATTGCGGGCCAGGGCCGCAACGACATCCATCACTGCCGACCGTTGAGCGCCTCTTTCACCTCGCGTCCCAGCTCGATCACCGCCATGGCGTAGTAGCTCGACCAGTTATAGCGCGTGATGACGTAGAAATTCTCGGTGCCGGCGATGTACTGCGGGTCCGACTCGCCGTTTTGCAGCTCGACCAGCGCCAGTGGCCCCTTGTGATCAAGCGCCGGGCCCTCGAGCACGGCGCCGTTGGCCATGAAGCTTGCCACGCTGAACGTGGGCAGGATGTCCGGCGCGAGCAGCGTTTCTTTTTGCAGTCTGGCCATGTCGAAGCTCACCGGGTAGTGGGTGGGCATACCGGTATTCCAGCCGTAGCTCTTGAAGTAATTGGCGACCGACCCGATCACGTCGGAGGTGCTGCGAATCAGGTCGATCCGGCCGTCGCCGTCAAAATCAACGGCCCATTTTGCCCAGCTACTCGGCATGAACTGCGGCATGCCCATCGCGCCCGCGTAGCTGCCCAGCGGCGCGAGCGGGTCAGTTCCGGCTTTTTCCTGCAGCACGATGAACTGCTCGAGCTCGCCCTGGAAGTATTTCGTGCGTTCGGCCGCGCGTGGATGCGAGGTGGGGAAATCGAACGAGAGCGTGGCCAGCGCATCGATCACGCGAAAGTTGCCCAGCTGGCGGCCATAAATAGTCTCCACGCCGATGATGCCCACGATCATTTCAGCCGGCACGCCGTATTGCTTTTCGGCCCGCTCCAGCTCGGCGCGGTTTTCGGTCCAGAACCGCACCCCCGCGCCGATGCGGATCGGATCGATGAAGCGGCTGCGATACACGCGCCAGTTCTTGGGCGTCGATGTGGGGGCAGGCTGCATCAGGCGCGCGACGACGGGCAACATCTGCGCCTGGCCGATGATGTGCCGCACGCGCTCGGGGTTGAGCCCCTGGCGCTGCGCAATCGCGTCGGCCATGGCCATCGCTGCCTCATGGGTTGCATAGGGAACCCCGCGCGCGCTGTTGCGCTCGCCGGGGGCGGTCCTGGATTTCGTCTGTGCGATCGTTGCCACCGGTGTCATCGCGACAGCGGCAAGAACGGCCGAAAGAGCGACGGAGAGCGCGGCGGAGAAAACGCGGGATTTCAAAAGATGTGCAGTCAAGACGGTCGTGCCGGCCACGCAAGGCGGTTGAATTCGCGCTGCAGCGTGACCAGGTCGGTGTTGGGGTTTCGTGAATATCGCAGGGATTCCAGCCTCAGCAGCCAATCCGCGAGCGCAAGGCCGGCGTCGCCGAACCGGTCCGTGACAACATTCGCAATCTGGCGAGGTGCGGCTGCAGAAGGCAGCGCCACCCCACGCTCTTCAAGGCGCTTGCGCGTCTTGTGAAGCAGCCTCAGCCAGGGGTCATGCTGCCGCCTGTCCCGCAGGGTCCACAAGGCGCCAACGGAGGCGACCGCGATGATCAGGCCAATCAGCACATAGCTCAGGTCTTCCCAGCTCGGCGATTCGAAACCGAGGTCTTTCAACATGTTCAGCTGCCTGCTTTGCGTGTAGTTGAGCACCCACTGGTTCCATGAATTGTTGAGTGCCTCCCAGGCGGCTCGCATGTTGGCCGAAAGCGTCGGTGTGACGGAGCTGAATGCGGACGCCAGCACGCCCTGGGGTGCCTGCAGGCGCTGGAACGACCCGGTCCGGCCGGGCGCCACGGCGGAGGTCGGGTCCACGCGCACCCAGCCCCGGCCATCCAGCCACACTTCGGTCCATGCGTGCGCGTCACTTTGCCGGATTACCCAGAACCCATCGACGGTGTTGCGCTCGCCGCCCTGATAGCCGGTGACGATACGCGCCGGGATGCCGCCCGCACGCATCAGGATCACGAACGCCGAGGCGATGTGTTCGCAAAACCCTTCCTTGCGATCAAACCAGAATTCGTCGGCGGTGTGCGTGCCGTAAACACCCGGCTCCAGCGTGTATTGATAGTTGCCATTGCGCAGGTGATCCAGCCCCGCGCGCACAAACGCGTCGGCCCCGCCTTCGACGACCCCGGGTTTGCGGCCCAGTTCCCCGGCGAGCATCAGCGTTCGCGGGTTGAACCCCACGGGCAGATCCACATACTCGGGCAGTACCGCCGAACGAGCGCCTGAGCCGTGACGGAAGCTGACGTGGCTTTCTGCCCGGTAACGGACCAGGTCGGTGATCGGACGATTGGCGAGCCACAGCAGCTCGCCGGTCATCACGGTTTCGAATCCCGGAACCACGGGAGGCCGAATCGCCGCGTCCAGCACCATCAGCCAGGGCCGGTTGTTCGGCTCCATCGTCACCTCGTAGCGCACCGGCTCTCCAGAGACCTGAAGCCGCGAGGGGCCGGTCACGCTGTTGAAGGTGCGCGAGCCCAACCGGGGTTGCAGGGCGCGCCACTCCCGGCCATCGAAGGTCGTGAGCACCGGGCCGCGAAAGTACAGATCGCTTTGCTGGGGCACGGCGCCATCGAACCTGACGCGCATCGCGATGCTTTCGTCCAGCACCAGGCTTGCGAGATTGCCCACCTGCATGTTGGCCGACAGCCCGCTGCGTCCGCTCATCGCATCGCTCGGAATTCCCCATAGCGGCGCGAAGCGCGGGAACAGCACGAAAAGAACAGCCATCACCGGCGCGCCCAGCAGCGTCATCCATCCGGCGGTTCGAAGGGCTTCGCGCAAGGGAGGCTTGCCCACTGGCATATGGGCGTTGACCAATGCAGTGAGAAGGCCCAGGAGTGCAATGAGCATCGCTGCCGCCGTGAGCAGCGACTGCGAGAAAAAGAAATTGGTGAGCATCGTGAAGAAGCCCAGGAAAAACACCACGAAGATGTCGCGGCGTGCACGCAGCTCCAGCGTTTTCAGGGCGAGCAGCACGACGATCATCGTCACGCCGGCATCGCGTCCCAGCACTGTTCTGTGCGTGAAGAGCGTCGCTGCAACCGCGACCACGAGCAGTCCTGAAATCCACCACTTTCCTGGCAGCGGCTTTGCCAGCACCGCCAGCCGCGCGCGCCACAGCAAGACAGCAGCGGCAAGCGCGACGCACCACACCGGCAGGTTGGTCACCTGCGGCAGGACGATCCAGCCGATCACCAGCAACAGGAACAAGGTGTCGCGACCATCGCGGGGCAGGGCGCGAATGCGGTCCATCAGCATGTGGCGAGTGCCTCCAGGCAGCGCCTGCGGTGCGGCTCACCGGAATCGGGCTTGATCTGCTGCGTCGGCAGGCGCAGGCCGAAATCCATGCCCAGCTTGTCGGCTTGCAAGACCCAGGCGGTCAGGCGCGAAAGCTTCGCTTCGGTGTCCAGGTGACCAGCCGTGGCGAAGTCGAGCCACAGCTCGAAGCGCTGGGCCTGCTGCGTGTCGCGGCTCACGAGTTCGTCGGCCTTTGCGGCCTTTTTCCAGACGACCATCTTGAGCGGGTCGCCGCGGCGGTACGCCCGCACGCCATCGAACTCACCGGTGTTTTGCTGGCGCGCGGCGCCCCCGCCACCCGCACGGGGCTCGCCCGGAGGCAAGGGTGGCGGGAAGGGTTCCGGACGTGGATACACCAGCACCTGGGCCGCGGGGCGCCACACCGTCCAGACCCGGAAAGTACCCAGGGGGAACCGTGTTTCAGCGGTCAGTGGCGGCACCCGATGCAGCCCGCGGTGCTCGGGTTTGAACGCCACATGCACCATGGCGCTGCCCTGCGCCGGAACATCGGTCCAGACCCAGCGATCGTCATGCGTCGCATCGAGAACCGCCATGCCGATGCCGTGCCGGGTGGCGTTGCGCTCGTTGATCAGTGAAATGGAAAGCGTGGCGCTGACACCCACGAACTGCGAATCGGGCAGGAGCAGTTTCATCGTCAGGCCGCGCAGGGTGGCATGGCAGACGTGCATGCCGACCACCGCACTGCCGGCCAGCAGGAACGTGAGCAGATAGCCCAGGTTCAGTTGGTAGTTGATCGAGCCGATCAAGAGCACGACAAGCGTCGCGAACAACATGAATCCGGGCCGTGTGGGCAGGATGTAAACGTTGCGCTGCGTCAGCGTCATCGTGTCCGACAGGGGCAGGCGCGATTGCCACCACTGGCGAAAGCGTCCCCTGGCGAAGGTCAACGGGTTCAGCGCGGCAGCGTTCACGGCAGCGCAACCGCTTCGATCATGGCGCGCACTTGTTCGATCGGGCCGCGTCCGGCATCACCCACCGGCACCAGGCGGTGCGCAATGGTCTGCGGCAGTATCGACTGCACATCGTCGGGCGCCACATAGTCGCGCCCACTGAGCAGCGCCTGCGCCTTGGCCGCACGAATGACCGAAATGCCCGCGCGCGGCGACAGCCCCTGCAAAAACCAGCGCCCCGACCGGCTCGCCGCGATCAGGTCCTGCACGTAGTTGAGCAGCGAGTCGGATGCATGCACCTGCATCACCAGTTGCTGCAGCGACTGAAGGTGGGCCGGTGTCATCGTCCGGTGCATCGTCTCGACCATGCCCCTGCGGTCCGCGCCACTGAGCAATTCACGCTCGGCGGCCCGATCGGGATAACCCAGCGATATCCGCATCAAGAAGCGATCGAGCTGCGATTCGGGCAACGCGAACGTGCCGAGCTGGTCGTGGGGGTTTTGAGTAGCAATGACAAAGAACGGCGAGGGGAGAAGGCGCGTTTCGCCTTCGACCGTGACCTGCTTTTCTTCCATCGCCTCCAGCAGGGCGCTCTGCGTCTTGGGACTGGCGCGGTTGATCTCGTCGGCCAGCAGCACCTGTGCAAACACGGGCCCGGGGTGGAAAACGAAGGCTTCCTTCTGACGCTCGTAGATCGAGACCCCGGAAAGATCGCTGGGCATCAGGTCGGCGGTGAATTGGACGCGCGAAAAATGCAGGCCGAACGCCCTGGCCAGCGCGTGCGCCAGGGTGGTCTTGCCAACCCCCGGAACGTCTTCGATGAGCAGATGACCGCCGGCAAGCAGACAGGCTACGCAGTCCTGGACCTGGTCGGCTTTTCCGACGATCACCGTGTTAAGCTGATCGAGGAGGGCCTTGAGTTTTTGTTGAGCTTCCATACGGGAAGCACGTTATCCCAATTTACCCTCAAGCGAGCGCGAGACATGGGCAAAACCGGGTATTTCACTCACCCAGACTGCAGGCGGCACGAGATGGGGCCGGGGCATCCCGAATGCCCCGAACGCCTCGACGCCATCGAAGACCGGTTGCTGGTCACAGGCGTTGGCGATGCATTGGATCGGCGCGACGCGCCGATGGCCAGCCTCGAACACATCACCCTGGCGCATGCACGCCGGCATGTCGAGTCCATCGACGAGCTGCGCACCCGGCTGGCAGCGCACATTGCTGCAGGTGGGCGCGGCTACGCGCAGATCGACCCCGACACGTCGCTGAACGCCAGTTCATGGGATGCGACCATGCGGGCCAGCGGGGCCGTGATTGCAGCCGTTGATGCGGTGATGGCGGGCGAGCTGGAAAACGCTTTTTGTGCGGTGCGCCCGCCAGGCCACCATGCCTGTCATGACCGCTCGATGGGGTTTTGCATCTTCAATCAGGTGGCCGTGGGCGCGCGCTACGCGCTGCAGCAGCACGGCCTGAAGCGGGTCGCCATCGTCGATTTCGATGTGCACCACGGCAACGGCACGGAGGACATTCTTTCCGACGACCCGCGGGTGTTGATGGTTGGCATCTTCCAGCATCCTTTCTATCCGGGAACCGGCTACGACTCGCCCGCCGACAACATGGTCAATGTTCCGGTGCCGGCTTATACCAAAGGTGATGTCATCCGGCGCCTGATCGAAAAGAACTGGATGCCCCGGCTCGAAGCATTCGCGCCCGAGATGATCTTCATCAGCGCAGGTTTTGACGCACACCGCGAAGACGACCTGGGCCAGCTCGGCCTGGTCGAGGCCGACTACACCTGGATGACCCAGCGCATCAAGGAAGTCGCCGCGAAACACGCGCAGGGACGCATCGTGTCATCGCTCGAGGGCGGCTACAACCTCAGCGCGCTGGGGCGAAGCGTCGAAGCACACGTGCGGGCTCTTGCCGATATCTAGTGCATTTTTTCGGGGAGACATATGGAAGACGCAGTTATCTACCAGCGTGACGACCGCGGCGTGGTCACGCTCACCCTCAATCGCCCCGCCAACTTCAATTCACTCAGCGAAGAAATGCTGACGGCATTGCAGGCAGCGCTCGACCAGGTTGCGCAGGATGAATCGGCGCGCGCGGTGGTGATCGCGGCAGCCGGCAAGGCTTTTTGCCCGGGACACAACCTCAAGGAAATGATCGGCACCCCCGAGCTGGCCTACTACCAGAAGCTCTTTGCGCAGTGCAGCCGCGTCATGATGTCCATCCTGAAACTGCCGGTGCCCGTGATTGCCCGCGTGCATGGCATCGCCACCGCCGCCGGTTGCCAGCTGGTCGCGCAGTGCGATCTGGCGGTGGCCTCGGATAACGCGAGCTTCGCGGTGAGCGGCGTGAATTACGGGCTGTTCTGCTCCACGCCGAGCGTGCCTCTGTTGCGCAACATGGCGCCCAAGCAGGCGATGGAAATGCTCGTCACCGGGGACTTCATCACCGCGCAGCAGGCAAAAGAGCGCGGGCTTGTAAACCGGGTCGTGCCGCTGGACATGCTCGACGCGGAAGTGGGCAAGCTCGTCGAGAGCGTGCTTGCCAAGCCGCGCGCGGCCATCGCGATGGGCAAGGAGTTGTTCTACCGCCAGCGTGAAGTGGGCATTGAAGCGGCCTACCAGCTGGCCGGGCAGACGATGGCCGTGAACATGATGGACGCGTGCGCGCAGGAAGGATTCACCGCGTTCACCGAGAAGCGCAAGCCGAACTGGTAGTGAACGACGGCCGCAGCCGCCGTACCCTTCACTTCATCAGCGAGGGGAGCCACAGGCTCAGCTGCGGGAACGAAATCATCACCCCCAGCATCATCACCATGGCGGCAACGAACGGCCAGCAGCCACGGAATATCTGCCCCAGTCCGACATCGGGCAACAGCGAATTCAGCACGAAGAGATTCATGCCCACGGGCGGTGAAATCAGACCGATCTGCACGACCATCACGATCAGTACGCCGAACCACACCGGATCGAAGCCAAGGGCAGTCACGATCGGAAAGAACAGCGGAATGGTCAGCAGAACCATGGTGAGTTCTTCCATCACCGTACCCAGGATCACGTAGATCACCATCATCGCGCCGATGACCATCACCGGTGACAGGCCCAGGTGCAGGATCCAGTCCTTGAGATCGCCGGGCAGTGTCGTGAAATTGACGAAGTTGGCGAAGATGGTCGCGGCGATCAACAGCGTGAACAGCATCGCCGTCGTTCGGGCCGACTCGACCAGCACCTGATAGAGCACGGCCCACGTCAGGCGCCTTCTTGCCAGCGCAAACAGGAAGGCGCCGAAAGCCCCGAAGCCCGCGCCTTCCGTGGCGGTGAACAGCCCGCCATAGATGCCGCCCAGCACGACCACTACCAGCAGCGCAACGCCCCAGATGCCCGCCAGGGCTTTCCAGCGATCGGGCCAGGACGTGCGCTCACCGGGCGGCGCGTGTTCGGGGTCGCGCGCCGTGACGATGGCCACCACGATCATCAGCGATGCCGCAGTCAGCAATCCAGGGATGACGCCGGCCGCGAACAGCTTGCCGATGCTGGTCTGCGTAATGATCCCGTAAATGACCATGATGGTCGAAGGCGGAATCATGATGCCGAGCGTGCCGCCTGCGGCCATCACGCCAGTGGACAGGGATGCGCTGTAGCCGAGCTTGCGCATCGACGGATACGCCACCTTGCTCATGGTGGCCGCAGTCGCGATCGACGAGCCGCAGATCGCGCCGAACCCTGCGCACGCCGCGATGGTCGCGTGGGCCAGTCCTCCCCGCACATGGCCGATGAAGGCGTAGGCCGCCTGGAACAGTTCATGGGCGAGGCCCGCGCGTGCGACGAAGTTGCCCATGAGGATGAACAGCGGAATCACCGACAGCGTGTACGCAAAGCCCGTCTCGTAGACCACTTGCGCGGTACTGGCTAGCGCCGGCTGCAGTCCCCGGGTGAGCCAGATGCCGCCGAAGCCGACCATGCCCATCGCGAAGGCCAGAGGGACGCGCAGCAGCGCCAGCAGGAAGATGAGTCCGAATCCGATGAGGGCTTCGATCAAAGCGCTGCCCCTTCGCCTTCGGCCCGGTGGGCGTAATCGACGGGTGGTGTACCTGCGATCACCAGATGCACCACGCCGGTGAAGGCGCAGAGCGCGCCCATGCCCCAGATGAAGGGCGCCTTGAGGATCTTCAGTTGCGCTGTCGTCTCGCCAGTCTCCAGGAACTGGTTGCCGGTCCTGATCATGAGCCAGCCCAGTCCGATCAGCACGCCCGCGCACAGCAGATTGACCGCAATCGATTGGGCGCGCAGTACCCAGCCTGGCAGGTAGTGATCGAGTGAATCGAAGGCAACGTGCTCGCGGCGCTCGGACACCAGCGGCAGCGCTGCAAAGATGACCACGACCATCATCAGTTCGGTCAGTTCAAGCGAACCCGGGATCGAGTGGTCGAAAAACTTGCGGCCCAGCACGTCGAAGAAGGTGAGCGCCATGATGCCGAAAAGCGCAGCGCCCGCCAGCACCCCGCAGAGAAATTCCAGTATTTTTTTCATGTGTTTGGGTTGCCCTCGCCGGCCATTATGGGAGGGCCCCGGCCTCCCCCCGAAAGGGGAGGGAGAAAAACCGCAAGCTTACTTCGATGCCTTCGCGATTTCCGAGCGGAACTCGGCGAGCACCTTTGCGGCGTCCTTGAGGCCCTTGGCTTCGGCGTCCTTGACCCAGGCCTGCTCCAGGGGCGATGTCTTGGCCTTGACGTCGGCGACGAACTTCGCATCGGCCTTCACGGTTGCCACATTATTGGCCTGCATCAGTGCGTTGGAGAGGCGATCGGCCTTGTCCCACTGGCGGCCGATGAGGCGCGCCAGCACCTCACCTGAGGCGGCGTCCACAGCTTTCTTCTCATCGGGCGCGAGCTTGTTGTACTTGTCGGCATTCATCATGAAGACAAAGCTCGTGTTGTACAGGCCGCCCGGGAACACCGTCTGATGCTTGATGATCTTGTCGAGGCGGAAGCCCTCGACGGACTCGGCGGGGAACAGCGTGCCGTCCATGACGCCGCCGGAGAGCAGCTCGTACGACTCCGGCGCTGGCTTGAGCGTCACATTCATGCCGATCGCCTTGGAGATGTCATTGACCACACCGCCGCCCACGCGCCACTTCAGGCCGAGCAGGTCGTCCATCTTGGTGACCGGCTTCTTGGTGTTGAACACGATGCCGGGGCCGTGCGTGAAGTAGGCCAGCGGCTTCACGCCAGGGTGCTCGGTTCCAAATTGCGGGTACTTCATCGCCACGCGGTTGAACGCGACCGAAATCGGCTCGGAGCTGTCACCCAGGAATGGGAACTCGGCCATCTTGGTCAGCAGGAACCGGCCGGGCGTGTAGCCGTGAACCGTGAAAGAGACATCGACCAGGCCATTTCGCACGGCGTCGTAGGTGCCGGGTGCCGTCGAGACGTGGCGAGGAAGGATGTTGCACTTGACCTTGCCGTTTGAATTCTTCTCGACCAGGCCGCACCACTCCTTGAGCGAGACGGTCAGGGCATGGGTGGGGTGAATCCAGCTGGATCCGGTCAGAACAGTCTGGGCGGAAACCGGCGCACACATCACGGCGGCTGCAGCGGCTGCTAAGGTCAAAAGGTTTCGTTTCATGAGGGCACTGCTCCAGGTTGGTATTGCTTTCCAATGTAAGGCTGCGGCGTGTGCTCACCGGTCCAGACTTACCCGGATTACCCGACCGGATGGTCGGTGAATCAGCCGCGAAGCTTTGAACCTATAATCAAAAACGAACGGTCGTTCTTTTTTCTTCTCGCGCAGGTCCGCGCCTAGAATTCCAGTTTACGTAAACGTCAATTCCCAAACTAGTTGGAGCCCCAAGCATGAAGGTCCTGGTCCCCGTGAAACGCGTGGTCGACTACAACGTCAAAGTCCGGGTCAAGTCGGATGGAAGCGGTGTCGATATCGCCAACGTCAAGATGAGCATGAATCCGTTTGACGAGATCGCAATCGAAGAGGCGGTTCGCCTGAAGGAAAAGGGTGTCGTCACCGAAGTGATCGCCGTGTCTTGCGGCGTCACCCAGTGCCAGGAAACCCTGCGCACCGCCATGGCCATCGGTGCTGACCGCGCCATCCTGGTGGAGACGGCCGAAGAATTGCAGCCTCTGTCCGTTGCCAAGCTGCTCAAGGCGCTGGTGGACAAGGAGCAGCCGGGCCTGGTGATTCTGGGCAAGCAGGCCATCGACGATGACTGCAACCAGACCGGCCAGATGCTTGCCGCACTGTGCGACATGCCGCAGGCTACCTTTGCGTCCAAGGTTGAAGTCGCAGACGGCAAGGCCCGCGTGACGCGTGAAGTCGATGGTGGTCTGGAGACGGTGTCCATCACGCTGCCGGCCATCATCACCACCGATCTTCGCCTGAACGAGCCGCGTTACGTGACGCTGCCCAACATCATGAAGGCCAAGAAAAAGCAGCTCGATATCGTCAAGCCCGCCGACCTCGGCGTGGAGATCAAGCCGCACCTGAAGACGCTCAAGGTATCCGAGCCGCCCCGGCGCAGCGCCGGCGTCAAGGTGCCCGATGTCGCAACGCTTGTTGCGAAACTCAAGAACGAAGCCAAGGTGATCTGAGATGACAGTCCTCGTAATTGCAGAACACGACAACGCGTCCATCAAGGGCGCAACCCTCAACACCGTCACTGCGGCCACGCAATGCGGCGGCGAAGTGCATGTGCTGGTCGCCGGCCACAACGCCGGTGAAGCAGCCAAGGCAGCCGCGCAGATTGCAGGCGTCACCAAGGTGATCCACGCCGAAGGCGAGCACTTCGCGCACGGCCTGGCCGAGAACGTCGCGGCGCAGGTGCTGGCGATCGCCGGCGCGTACAGCCACATCCTGTTCCCGGCAACGGCCAGCGGCAAGAACGTCGCTCCGCGTGTGGCGGCCAAGCTCGACGTCGGCCAGATCAGCGACGTGACCAAGATCGACAGTGCGGATACGTTCGAGCGCCCGATCTACGCCGGCAACGCGATTGCCGTCGTGCAGAGCCTGGACGAAAAGAAGGTCATCACGGTTCGCACGACGGGTTTCGATCCGGCTGCGGCGACCGGCGGCTCCGGCAGCGTCGAGACTGCGACCGCGGTGGCCGACAGCGGCAAGAGCACGTTCGAAGGCAACGAGATCGCCCGAAACGACCGGCCTGAGTTGACGGCCGCCAAGATCATCGTCTCTGGTGGTCGCGCCCTGGGCTCGGCCGAGAAGTTCAACGAGGTCATGACGCCACTGGCAGACAAGCTCGGGGCTGCGATTGGGGCCAGTCGAGCTGCAGTGGATGCGGGCTATGCGGCCAACGACCTGCAGGTCGGTCAGACCGGCAAGATCGTCGCGCCGCAGCTGTACATCGCAGCCGGAATCTCGGGCGCGATCCAGCATCTGGCCGGCATGAAGGATTCGAAGGTGATCGTCGCGATCAACAAGGATCCGGAAGCGCCGATCTTCAGCGTCGCCGATTACGCGCTCGAGGCAGATCTGTTCACCGCCATCCCCGAATTGATCGCCGCGCTGTAATTGAATTGCTTCCTGGGCACCCGAGAGAAACACACATGACCTACAAAGCCCCTGTCAAAGACATGCTGTTCGACATTCGCCATCTCGCCGGCATCGACGAGATCGCGA
>JAZKFD010000262.1:0-5848 GCA_040386635.1 Pseudomonadota bacterium
AAGTGCGTGACCAACGGCGTGATTCCGCTGGGCGGCGTGATCTGCCGCGACAAGATCTACGACGCCATGATGAAGACCGATGCGCCAGAGCACGTCATCGAGTTCTTCCACGGCTACACGTATTCGGGTCATCCGGTGGCTTGCGCCGCAGCCGTCGCGACGCTCGATCTCTACAGGCAGGAGAACCTGTTCCAGCGCGCCGGCGAGATGGGCAAGGTGCTGGGCGATGCGTTCCACTCCGCCTTCAAGGGCTTGCCTAACGTGGTCGGCATTCGCAGCCTGGGACTCGCTGCAGCGGTGGAGCTGGCACCGATGGCGGGCACGCCGGGCAAGCGCGCATTCGACATTTTCATGGACTGCTATCACCAGGGCGCGCTGATGCGGCCGGCTGGCGATACGGTGGTGATCGCGCCGCCCTACATCGTCGAGCGTGAACACATCGACACCCTGGTCAACACGCTGGCCGATTCGATTCGCAAGCACGCCTGAACCGGCAGGGCGGGCTCTAGCGGCGCATGCCCATCCAGATCGTGTAGACGCTAAATATCAGAAGCAGCGCAACGATCAATACGCCGTAGCGCCCTTTGCCCGGTTGACGCTCGACCAGCTTGACTGGCGGTGCGGGCTCGTGCGATTCGGGCGGTAGCTCGCTGGATTCCTGCGCGAGGATGGCTTCGATCTCTTCGGTCGATAGCAGGGTTTTAACGTCGGCTGGCGGCTCTGTAAGGGGCGCAGGGGGTGGCCCGGTGGGCGCAGGGATGGGCATGGGCGGGGCGGGAATGCGTTGCACGGCCGGCGGCTCGAGCGCACGCAGCAGCCGTTCCAGCGGTGTCTGAAAGTCGATGGTCCTTGTGAAGTTGAAGGTCTTGCGCACCCGCTGCGTTGTCGATGCATCGGGCTCGGCGAGCAAGGTGCGGCACGCATCGACCAACTGGTCATAGGGCGAAAAGGCGATCCCCGATTGGGACCAGTCATTTTCCTCAGAAAAAGTCGATGTTTCGCAGACGATGGGAACGCCCTGGACGATGGGCTGGAGGAACCGCGCGACCGGGAAGAGCGCGGTTTCAAAATGGTGCACATGCAGCACCAGCCGGGCCCGGTGGATTGCAGGCGCCAGTTCATCGGCGAATGCACCGGCGACCACTTCGACGCTGAGCCCGGCTGCACGCAGTTGATCAAGCACCTGGGTGCGGCGTGGATTGGGGCTGCCATAGAACAGCACATCCACGGTCGCGGGGGCCGCCAGGTGGGGCCGAAAGCGCAGCGAGGCTGACGGCACGATCGGCAACTCGAACGCGCGCAGCGCGCCGTGCCGGTTTGCCAGAGTCTGGCGTCGCAGCCAGGCGATGTTCTGGCTGTGATAGTCGGCCACCAGCCAGCGCTGCAGCCATTTGGGGTAATCGGTGCCGCCGACTGCGATTGGATTGCCCAGCTGCTCGAGGTTGTAGATCACTGTCTTCGCAGGATCGAGCTGATCGAGCGCCTCCAGGTGCGGGGGCAGGGCGCCCAGCACGATGGTGCGGCGCGTGACGTCGGTCCGGTTCTGGTAGATCTCCGAGCCGTATCCCGCCGCGCGTATCGAATCGCGCAGGCAAATCGCTGCTTCGGTGAACGTGTAGGGTCGCGGCGCGTAAGGGTTGATTTCGGCGACATTGACGACGCCGCGATGGGAACTGCTCACCGCCTCTCTCAAGGGCGCGCTCCCTTGTACTGCTCGCGCAGCACCGCGCAGTAATCCCGGCCCGGTGGTTGGGGTGCCAGAATCCGCGTCACCACCCGCAGCGAAGGCGGCAGATAGGCTGGAACGCCGATTTGGGCGTCCACGTGCTGCGCACCCGTCACCAGCACAACGGTCTTGCCGGGCACGGCCGAGCGCGCAAGGGTTTGCGCCATGGACTGGTCACGTGCGACCTGCACACGGGCCATCGGCGCGATCTGCGCTTCGGCTAGCAGGTTGCAATGGCCTTCGCGTATGGCCGTCAGCGCCTGCGCGCGAAACGCCCCGGGCAAGGCGGAGTCAAGCCGCGTGTCGGCCATGGCGCTGCGCATCCGCGAGCGCGGCAGGTTGGCGCCGATCACCGGCACGCCCGCGCGTACCGCTGCCATCACCGCGGGTCCGTAGGCGGCCCACGGCCAGGCCTCATCGTTCCATCGCAGGGCGGCTCGGGCATCGGCTTCGGTAGCCGCTGGCGGCAGACCAGAGGTGCTGGCGCCGTCCTCGGCCATCTCCATGGCCAGCGCAGCAAGCTCACCCCGGCTGGCGAGGGACGCGACGACATCGCGCTCGATCTGCTGGTGCAGCGGCGCGTCGTGCTGTTCGCCGAGAAGCAATATGTTGGCGTTTGTGAGTGCAGGAAGCCCGGCCGCGCAGCCGGCGACGGACAGGGCGATGACAGCGAGCAGCAAACGCATCCGGCGATACTAAAGCTTCGCACCTTCTCCGCGTTGTCCTGTCGCCTCATCTGCCGTCGCCCCCGCCTGTGCTTTCCACCCTTCCCGTTCGCATCGCTCTCACCCTGCTGCTCGCGCTGGCCGGGGCGCTCGCCTGCAGCTGGCTTCGTACGCCGATTCCCTGGATGATCGGCCCGCTCGTCGTGACTTCGGTGGCCTCGATTCTCGGTTTGCCGACACGCAGTTATGGACCGTTTCGAAACGTGGGCCAGTGGTTGATCGCCACCGCACTGGGCCTGTACTTCACGCCCGCCGTGATGCAGCTGGTCGCTGGCCTCTGGTGGGCGATCGCGCTGGGGATCGTCTGGGCGCTGGGTCTGGGCTGGGGCTTCGGCGCCTGGTTGCACCGAGGACACGCGAGCCGGATCGCGGCCACACCCCAGGAGCAGCGCGCGACAACGTACTTTGCCGGCGCCATCGGCGGTGCTTCAGAAATGACACTGCTGGCCGAGCGGGAAGGCGGCCGCACCGATCTCGTGGCCGCCGCCCACAGCCTTCGGTTGCTGGTCGTGACGCTCGTGATTCCGTTTTCGCTGACCTTCGTCGGCGTGCATGGATTGGATGCGACCTTGCCCGGCCCCGGAAAAGTCCAGTGGGGCGGCTTGGGGGTGCTGCTGGCTGCGACTGGCGCCGGGGCGTGGCTGATGCAGCGCACCCGGCGTGCGAATCCGTGGTTCATGGGTGCTCTGATCGTCGCCATGGGCATCACGATGAGCGGTGTGGAGCTGTCTGCGCTCCCCGGCTGGGCGACCAATGCGGCCCAGCTGCTCATCGGCATCAGCCTGGGCGTCCGGTTTTCGGCGGAGTTTGTCAAGACCGCGCCGGGTTGGCTGGGATCGGTCCTGCTCGGAACTATCGTGATGATTGCGCTGTGCGCAGGGTTTGCCGTTTTGCTTGCAGGCACGACCGGCCTGCACTGGGCAACGATGATTCTGGGGACGTCGCCGGGCGGCATCGCCGAGATGGCGATCACCGCGAAGGTGTTGCAACTCGGCGTGCCCGTGGTGACCGCGTTTCAGGTGGTGAGGCTGGTAGCTGTGCTCATTCTGGTCGAGCCGCTTTTTCTGTGGGTTCGTCGCAGGGGTGGTGATCGTTCGCCCTGAGCGGTGAGCACCGGTGGGTTCAGTGCATCACCAGGGGGTTCTGCGCCAGCTCGGCGTAGCCGTCCAGAGTCTCTTCGACTTCTTCCTGCGTGGGCGTGTTCAGTTGCCAGGCAGTGATCTGCCGCTGGAAGGTGTCGGCCCAGGCCCCGTCTAGGTAAACCTCCTTGTTCGAACGCTTATCGACGATTTCGAAGCCATGGCGAGCCAGGCGAGGCATCGGTTCGCCATCAAGGGGTTCGTTGGCCTGCATGTGCACGACGACAAACGATTCGGAGTCATAAAGCATTTGCATCTTGGGTCCTTACTGCCTTGTAGATATGGCAACGTTTTCACCGGTTTCAAGGATGACCGGGTAAACGAGCCAAGGCCTTCCTCGGGTTCCACAATAGGCAATTGGCTGATCAGGGCGTGTCGGTGCCGGACCACTGCTGGTCGAAACTATCCCCGTTCGCGTTTGTAAGACGTACGCGCACCGGAACGTAATCCATGCCGGGGGCCAGCCAGAGTTCCACCTTCTGGTCGAACGGCTTGCGCGGCACGCGTGTGAGCTTCACTGCGGCCATGCTGCCGCCGGGCAATTCGAGCTGCTCTTGGCCATCTACGGTAAATATCCAGGGCTCTGCCTCGCGCGGTCCGGCGGTCTGGATGCTGACGGAATTGCCTTGCTGGAACCCGCCGGGGTTGCCACCTGCCAGCGCAGCAAGTTGCAGCAGCACGCTGAGCCGGTCCTGCGCGCCCGCCATCAGGGCGGTATCGGGCTTGTTCGAACTGAAGACGATGCGGCCCCGGTGGCGATCGAAGTGGGTTGCTTCCTCGCTTCTGCCCTGGCTGGCGTAACGCTCGGGGGCCAGGCCCTCGGGGGTGATGCGCCCGACGCTGTGGTCGCTGCGTGTGCCGAGCAGCGGCACGCTCATCTCCAGGCGTGCGTCGTAGTGGGTACCGTCATGACGCCAGTGCAGGTGGCCGTTCAATTGCCGCTCCTGTCCGCGGTAGATGGCGAACACCTTGTAGTTCAGCTTGATGGAGCCGGGAATGGACAGGGCCGCCGCAGAAGCCGATGGCGCGGCAGGGGCTGCAGGTGCAGGCGCTTCGGCAGGCTGCGATGCAGGGGCCGCTGCAGCGAGCGCCGGCGCGGCAGCAGACGGCTGGCTGTCGAAGTCAGGAGCAGCAGGGCGGACGGAGCGAGGCGTACGTGCCGGCTGGAGCGGCGGTGTTTGGACCTGCGTTCGCGCCGGGGCTTGCTTCGGTGGATGCGGCGCTTCGGCCTGCACTGGCGCCGACGGCTCCTGCATCACCAGAGTGCGCGTGATGAGCGCCTTGACCGAGAGCGGATCGGGCGGCTCGAGCGGCAGGCTGACCGATTGCAGCAACACGATATGCGCCGTGGTCACCCCCACTGCGAGTACCGCCAGGGGTCTGCGGTGGGCCAGCGGTGTCGCAATCAAGGTCTGTATCCGAGATCGCTCGACAGCTGCCTGGCGGCTTCACGCAAGGGCTCGTGCACCGCGCCTTCCCAGTTCGCGTCAAAGCTGCCCTTGGGTCCGAGTGCCACGATCCCCACAGCGATGTGCCCGTCCGAATCGAACACCGGCACGCAGAACCCGACGATGCCCTGCAGCAAGGTGTCCACCACGCGCGCCGCGCCGCGTTCGCGCACGTCGTCCAGCAATGCGCGCGCGTCGGCCAGGTTCGCCGGTACGTCCGTGCGCCCTTGCCGGTGCGCGCGGGCGATTTCGTCCTTGAGCATGGGCGTGATGGCGTCGCGTGAGACGAAAGCCGCAAAGCAGCGTCCGGTGGCCGACGACAGCAGCGGCATCACGTCGCCAAGACGCAAGTTGACTGTCACGGCTTGCGGCGACTCTTCCCAGTGCACGATGGTGGGGCCATGATTGCCCCAGACGGCGAGCGCCAGCGTGTGGCCTATCTTTTCCATCAAGGGGGTGATGCGCTCGCGTGCGAGCTTCATCGCATCGAGCCGCGACAAAGACGCCAGCCCCAGCTTGAGCGCGGCAGGCCCGAGGTCGTAACGGGTGTTCGATGTGTCCTGCACGACGAGTTGCAGGCGCTGGAAACTGACCAGGTAGCGATGGGCCTTGGCTGCGCTCATGCCCGCGGCGGCCGCCAGGTCACGCAGCATCAACGGGCCGCGCGCCTGTGACAGCGCCTCGAGCAGCGCAAAGCCGACCTCGACCGACTGGATGCCTGCGCGCTCTTTAGTCATGCGGGTTTGCGGAACATGGTTCCGCTAGAATTTCGATTAGGTAAATTCATTTCACAATGCGTAATGGCGCTGG
>JAZKFD010000263.1:0-3387 GCA_040386635.1 Pseudomonadota bacterium
GTGACCGCTGCTTTCGCAGTGCACGGATCGAAGTGCGCAGCATCAGGGCGTTGTTCGACGACATGTTCCTGTCGTGCATCCTGTAGCAGGCGGCTGTTGTGTTGTGCTGGAGCACTCTTTTCGTGCGAGCAATTCGCAGCAGCAAGTCGTAGTCTTCGCAGGCGCGCAAGGATCGATCGAGGCCACCGGCTTGCTCGATCGCTTCAGTACGGAAAGTGACCGTCGCAATCATCTCGACAAAGTTGCGCGCCAGCAGCGCGCTGTAGGCGTCCTCATGGATGTCTATTGGTTCGGGTGAGTCGATGACCGCGCCGTGATCGTTGACGCGCACATATCGCCCAAAGGCGAGGCCTGCATCAGGTTCGGCGATCAGGCACCCCACGCCCGCAGCGAGTGCGCCAGGCCGCAGGTAGTCGTCGGCATCGAGGAATACGACGAACTCGCCCGTTGCGATACCCAGGCCGGCGTTGCGTGCATTGGCCAACCCTCCGTTTCGCGACAGTCGTACCAGGCGAACCTGTGGATGGGACGAAGCAATCCGGGCCGTGGCATCGGTCGATGCGTCATCGACAACGATCACTTCCGGCTGCACGCCGGTCTGCTGGATCGCGCTTTGAATGGCTTCGTCCAGATATCTTCCCTGGTTGAAGCAGGGGATGACGACAGAAACGCGAGGTGCGGCGGGCGCTGGCGGATGAACTGATACCTGATTCATGGTCGAACGCGAACCTGGCGCAGGCGGGCGAGCCGGCGGCGGCCCGCTGCCATCGCCCTTTGCCAGGCGCTCGAAGCAGGCGGGAAGCCTGTCACATGCGCCACGAACGCGGCGCCGTCCATATCGGGGACGTGGAGGCGCGGTAGCCGGAAGGGGTTGGTACGTGCATCGACAGTTGCTTCGAAATTGGAACAGGCGCAGTCGATCCCGGCCTCCTGCACAAGCCGGACCGTCTCGTCCGAATAGTCGGACGCGCCGCCGTAGGGGTATGCGAAGCTGCGCACAGGTCGCCGGATCACTTGTTCAATCGTGCGCTTGCTGTCGGCAATTTCGTAGCGCTGATCAGCCGGCGGGAGTGCCGAAAGGGGCGTGTGGGTCATTCCGTGCGCGCCAATCTCCATGCCGCTCATGTTGGAAAGCTTTCGCGCCTGCTCCGGCGTCAAGGCCGCACCGGCGGGTCTGCTGACGGTCGCGCCCATCGCCATGCGAATGGCGGTGAGGGCATGCAACCGGCGCGTGGGCGTCATGCGTTGCAGCCATTCCCAGGTTCGAAGAAACGCCGCGTGGCGGGGCGTCGGTGGTTCTTGCGTGTACGCGACCCAGTTGCAAGAGGCCGCCCATCCGTCTGCGTCGATTGGTGCGGGTGACTCCAGCGGGATCGTCAGCCGGTCCTCCTGCGTGACGAAGTCGAGAAGCTCGGGTAGCGCGCCCGGTTGCAGGAAGAAACCTGCAACCTCGTCCCACCAGAAGCGGTCAGGTTCTTCGAGCATGTGACCGACGAGGAACGTCGTCGCGGGCACGGCGTTAGCGACCAGTATCGGCGCGGCTTCGTCCAGAACATCCGAATACCCGTCGTCGAACGTGATCGCCACCGCACGTCGAGGAAGGCTGCCTGCGCGGGCGGATTCGACAAGCTCGCGCAATGGCATTGGCGTGCAGTGTTGACGCAGCGCCTGCATCTGCTGTGCGAAGTGCTGCGGCGATACACACAGTTGCCATGGATCGGTCTCCACCTGCGCGACGCGGTGGTACATGAGGATCAGGCCGCTTGCGGCTGTTCTCATTGCATCTGCCCGGCGTCGGTGAGAAGGGCTTTCTGTGCGCGCACCATGACCACGAGTTCATAGGCAGGGTCCACGTGGTCCAGCTCGGCGGGTGTGAGCTCCTGGGCGCTGAGACCCTGCAGGAATGCGGTCGAAGCCAGCACATTGCCTTTGGCCGAGACATCCACGGCGCCGCCGGGAAACGCGTGGCCGAACAACATGCCGGCGCAGTGGCGCGTGAACGACCAGCACCAGCTGGCCGACCATTGACGGTCGCCGATGTGGCTGATGCCGGGGAAGGTCGCCAGGACCACGCCCCCAGGCTTGAGAATGCGTTCAATTGTCTGCAGTGCAGCGCCTGCGTTGAAGATGAACTGCAGGGTCTGGGTGAAGATGATGCAGTCGAACGTGTTGGACGGAATGTGGGCGGCATCGGCGAGGTCCGCGACAAGCGTTGTCTTTGGATCGCCGGCCCGGAAGTTCAGGACATCCACGCGGGTGATTCTGGCCGGTGTGCCGAACTGCCTCGTGTAGCTGTCATCGCCGATTTCGAGCACTTGTCCGCGAATGTCTGTTGCGTGCGCGGCCAGGAAGCGTTCGATGTAATGGCGGTCCACGGGGAGTCCGCGATCGAACCCCCACTCGCGGCTGATGGGCTCCAGCCTGCGCAGGTCGCCCAGGTTAATCAGGCCCGCCGAAGTCTTGCCGCGCATGATCCGGCGTAACGTGCGACGGACCCAGGAAACCGGACTCGGAAGTGGCAGGGCAGGGTCTCTCGACATGGTGGCGGCGCAGGGCGTGTGTGCGTGTGGAGGTTTGGCGAATAATGGCCATGAAACGAGCTTCTCATGCAACCACGGCATTCAATCATCATTCCGACATTGGGTCGACCCCAGGCCGTCCAGGGCGCGGTGCGTTCGCTGTTGCGGGAGATCGGCGATCGACGTGACACGGAGGTCATCGTCGTCGAAAACAGTGCTGTGGCGCAGGCCTGTCTGTCGGAGTTTTGTGACGCGATTGCATGCGTGCGATATTGTCATGAAGCCCGTCCCGGTCTCAGTGCCGCCCGCCATGCCGGCGCACGCGCGGCGCGATCTGAGCTGCTTACTTTCATCGACGATGACGTCGAAGTCGCGCCAGGCTGGCTCGATGCGGTGCAAGCGGCCTTCGCTGACCCTGAACTCTCGCTGCTCGGAGGCCCGGGCATTCCCCGCTTTGTCGGCTCGGTGCCTGCCTGGTTCTGGGATTTCATCTCGCCTGCTCCTGGAGGCGGCTGGATGTGTCACTGGCTTTCCCTGCTGGACCTGCAAGATGATGTGAGGGGCGTCGATCCTGAATTCATCTGGGGCCTGAACTTTTCGATCCGGCGCGATGCGCTTGAGCGTTGCGGCGGTTTTCATCCCGACCTCGTGCCGGCCGTCTACCAGCGCTGGCAAGGCGATGGTGAAACCGGCTTGGCGCGCAAGCTCGCGGCCGCCGGGTTGCGGGCCGATTATTCCCAACGTGCGCTGGTGTTCCATCTGTGTGGGGCAGACCGCATGGACGGGTCGTATTTCTGTCGCCGCGCCTACTATCAGGGTGTCTGCGATTCCTTCACTTCGATCCGGGCGGGCAACGCGGCGCAGCCCG
>JAZKFD010000264.1:0-27846 GCA_040386635.1 Pseudomonadota bacterium
GCCTGGCCGTCTGCGACTGGTTCAAGGGCGTGAAAGCCGCCATCCACCAGAACCACGGCCTGCTCACCGCCAGCCGCCACAGCATCGAGGCTGCGGCCTTCTGGTTCATCGCGCTGGAGCGCTGCTGCCGCCAGCAGTTGATGGTCGAGGCGACCGGTCACAAGCCCCTCCTGGTGACGCCCGAGCGTTCGCGTTACAGCCGTGAGCATGTGGGTTCCGAATACATCGGCTGGCTGCATTTCCAGCCGATCTATGGGCACCTGGCCGCGACCCAGCCGGATATGTTCGAGTAGGGGTTCGAGTAGGGTTCGACTCACTGGCAAAACTAGAATCAGCGCATGCGCCTGCAACTTGACAGTCTTCCCACCCGTAGCGACTTCGTCGAGACGGTTTACAACGTGCTGGTCCATGCCATCACCGATGGCTCGCTCGCGCCGGGCGAGCGGATCACGCAGGAAGAGATTGCCGAGCAGTTGCACGTGTCGCGCTCGCCGGTGTTGCAGGCGCTGCGCCTGCTGAAAAAGGACGGCCTCATCGAAGACGCCCCGGGCCGGGGCGTGCAGGTCGCGCCGCTGGACCCGGATTGGGTCGGCCGCCTCTACGAGGTGCGGGGGGCGCTTGATTCGCTGGCGGCACGCCTGGCGGCGCAAGCACGCGCCACCATAGCACCGGCCCTGATCACGCAGGGCCGACTGAGCACGCAAAGCGGCGACCTCAAGCGCATCGTCGATGCCGACATTGCCTTCCATAACGCCATCTACGCGGCCTCGGGCAACCCGCTGATCGCGGAGAACGCCAACCGCTACTGGGTGCACCTGCGGCGCGTGATGGGCGCGGTTCACCTGTCGTCTGACAAGCGCTCTGCGATCTGGGATGAGCACCAGGCGATAGCGGACGCGATTGGGCGGGGCGATGCGGACAGGGCGGTGTTGTTGACGGAACAGCACATCACCAGCGCCAGGGTGAATCTGGTGAAGCAGCTCAAGGACAAGCTGGCGCAGGATCTGGCCGTCGCATGAGTGACCGGTTCAACATGACTTACCTGGCGCTGGGCAAAGTCAACATCTAGGCACTGTCCCACGCTTGCCCGGGTCGGCAAGAAATTCGAAATCAACTCCCCTGTCAGCCTGCATCACTGTTGTAAGAAAGAGTTTTCGATACCCGCGCTCGGCAGTCGGTTGCGAGACTGGATGTTCTCGGGCGCGCTTGGCCAGTTCTTCCTCGGCGACGAGCAGGCTGATTTCGCGCGCGCTCACCGAGAGCCGGATGCGGTCACCGCTGCGCACATACGCCAGCGGCCCTCCAACGGCCGCCTCGGGGGTCACATGCAGCACGATGCTGCCGAAGGCCGTGCCACTCATGCGCCCATCCGAAATGCGAACCATGTCCTTTACGCCCTGCCGCGCCAGCTTGCGCGGCAGCGGAATGTAGCCGGCCTCGGGCATGCCGGGCGCGCCCTTGGGGCCGATGTTCTTGAGTACCAGCACGTCATCGGCATTGACATCGAGGTCGTCGCTGTCAATCCGCGCCGCGAGGTCGGCCAGGCCTTCAAACACCACGGCGCGGCCTTCGTGCTCCATCAGCCCCGGGTCGGCAGCAGACTGCTTGATGATCGCACCACCGGGCGCCAGGTTGCCGTGCAGCACGGCGATGCCGCCCTGCGGGTAAATCGGGTTGTCGCGCGAACGGATCACGTCCTGCGCGAAAGGCGGTGCGTAGCGCTCCATCTCTTGCCCGAGCGTGCGTCCGGTGACGGTGAGCGCGTCCAGGTGCAGCAGGGGCTTGAGTTCGCGCAGCAGGGCGGGCATGCCGCCGGCCGCGTCGAAGTGCTCCATGTAATGCTGGCCCGAAGGCTTCAGGTCCACCAGCACAGGCGTCTCGCGCCCCATGCGGTCCAGCGCCTTCAGGTCCACGTCGAAGCCCATGCGTCCGGCGATGGCGGTCAGGTGCACGATGGCATTGGTGGAGCCGCCGATGGCCAGCAGCACACGCATCGCGTTCTCGAAGGACTTCTCGGTCAGGATCTTGTCGATCGTCAGGCGGCTCTTTGCCATCTGCACGGCGACCCCGCCGGTCTGCTCGGCGACGCGCATCCGTGAGGCGGTCACCGCAGGCGGGGAAGCACCGCCGGGCACCGTCATGCCCAGGCCCTCGGCGATGCAAGCCATGGTGCTGGCCGTGCCCATCACCGAACACGTGCCGACGCTGGCCACGAGTTGATCGTTGACGTTGGCGATCTCCTGCGCGTCGATCTCGTCGGCGCGGTACTTGCCCCAGTAGCGGCGGCAGTCGGTGCAGGCACCCACCCTCTCACCGCGATGTGATCCGGTGAGCATGGAGCCGGTGATGAGCTGGATCGCCGGCAGCCCCGCCGAAGCCGCGCCCATCAGCTGCGCCGGCACAGTCTTGTCGCAGCCGCCGATCAGCACCACGGCGTCCATCGGCTGCGCGCGCAGCATTTCCTCGGTGTCCATGGACATCAGGTTGCGCAGGTACATGCTGGTCGGCGAAGAGAAGCTCTCGCCGATGGAAATCGTCGGGAACCTCACCGGCAGGCCGCCCGCCAGCATGACGCCGCGCTGCACTGCCTCGATCAGCTGGGGCATGTTGCCGTGACAAGGGTTGTAGCCGCTGCCGGTTTCGGCAATGCCGATCACCGGGCGATCCAGCGCGTGGTCCGTCAGGCCCGCGCCCTTGATGAAGGCCTTGCGCAAAAAGAGCGAGAAACCGGCGTCGCCATAGTTGACCAGGCCCCGGGTCATGCCGGTAGCGTTTTCGTCGGAGGCGGTATCTTTGGAGTCTTTGGATGACATGTGCTGGTCCCGTTGGTTCAAGATTGTGCGTTCGCTCGCCAGCTGAGGTAGTCGTTGAAAGCGCGCGCCAGACCGTACCTGGCTTCGAAGCCGATATCGTCCCTGAGTCGCGCGATGCTCATTTGGGAACGGTCACGCCGCGAGTGGAAATCGACATTGGCCGGGGCGGTCTCGTCGGCGATCTGATAGCGGAATCCGGGGAAGCGCTGCTTGAGCATCTCACACCAGTCGACGACCGACCAGGACGCACCGGGGCCGACGTTGTACACCGGCCATTGCAGCTCTGGCTGCGTGAGTAGACCGACCAGCGCCTGCGCCACGTCTGGCCCATAGATCCAGTCACGGTCACCGCGTCGTGGCAAGACAGCGACACCGCCGGCCTCGGCGATGGCGGCTGTTTGCATCGGCGCACTCAACATGTCGCGCAGACCGGTGTCATGTTCCCACCGGCCGAAAACCGCGCCTATGCGCGCGACCACGACGTCGAGCTGATTGAGCTGACCGAATCGCGCAACCGCGCCTTCTCCAGCCTGCTTCATCACGGCATAGAGCGTCTGCGGAGAAGGGCACACGGTCTCCGCCAGCTCGCCCTGCGGATAGGAATTGTCGCCATACACCGCCCCTGAGCTGCAATAGACAAACCGGCGCACCCCCCAGTCACGAGCCGCTTCCAGTGCATGGATGGTGCCCATGAAGTTGACTTCGACGATACGGCGGAAGTCGCGCTGCTCGCGCGCGTCATTGGGCGTGATGGCGGCCGCATGAATCACCCGGTCGATGGCGTGCTGGCTCGCGACCGCATCCCAGCTGGCCCGCACCGCGGTGTCGCCGCCGTGCAGGTGGAGCCGGCCTGGCAACACGGCCAGCGCCCGGGCTGCTGCCGGAGGCAAGGGCGTCGCGCTCAAGGAGACAACTTCATGGCCCTTTGATAGCAGCTCTTCCAAAACGTTGATTCCCACGACCCCTGTCGCGCCTGTCACCAGCACAGCCATTACGTCTCCTGTTCGAGACTGCGAAAGTACCCTTGACAGGCCGTGAGTGTCAAGTTTTAATTGGCATTCAATGAGATTTGATTATCAATCAATGAGAATTAATAATGGCCGGCGCGGTTGAGCGCGTTCTGGATATCCTCGACTTGCTGGGTTCGGGCAAGCCGATGGATGTCGAGCAGGTGGCGCAAGCCCTCGACCTGCCGGCGAGCTCGGCTTACCGCCTGCTGAGAACGCTGCGCGAGCGTCATCTGGTGTTCCAGCCGCCGGGTTCGACCACCTACCAGATCGGCCTTGCCGTTGTCAGGTGGGCCGAGACCGCGCGCGAATGCCTGGACCTGGTGGGCCTGGCACGGCCGTCGATGCAGGCCCTGGCCAAGGCCACGCAGGAGACGATCACCCTCACGCTGCTGCACGGCGACTGCGCCGTCACCGCCGATGTGATCGAGGGCCAGGGCCACGTGCGGGTGGCGCCTGAGCGAGGACGCATGCTGTCCCTGCACAGCGGCGCCGCCTGCAAGGCGATCCTGGCCTTTCTTCCGCCCGATTTCGTGCCGCGCGACCTGGGCCTGCCAAGCGGTCCCAGGCGAACCCGGAGCGCCGCATCGCTGCGCTCCGATCTGGCCTCCACGCGTGAGCGCGGCTACGCGATCAGCGTCGAAGAAGTCTATGAGGGCGCCTCGGCAGTAGCCGTGCCGATCTTCCTGGCCGGCCTCAAGCCCGTCGGGAGCCTTGCGATGTCGGCGCCCGTTGCCCGCTTGAACGAGAAGCGGCAAAAGCAGGTTGCCGCGCTCTTGCTGTCTGAGGCCGGTCGCCTCAACACCTTGCTGAGTTCAACCGCCCAGCCGGCGCGCCCTCGTGGTTCGCGGGCAGCCAAACAGTCCACCACCTGAAGGAGTATTGATGATGAAAACCCACCTTACCGCCATGAGGACGCCCGTCGCCGCAGCCGGCGTGATTCTTTGCGCACTGGGCCTTGCGGCCGCTGGAGGCGCTCAGGCCGCAGACCCCATCACGCTGAAACTTGCCCACGTGGTGCCGCCCAAGTCGTCCAAGGATCTGGCCAACATCCGGTTCGCCGAACTGGTGGGCAAGTGCACCAATGGCACAGTGAAGGTCGAGGTGTTTCCCGGAGGACAGCTGGGCAAGGAAGCTGATCTGGCCCAGGCAGTCGCCCTCGGGACGGTGGATCTGTTCTGGGGCGACGCGGCGACATTCAGCCCCTTCGTCAAGGAACTCAACGTCTTCAACACGCCCTTCCTGTTCAAGGACGTCAAGCAGTGGAAGACGGTGGTGCGCGGCCCCATCGGAGACGATCTGGTGCAGCGCCTGGAAGCGAAGTCGGCCGTGAAGATCCTGGGGCGGATGCAGATGGGCGACCGCTACATCCTCACGTCCAAGAAGCCGGTCCGCGTGCCTGCTGATCTCGCGGGGATGAAGATCCGCGTGCCGGACGTTCCCATGTACACAGCTTCCTTTGCCGCCCTCGGCGCCAAGGCCACCCCCATCGCCTTCAGCGAGGTTTATGTGTCGCTGCAGCAGGGCGTCATCGACGGAATGGAGAATCCGTCGGGCCTCATCCGTGGCATGAAGTTCTATGAGGTCACCAAGTACCTCACCCACATGGCCTGGTCCAACTCGGTCAACTTCCTTGCTGTGAACAAAACCGTCTTCAACAAGCTAAATGCTGCGCAAAAGACCTGCATGACCCAGGCCGGTGCGCAGGCCAGTGAACATCTCGACACCCTGATCCAGGCCGAGGAAGAAGACAACCTGAAGTTCTTCAAGGAAAAGGGCATGGAAATCGTCGAGGTCAAGGATCCGGCGCCGTGGATCAACCAGGTAAAGGACTTTCCCAAGCAGTATGGCAGCAACTGGGGAACGCCCGACCTGTACACGCGGATTCAGAACACCAAGTAAGGAACACATGCACGGTCCAGCCGGCCACAGGGCGGGCCGGTCCATGCATCCCGATCATGCGCAAACCCATTTCCTTCCTCGACGTGGCCATCGTGGTGGCCCTGGGCGTCATGATCGTTGCGATCTCGCTCCAGGTATTTTTTCGGTATGTCCTCAATGACCCGCTGGCCGGCTCCGAAGAAATCGGCCGGCTTGCCTTCGTATGGGTCACCTTCATCGGCGCTGCAGTCGCCAGCCGGGACAACGCACATATCCGCATCGACTATTTTGTGAACCTGCTGAGCCCCAGGCCCGCACGCGCAGCGCGCCTGTTGAGCCACATCGCAACGGCCGCCTTTGGCCTTGTCATGGTATGGGTAGGCTACCTGCTTTCAGTGTTCAGCCTGGATTACGAGAGCGCTTCATTGCAGTTCCCGATGACGCTGGTGCATGCAGCCGTGCCCATCGCCGGAGTGCTGATCACGCTGGTGGCGATTCGCGGCCTGCTTGCCGAGCGTCGCGCCATCAAGGAGCCCGCATGACGACGCTTGCGCTATCGCTCGCCCTGCTGGGCGTGATCGGGCTGCTCATCGCGGGAGTTCCGGTGGCGATCGCCATCGGCCTGTCCACCACCCTCTACATCATGGTCGGCACTCAGGTTCCGCCGATCATCATTGCTCAGATGATGGTCTCCAGCGCGGACTCATTTCCGCTGCTGGCGATTCCGTTCTTCCTGCTGGCTGGAACGCTCATGAACAGCGCGGGCATCACGCAGCGGCTGTTCGATTTCGCCAGTTGCCTCGTGCGCCACATCCCCGGCGGGCTCGGACACGTGAATGTCGTGGCGAGCATGATTTTTGCGGGCATGTCCGGATCGGCTGTGGCTGATGCAGCCGGGCTCGGCGTGGTTGAAATGAAAGCGATGCGCAAGTACGGCTACGACGAGGCATTCAGTGGGGCCATCACAGCTGCCTCGTCCACCATTGGGCCAGTCATTCCGCCCAGCATCATCTTCGTGATTTACGGCGTGCTGGCCGAGGTGAGTGTCGGGGCATTGTTTCTCGCAGGGATCATCCCTGGCGTGCTCATGGGCCTGGCACTGATGGTTCAGGTGTACCGCATATCCAAAAAGAAGAACTATCCTGTGCTCCCGCGAGCAACGCTGCGCGAGTTGTGGGATTCTTTTCGCGGAGCGCTGCTGCCTCTGATGACCCCGGTCATCATCGTGGGCGGCATGATCGCCGGCATCTTCACGCCAACCGAAGCTTCTGTCGTGGCTGTGGCATATGCATTCGTGCTCGGAGTCGCCGTTTACCGCGAGCTCACCTGGTCCGCGCTCTGGTCCGCTCTGCACACGACTGCGGTACAGACGGCTGCAGTCATGTTCATCACTGCAGCGGCGGGCGTTCTGGGCTGGGCACTGGCCCAGGGCCGGGTGCCTCAGCAGATTGCCGATGCAGTGCTGTCAGTGACCTCGGAGCCGTGGCTGGTGCTGCTGCTGATCAACCTGCTGCTGCTGCTTGTCGGCTGCTTTATGGAAGTGATTGCGGCCCTGCTGATCCTCACGCCCATCCTGGTGCCTGTGATCAAGTCGGTGGGCATCGACCCGCTGCATTTCGGCGTCGTCATGACCCTGAACCTGATGATCGGGCTGATCACCCCGCCAATGGGCATGTCGCTCTTCGTGGTGCAGCAGGTAACCGGTGTGCCGTTCGATCGTCTGGTGCGCGCCGTCGCGCCCTTCCTGGTTGCTCTCATTGCGGTGCTGGTGATCGTGACCTATGTGCCAAGTCTCTCGCTCGCTCTACCGCGTGCGGTGATGGGCACGGGATGAGCGCAGCGCGATCGATGGATTCTCAAGGTGCCGATGGACCCCTCATCCGGTTTGACACAGTTTTTTGTAATGGAGAAAGAACCAATGCCTGAAGTAGTTTGCCTGTCCGAGACCAAGGACATCCTGGGCGAAGGCCCGATGTGGAACGAAGATGACAAGTCGCTGTACTGGGTCGACAACATCACGCCTTCCATGCACCGCTACACACCGGCTACCGGCGAGACGCGGACCTGGCCGATGCCCGAGCAGGTCGGCTCTTTCGTGTTTCGCAAGAACGGCGGCATGGTGGCTGGCATGAAGTCGGGCTTTGCCTACTTTGACCTGGAGCGGTTCACTTTTGATCACATCGTCAACCCGGAACCGGGCAAGGACAACTGCCTGAACGATGGCAAGCCCGACCGGCGCGGTCGCTACTGGTGCGGCACCATCAACCGCGATCTCGCCACACCCAATGGCGGCCTGTACCGGCTCGACCCGGATGGCAGCTGCCACACCATGGAAACCGGCATCATCGCCTCCAACGGCATCGCGTTCAGCCCCGATGACAAGACGATGTATTACTGCGATTCGAGGCAGGATACGGTGTGGGCCTACGACCTGGACATCGACAGCGGCACGATCAGCAACCGGCGCGTGTTCATTTCCACCAAGGGGCAAGCCGGGCGCGTGGACGGGGCAACCATCGATACCGAAGGCAATTACTGGTGCGCCCTCATCCATGACTGGGACATCGCCTGTTTCGATCCCAAGGGGCGGCTGGTGCGACGTGTGAGGACGCCTGTGCGGCATCCGACGATGTGTACCTTTGGCGGTGACAACTATGACACCATGTACGTGACCTCCGGTACCCGGTTCCTCGATGCAGCCGAAGCTGCAACGCAGCCATTGGCCGGCGCGCTGTTTGCGATTCATGATCTGGGCGCCAGGGGCTTCGCTGAGCCCCGCTTCGCTGGTTGACCATGGCGCAACCCGGACCAGGCGCGCTCGGCCAATTGTCAGCCGTTGAACTGGCCGATCTGCTGGAGCGCCGGGAAGTGTCTGCCGTGGAACTGGTGGATGATTTTCTTGCCCGCCACGAGCGGCTTCATCCGGTCCTGAACGCCATCGTGGCGCTTGATCCGCAAGCGGCCCGCAACCAGGCGCGAGAAAGCGATCTAAGGACGGCGCGCGGCCAGCGGCTGGGGCCGCTCGATGGCATCCCGGTCACGGTCAAGGACAACATCTTCGTGGCAGGTTTTCCTGCGACCTGGGGCAGCCGGCTTTATGAGGGATTCCGGCCGCCCGCTGACGACGTCTGCATCGCGCGGTTGCGCCTTGCGGGCGCGACACTTATTGCCAAAACCAACACGCCAGAGTTTGCGCTGGCGGCCCATACCGACAACCTGTTGTTCGGTCCAACCCGCAATCCATGGAATCTTGCGCTCACGCCTGGCGGCTCCAGCGGTGGGGCGGCGGCGGCCCTGGCTGCGGGCCTCGGCGCCCTGGCAGTGGGCACCGATGCCGGTGGTTCGATCCGGCGGCCCGCGTCTTACGCTGGGGTGGTCGGTTGCCGCCCTTCTACCGGACGGATTCCCCGGGTCGCGGGCTTCCCGGCACTCGCCCATGATTTCCAGGTCATCGCTCCAGCGGCGCGAACGGTGGATGACGCATACCTTCTCCTGCGGACCATGGCCGGACCTGATCGCCGCGATCAGGCATCTCTGGCCTTTGGCACACCGCTTCCCGATCGACTGCCGCGCGCCGCCGCGCCGCGCTCGCGCATCAAGTGCCTGTGGAACATTGGCGACGCGCCCGTGGACTCCGAGGTAAGAAGCAGCGTTCAGGCCGCAGCACGCACTTTCGAGTCCATGGGGCACGAGGTCGAAGAAACCTCGCCACCGTACGATCTGGCCGAGGTGGAGCACATCTGGTCCACGCTAAGCGCGGCGGGCCTTGCGAGTGCTCTCATGGCGCACCCGAACTGGGCAGAGCTGGTGCATCCCGCATCGCGCACCGTCGCCGAGCGTGGCCCGATCATTCCAGTGCAGGACTACGTCCACGCGCTCGGCCTGGTGCAGCGGCTACGCACGAAATTGGAGGTCTTCTTCGAGACAGCGGACTTCTTGATCACGCCGAGTTCGGCGTCGCTTGCATGGCCGATCGGCCAGGCTTATCCGCACGAGATCGATGGACGCAAGGCAGGACCGCGGGGCGCAGCGCTGTTTGCCACTTTCGTCAATGCAGCGGCACTGCCAGCGATCAGCGTGCCCGTTGCGCCATCAGCGCAGGGCTTGCCCATCGGGATGCAGATCGTCGGTCCGTTCGGATCAGATCTGGCCCTTTTCCGGCTGGCCCGGCAGTTCGAGGCGGCAGCGCCATGGAGCGGTCGCTGGCCCGCACTGGCATGAAAAGATTTTTTTAACGGCACCCAGGCGACAGGCCTAAAACCTCGATCGCAATCTCAACACCAGGAGTAAACGATGAACAAGATGCGAAGATTTGCGATTGGCCTCACGGCCCTGATGGCCCTTGGCAGCGCTGGCCTGGCCAATGCGCAGGCCTATCCCAACAAGCCGGTTCGGCTCGTGGTTCCGTTCCCGCCGGGGGGCACAGCGGACAACGTGGCGCGCGCTTATGGGCAGGAACTTGCCAAGGCATGGGGCCAGCCCGTGGTCATCGAAAACCGCGCTGGGGCGGGCACCACGATCGGCGCGGACGTCGTGGCGAAATCTCCGGCTGACGGCTACACGATCTTCCTGACGAACACCGGCCATTCCAGCAGCGCGGCCGTCTACCGCAAGCTGCCCTACAACGTGGAAAAAGACTTCGCGCCCGTCACCCTGCTGGGAGAGGTGCCGAGCATCCTGGCGGTGACACCCTCATTACCGGTCAACAACGTCAAAGAGCTGATTGCACTGGCCAAGGCCAAGCCCGGCACCATCACCTTCGCATCCGCGGGAACCGGCAGCGGGTCCCATCTGATGGGGGAGTACCTCAAATCGCTCGCCGGAATCGACATCGTGCATGTTCCCTATAAGGGCACTGCGCCCGCCTATGCGGATCTGGCCAGTGGCCGTGTCAGTCTAATCTTCGAACCCGTGGGAACGGTGCTTCCGCACATCCGCGCGGGAAAGTTGAAAGCACTAGGTGTGACCACCACCAAGCGTTCTCCGGCTGCACCAGACATTGCGCCCATCGCCGATTCCGTCCCGGGCTATGACACCTCCACCTGGTACGGTGTCCTGGTACCCGCCGGGACACCAGCAGATGTGGTGAGCAAACTGCATGGCGATCTGGTTCGCATCACCAAAAGCGACGAGATGAGGATGCGTCTGCTGGCTCAGGGGCTGCAGCCCGCGGCCAATACGCCCGAGCAGTTTGCGGTCGTCCTGAAGGCTGACCTGCTTCGCTGGGCGAAGCTGGTGAAAGACGCCGGGATTACCCCCGAATAATGCACATCAGCTGGCCCCTGCTGCCCGCAGCATTCGCGCCACCTCCGACTGCTCCTTTTGCTCGGCCAGCTGCAACGCGGTCTTGCCATTGGTGTCCCGCGCGTTGACATTGCTGCCGCGCTCGATGAGCAGTCGGACGATCTCGCGGTGGGCAGCGGTGTCGGTTCCGAGCACGATGGCTTCGAGCAGAGCGGTCCAGCCCAGGTTATTGACGTGGTGAATGTCGATCGGCGTGGCGAGCAGCACGCGCACGGTTTCCAGGTGACCCCGATAGGCAGGGCCCATCAACGCAGTGCTGCCGTAGCGGTTGAGGGCCCGAATATCGGCCCCTGCAGCCAGTGCCTTTCGCACGAGTACTGCATGACCGTTACGCGCCGCGATCAGGAAAGCAGAATCCTGCTGCGCATCGCGGGAATTCACGTCTGCGCCTTGTCGCAGCAGCGAATCGAAAGCAGCAGTATCGTTGCGCTCGGCAGCCGCACGCAGCGCGCGGTCCAACTCCGGATCCGCTGCCATGACGGGCAGGCAGGCGACGATGCCCGCCAGAAGCAGCCCCCGACGTGTGTTGCAGCGCAGGGCCAAAGCTCATGCCCCCGCCAGAAACAAGGCCGGATCCACCATGGTGCGATTGAGCATCACCCCCCAGTGCAGGTGAGGACCGGTTGCACGGCCCGTCGCCCCGACGGCTCCGAGCCGCTCGCCTGCGCGAAGCACATCGCCCACGCGCGCGCCAGTCTGACTCAGGTGACAGTACAGCGAAAGCAGCCCGCCTCCATGGTCCAGCCAGACCGTTCCACCATTGAAAAAGTAGTCTCCGGTGTCGATCACCTTCGCATCCAGCGGGGCCCGGACAGGCGTTCCAGTCGCCGCCGCGATGTCCATGCCCGAATGGGGCGAGCGTGCCTGCCCGTTGAAGATGCGGCGCAGGCCGAACGAACTCGAGCGCGGTCCGGCCACCGGGGCGGTCATGGCGATCGCATCGGTGCCCACCGGTGGCGAGAACGTCGCCATCACCTTGAGCTGGTGTTCGCGCTCGCGCGCATGCCTGGCCTGGTCTTCTGGCGAAAGGTCCACATGACCGGGCGCCACGCGCAGCCGTTGCTCGCGATACTTCCAGGGCCTGATGTCGTAGTCGATCGACCGCAAGGACCCATCGGCCATCTGGACCTGGATGGTCGCCTGGCCTACCGCGGCAGCGAGCGGAATGCCCACGAGCGCGCTCCACGCCGACGGGTTGCCCGCCACGAGCAAGGGCACTTGCCCCTGGTGCGCGCTCGGGCGCTGCGTGGCGGCGCCGAGCGCAATCCTGGCAACGCCGCCTGGGACCGCTGAATGCCGGGGCATGGGCTGCGCAGTCTCTGCGCTGGCCTTCCATCCCGCAGCCAGCAATGCTGACACGGCGACACGTCGGGTGACTGGCATTGCCACCCTATCGGCGCAGCCGCGAAATGGCAAAACCCAGCGAAAACGCGGCGGCCACGTAGGTCAATGGCCTGCTGAGCACGCTGGCTCGCACGGATCCGAATGCATTGATCATCGACTCCTCGAAGGCCGACTCGCCAGTACGAGGTGCGAGCGCGAACGTGTTGATGCGTTCGCCATCGGGCGGCCCATCGAGCGGCGCCACGCTGGCGATAGGGATCACCGCAACGGGCTCGTCGATGTCGATGCGAGGCACAGGGATAGCTGAGGCGGGGTTGATCGGGGGGGTCGTTGGCATGGCAGATGGCTCCTGAAACTGTTTGCTGAATCTACGGCGCGAAACCGGACCGCGGCGTAGGCGCAAACCGCCTCAGCACGCCCCATCGTACGAGTCGGCGCCCCTACCCCCTGCGCGCCGCCTCGATGGCCGCCACGTCGATCCGGGTCATCTGCATCATGGCCTCGAAAGCCCGCCTGGCGGCAGCCGGGTCCGGATCGGTGATGGCCTCGATCAGCGCGCGAGGCGTGATCTGCCATGACAGCCCCCATTTGTCCTTGCACCAACCGCAGGCGCTTTCCTGGCCGCCGTTATCGACGATTGCAGCCCAGAGCCGGTCGGTCTCGCCCTGGTCCTCGGTCGCTACCTGGAACGAAAAGGCCTCGGTGTGGCTGAATTCGGGGCCACCATTCAAGCCCAGGCACGGGATGCCCATGACGGTGAACTCAACCGTCAGCACGTCGCCCTGCTTGCCGGAAGGGTAGTCGGCGGGTGCGTGATGAACGGCCCGCACCGAACTGTCTGGAAAAGTCCGGGCGTAGAACTGCGCTGCCTCCAGGGCGGTGCCGTCGTACCAGAGGCAGATCGTGTTCTTGCTGACCGTTGCTGGCTTTGTCATGATGAGTTTCTCCGGGTGGGGTGGATGGGGAATGGCCCCATACAGCGACGACGAACGGACCACAGGGCAATCGACAATTTTGAACTCGCGGTCCTGCTGAGCTGCGTCCACGCCAAACCCGCGAACGCGGCGCTACCATGCAGGCAAGCCAACAAAACGAGACGAAGTGATCCTCGCCGCCATTGCCCTCACCCTGCTCATCGCACTGGTCTACGTGAACCTTGCAGGCGCCGAACACAAGGTGCACAAGGAGATCGACCATCTCTACAAAGTGGGAGATGAGGAGTTCACCCGCGCAATGGGGCTCATGATGGGCCCCGCCATCGTCGAGGGCAACAAGGTCCAGGAGCTGATCAATGGCGACCAGATTTTCCCTGCGATGCTGGGCGCCATTCGCGCCGCCAGGCGCACGGTGTTGTTCGAAACCTTCATCTACTGGTCGGGAGAGATCGGGGACGAATTCGCCGATGCGCTGTCGGAGCGCGCCCGCAGCGGGGTCAAGGTCCATGTGCTGCTCGACTGGGTCGGCAGCTCGCGGATGAACGATGAGCTGATCGATCGCATGAAAAAAGACGGGGTCGAGATTCGACGGTATCACCCGCTTCGCTGGTACAACCTCGGCCGCCTGAACAACCGCACCCATCGCAAACTGCTGATCGTGGACGGCACCATCGGTTTCACGGGCGGCGTCGGCGTTGCGCCACAGTGGTGTGGCAACGCGCAGGATGAGGATCACTGGCGCGATTGCCACTTCCAGGTCGAAGGTCCGGTGGTGGCGCAGATGCAAAGCGTCATGCTGGACAACTGGTCCAAGACCGCCGGCAAAGTACTGCACGGCCCTGAATATTTCCCGCGCCTGGCGCCGCGAGGCGACCTGGCGGTGCAGGCATTCGCAAGTTCGCCGACTGGCGGCAGTGAGTCCATGTTGATGATGTATCTGCTGGCGATCACGGCGGCCACACGCAGCATCGACATCGCAAGCGCCTACTTCGTGCCGGACGACGTGACGCTGAAAGCCATCATCGCGGCCACGAAAAGAGGTGTGTGCGTGCGCATCATCGTGCCGGGCAAGCACACCGACCAGGCCACGGTACGTCTGGCCTCGCATGGCCTGTGGGGCGGGTTGCTGAAGGCGGACGTGCAGATGCACGAGTACCAGCCAACGATGTACCACTGCAAGATGATGATCGTCGACGGCCTCATGACCTCGGTGGGCTCCACCAATTTCGACATGCGATCGTTCCGGATGAACGATGAGGCCAACCTCAACGTCTATGACGCGGGCTTTGCGCGCCGGATGACCGAGGTATTCGAAGCCGACCTGGCGAAGTCGCGGCGCATGACCTACGAGCAGTGGGAGCGGCGGCCCCTGCGCACCAGGCTGCGCGAGCGCGCGCTGGCCCTCCTTCAGCCGGTGCTGTAATGTTTGAGATGGAGCTGCCATGGTGGGAATTCGTCGCGCGGGCCGCGCTCATCTACGCGGTACTGCTCGCCATGATCCGCGTATCAGGCAAGCGCACCGTAGGCCAGTTCACTCCCTTCGACCTGCTGGTTGTCATGCTATTGAGCGAAACCGTCTCGGAAGCCTTGTCCGGCGGAGACCACTCGGTTTCTGGAGGCCTGATTGGCGCGGCAACCCTGATCGCGCTCAACCTGGCGGTCGCCGTCACTACGGCTCGCAGCCAGCGCCTCATGCGGATAGTGGAAGGCGAAGCAGTGCTTGTGGGCAAGGACGGTCAATTCTACGAAGCGGTACTCAAACGACATCACATTTCAATGTCCGACGCGAACCAGACGCTGAGGGAAGCCGACTGCGAGCTGAAGGACATGCGCTGCGCCATCCTGGAGGCGGACGGCCAGATCAGCATCCTGAAGCGCTCGTCACACGAACCCGAATAGCGCAGGAAAAGCGAACACAACGATGGCTGCCCAGCCTGCGATCACGGCGAGGTAATCCATCTGCCAGGCACACAGGCGCACAAACGGCTGGCGGCGTCGAATGAAGGCGGCGTACACAATGGCGCAGGCTGCAAGATTGACGAGCAGGACCAGGTTCAAACCCAACGCGGCAAGCCGGTTGGGAGTGAAGCCCAGCTGCGAGATTCGCGCCCCGATGGACCCGAGCGCGATAAAGTCCACCAGCAGCGCGCTGGTCACGAGCGACAGCGCGAGCCAGTCGAACAGGCCCGGCGGCGCCAGGGGATCGCGGGCGGAAATCACATACAGCAGCAGCCCCGACACCACGATCAGGAGCAGGTTGATGGCGATGAGGATCTCGCGCCTGGCGTCAATGCTGCGCCCCGCGCCGGCCATCGTGACGATGAACGACAGCAGCACGAGCACGAAGAGCGGCGTGAAGATGCGGGCCAGGACCGGCGCCATGTTCTGCGCGGCGCCCTGCTTTGAATCCACCAGCCAGGTCACGATCACGGCCGCACCCGCAATGCCACAAGGCACGATCCAGTCCCTGATGAGTGATCCGGCGTCGAGCCCTATCGCCTGGAAGAGGGCAAACGTGAGCGCAACCAGCACCCCACCGCCCAGGGCAACCAGCACGAAGTGAACAAAAAACTCACCGGTGAAACGGATGAAATCCATCCGCCTGTCACTACCTCGCCATCGGCCTGCGGTGAACGCGACGCCCACCACAAACCACATGGCGAAAGGCAGATGGAGCATCGCCAGCGCGTGTGTTTGCGCGGGGGCGTTTGCGCTGGCTGAGAGAAACGGAAAGGCATTCACGACCCCGGCGGCCAGGGCGAACGTCGCTGCGAGCAGCAGCCGTGCGACCCCGGAGATCGACCGCTCCCAGACAAAATAGGCCGCCACAAACGGCAACGTGAAGAAGCTGATGTTGAGTGGATAGAACAAGCTCGCGTCCGGATCAAAAGCGACGCCGAAAAGGGCCGGTATCTTGATGGCTATTGCTGCGGACACGGCAAGAATCAAGGCCCTGCGCATGGATTGAACGCCGCGAAGTCCATCCGGGTCGAGCATCGGCTGCAGCCCTCGTCAGCCGTGTTTGCCCGGCGCCCAGCCGTGCTCGCCAGCGGCCTGCTGCGCGATCTGGAGCGGGACATGCTCCAGTGGGGTTGCCATCGTGTCGTTCCAGCGGTTGAGGAACCCGAACATCGCAACGACGCCCAGAATTTCCACGATCTGGTTGTCGCTCCAGTGCGCCTGCAGTCGGGTGAAGAGTTCGTCGGTGACGGCGTTGGGCTGCGCCGCTGCCGCCAGCGCGAAGTCAAGCGCGACGCGTTCGCGTTCACTGTAAAGGGGGCTGCTCGCATAGTTCCACACATCGGCGAGCTTCTCGTCGCTGACGCCAAAGTTGTGTGCACCCAGCAGCGTATGGGCCTGGCAGTACAGGCAGCCCGCCGCCTTGCTGGCCAGGTGCCCCACCAGGCGCCGGAAGCCGAGCTCGACCTCGCCGTCCGGGTCCATCACCGCCGCATTGAGCTGCGCAAACGCCTGCACCAGCTTCGGCTTGCGCTGCATCGTCAGCACACTGTTCGGGGTGAACCCCAGCGTGCCGAGGAAAAAGTCGAAGTGACCCTTCAACTCGGGGGTAGTCTCTGGCGGTAAAGGCTGCAGGCGCGGCATCTGGGTTCTCCTTTGCGGGACAGCAATATCGCACAAGATCATTGGGAGGCTGCGTACCAAGCCAAAGCTCGCAGCAGTGCGTGTATTGCTTCTGCCGGACTACCAATCAATCACCAGGCGGCGCCGCCGGTGGAGCGCATCGATTCAGCTCGTCCAGGAAATTGTTCAGCCTGAGCAATTCCATCTCGAAGACCTCGAAATCCGCTTCCAGTGCCGCGGTATCACGTGACGTGGCGGTGCGTTCCAGTTCGGCGCTGGCCTGGGCCAGAAACTCCGCGCCAACCATCGCGGCGGCACCCTTGATCCGGTGCGCGGAGCGAATGATCTGCGGGTAGTCCTTGAGCGAAGCGGCACGCCGCAGGGCCGAGACGTCCTCTTCGTTGTGCCACCGGAAATCCGCAATGATCTGGGCACGCGCAACCGGATCTCCGTTGGCAATCGAAGAAAGAAGCGCGAGGTCGAGCAGCCCTTCGCTCGGCGTGGCGATGAGTTCCGGGCTGCGGATGGTCATCGTTTTCGGGGTGGCCAACTGCGTCGCCGCGCAGGCCAGTGGCACCCAGCGATCCATGCTGGCGCAAAGCGCCTCGAGCGGCACGGGCTTGATCACCGCATCATCCATGCCTGCTGCAAGGCAGGCTGCGGCTGACGAGGCCTGCGCATTGGCCGTGCAGCCAATGATGGGGATGCGGGCGCCTGCGCCTTCGCGCTGGCGAATGGTTCGTGCCAGGTCGAAACCATCCATGCGCGGCATGTTGCAGTCGGTGACGATCGCCGCGAAGCGGCCGCTCTCCCAGGCGCGCAGCCCGTGCAGGCCGTCGGCGGCAGCTTCTGCCGCATAACCCAGGGTGCTGAGCTGGCGCACCAGCACCATCCGATTGATCGGATGGTCATCGACGACCAGTATCAGTCGTCCCTGTGCCTGCGCCTGCTCGATCGTCGGAGCAGCAGGACGGCATGCAACCAGCTCGCTGAGTCTGGATCGTTCCGCTGCACTGAGCGCCTCGGGCGTCGAGCCGTGCGCGCAGATCTCGAATGCCACACGCAAGGTCAAGGTCGTCCCCACGCCCATCTCGCTTTCAAGCGACACGGTGCCCCCCATCAGGGTCGCCAGGCTTTTTGCGATGTACAGGCCCAGGCCCGATCCGCCGAACTGACCGGCGACCCTCGAATCGGCCTGCGAGAACGGCCTGAACAGTTTGTCGATGCGGTCAGCCGGCACGCCGATTCCGGTGTCGGTCACCTTGAACTCGAGCAGTTCGCCTGTGTCACTGCGCCCCAAGGTCCGCACAGCCAGACTCACGGCTCCGCGCTCGGTAAACTTCAGTGCGTTTCCGGTGAAATTGTTGAGTATCTGCCCCAGCCGGAAACCGTCGCACATCAGGGAGCTGCTCACCGCGGGATCGACAGACACCGAGAGCACGACGCTCTTGCTTGCCGCAACCGGCGAGTGCAGTTTTGCAACGCGATCCACCACCTCGCGGATCGAGCAGGGCGCCAGGCTCAACTCGAGCGACCGGGCCTCCATCCGCGAGAAATCCAGGATCCCATCGATGATCTGCTTGAGCGCGTCGCCCGAGCTGCGCGCCACGCTCAGGGTAGAACGCTGCTCGTAGTCCAGGCGCGTCAGGTCAAGCAGCTCTAAAAGCCCGAGCAACCCGCTCATCGGCGTGCGTATCTCATGGCTCATTGCGGCCAGGAATGCGGACTTGGCCGCATTTGCCCGTTCGGCTTCCACGCGTGCAAGCGCGAGTTCGGCGGTGCGCTCACGCACGCGCACCTCCAGGCTTTCATTGAGTTCGCGCAGTGCCGCCTCGACCCGCCTGCGATCAGTGGTGTCCCTGCTGGCGCCGACCATCATTTCGACACTGCCGTCCGGGGCGAAAGCGGGCGAGAAGATGTATTCGAAGTAGCGCGCCTGCCCGTCACTGCCGGTAAACGGCATCTCATCACGCACGGGAAGACCCGTCAGGAACACCTGGCTGATCTGGCGCTGCACCCGGGCCGCCGCCTCCGCTTCATAGCCGAGCTCAAGCAGGGTCTTGCCCTGCGCCGCTTCCAGCGTCGTGCCCCACAGCGCAAGGATGCCGGGATTGGCATACAGGATGCGGGCCTGCGCATCCGTGGCATAGGTCATGTCGGAGATCGACCCCAGCATGATGCTCAACATGCGCTCGCGCCGCTCGGCCTCCAGCAAAAGGCGCACCAATTCCTGGGAGGCCTCGATGCCAGGCGCCAACTCGGGTTCCGCACCTGCAGCTGAATGCCCGTCCCTCATCGGGCGTGACTGGCCTGCTGCTGCCCCGCAAGGACCTGAGGCTGCCCGGGGGCGACGCATGGAACCGGAATTTTCTCCAGCAGGTCGCCCAGCTTGTCCCTTGTCAGAGGCTTGCTGATCGCCCCGAGTAGCCGGTCATCGCCGGCCCCCATGGACTGCACCACCTGGGCCAGCAGGGGGGCGCTCAACGAACTGAGAACAATCACCCTGGGCATGGGCGCCAAGCTGCGCATCTGCCGCATCAGTTCAAAACCGTCGGTGTCGGGCATTGACAGGTCGAGCAGGATGAGATCGACGAAGGTCGATGGGTCGCGCAGAATGCGCAGCGCTTCAGCGCCGCTGGCAGCCTCCCGCACCAGCTTCGCACCCCAGTTGCGCAGTTGCATCGTGACGATGCGGCGCTGGACTGCATGGTCTTCGACAACAAGTATTCTGAGATCGGTGCTCGGCATTTTTCTGAGGTTCGCAATCGTTGCCGCCATTGCGGCGGCACAACGCTATTGGACCAGAGTCGCAGTCGCGATGGCGGTGGTCCTTGCCGCCATTACCCTAGCAGTGACTAGGGGGTTTGCCTAGTGCAGGGACTGCGGCAACGCGCCGGCGGTCAGGGCGCCACGCCGTCGGGCACCCCCTGCGCCACATCCCTGCCCCACATCCGCTCCCAGACCCACGCCAGGCCCCGCCGCACGTCTCCGCGCGATCCTTCGTTGCGTGGTGTCAACGCTGTCCATGCGCCCGCCTGCTCCTGGGCGACGGCGAATGAAAAGCTGTAGTTCGGCTCCTGACCCATCCGCAGGTCCGTCACCCAGGCGCGGCCGCCCTGTGTGTGCACCTTGTAGAAGCCGTGGGAGAAGCGGGCGAGTCGCTGCACGGCGGGCAAGGTCCGCACTGCCTCGGGCGCTGGCCCTGCGGCATAGCGCTCCCAGCGGATCGGGCGGTCGCCATCGAGCACGGACCGGAACCCCTCGTCATAAGTCCCGTCGGGACGCATGGCGACCATGCGCCACAGCAGGGTATTGAAGGGGGCGGGCGTGACCAGCAAAGCGTCAGCTGGCACCTGACCGCCCAGTGAGGCATGCGCCAGGCTGCGCACGTGCGACTGCGCGGCAACGCTCCAGACGAGATAGGCGCTCGACAGCACGAGCCCCGCGTGCACCCAGGCAAGACCGCGCCATTGCCGTCGCGCCAGGGCGATGATCACGCCCAGCAGCAGTGGCACCGTATAGAGCGGGTCAATGATAAAGATGCTGCCGACGCCAAAGGGGTGATCGGTAAACGGCAGCAGCAACTGCGTACCATAGACCGTCATGGCGTCGAGCAGCGGATGCGTGACCAGGGCCAGCCACATCGCCAGCCACCAGCGCCGGAAATGCGCCCGCTCGCCGTGCAGCAGTGCCGGCAAGGCGGCGATCACGGGCGAAGCGAGGGTCAGCCAGAACAGTGCGTGCGATTCGGCCCGGTGCAGCACCATGTTGCGCAGCGCGTCGCCGTGGTCGATGAAGACGTCCAGGTCCGGCAAGGTGCCCGCCACGCCGCCCCAGAGCGCGGCTTTCCACACGGCTGTGCGGCGCCCCATGGTGGCCACGCCGACTGAAGCACCCAGGACAAGTTGAGAAAGGGAATCCATGGCTGCAAGCGTACCCCGGGCGTCCATAGCCTGATCAGACTATCGCCGCTTGCCCCTCATTCCCGTAATGGGCCCTAGCATCAAGGCAACAGAAAGCAACCGATGCGCAACACCATTTTTCAACCGGGTTTATTCAAGTCATGGGCCATTGCCGCAGTCATGGCCTGCGGATTGGCCGCTTGCGGGGGGGGCGGCGGCGGCGGTGGTCCGGTGGCTGAGGCCCCCGCTCCCGTCAATCCGCCCGTCACGACGCCACCGGTTACGCCGCCGCCTGCCGAAACGCCGGTGACGCCAGTCACGCCAGTCCCTCCGCCCGTGCCCGTGCCCCCGCCCCTTGAGAGCAGGTACTACGCCTCCTGGACCGCAGCGATGCAGGATGCCACGGTCGAGTGGCCGGGAACGGCCGTCAAGGCGGCCCCCGCCTTCAACAACCAGACCTTGCGGCAGGTGGTTCGCCTGTCTCTGGGCGGTGATACGGTGCGCGTGAAGCTGTCCAACCGCTTCGGCAAAACGCCGGCCACGTTCTCGGGCGTGCGAGTCGCGCGCAGCATCAATGGCAATTCTGAAATCGACATCACGACCGACAGAGCCGTCACCTTCGCCGGACAGGTGTCTGTCACCATCGCCGCCGGCGCCGAAGTCACCAGCGATGCAGTGACCCTGCCCGTCACGGCCCTGTCCAGCCTGGCGGTGACAAGCTACTTCGCTGGCGACACCACCATCGCCACCATCCACACCGATGCCCGGCAGCCTGCATACGTGGTCGCAGGCAACCAGCTTTCGGCGGCCTCGCTGCAGACTGCCGGGGCAGAGCTTCGCGATGTGTACTACGGCCTGACTGCGGTTGAAGCCGCCAGCACCGAGCCCGCAAAGCTCATCGTCGCCTTCGGCGATTCGCTTACTGACGGTGCCGGAACCGACACCGGCAGCAACAAGCGCTACCTGAACCAGCTCGACGATCGTCTGAAGGCAGCGGGACAGGCGCGTACCGGCGTCGTCAACGGGGGCATCTCGGGCAACCGCTGGGTTTACGACTTTGCCGGCCCGAGCGGCAGCAGCCGCCTTGAACGCGATGTGCTGGAGGTCAGGGGCGTGACGCACGCGATCTTGCTGCTGGGCATCAACGACATCGGCTTTTCCGAAGCGTTCCCGCAGATGCAGGCCGCCTCTGCCCAGCAGGTGATCGATGCGATCCAGGCCGCAACCAACGCTGCGAAAGCGCGTGGCGTGACGGTATTGCTGGGCACCCTGACGCCGTTCAAGGGCTCTGGCTACTATTCGGCGACAAGCGAAGCCAAGCGACTGGCGATCAACGCCTGGATCAGGAGCCAGACCCTGGCAGCGGTGATCGACTTCGACCAGGTGGTGCGAAGTGCGTCCGACCCTGCGGCGCTCAATCCGCTCTACGACAGCGGAGACCATCTGCACCTCAATAGCGCAGGCTACAGTGCCATGGCGGCTGCGGTGGATTTGTCCCGGCTTTGAAGCCGCACCGGCAACCCGATAAAGTCCCAGCTGTATGGCGCTCATGGGTAGCGCCGATCCACAGGAGATGACATGGGACTTTTTGACGGAATGCTGGGGAATGCTGCGAAGATCGACCCCGCAAAGATCCAGCAGGAGTTCGCCCAGATTCTTGCTGCGGGCGAGGTGGTGCAGCATGCCTACCAGTTGATCCGCGACTACTTCGTCTTCACCGACAAGCGCTTTGTGATCGTGGACAAGCAGGGCCTGACCGGCAGCAAGGTCGAGTACCACTCCATTCCCTACAAGAGCATCACGCACTTCAGCATCGAAACGGCCGGTACATTCGATCTGGATGCGGAGCTGAAAATCTGGATTTCCGGCATGGCGACTCCGATACAGAAACAGTTCAACAAGAAGCTGAGCATCTACGAGGTGCAGTCAGTGCTCGCGGGTTATGTTCTCCGGTAACCCTGGCAGCGATGGACCAGGCGCAGGGACCCATTGAACAGAAAGGTGTGTGATGGCCATTACTCATGCAGAAGCCGGGGATGTCGTCGACGTGCGCCCGTTTGGGGCCGCGCTGGGCACTGCGCGCTCGCACGCTTTGTTCAAGGCAGACCATCTTGAAGTGATCCGGCTGGTGCTGCAGGCCGGCGAGGAAATGCCCTCTCACGCAGTGGCCGGAGAGATCACCCTGCAGTGCATCGAGGGCCGCATCGCGTTCACCTGCAACGCCGGCGTGCGTGAACTGGCGGCGGGTCAACTGGTCCGTGTGGCGGCCGATGAGCCGCACGCGTTGCGCGCCATTGAAGATTCATCACTGCTGCTGACCATCGCACTGACCGGGAGCCGGTAAGGGCCTTGCGCCGAATCAATCGATGGCAGCGGCCACCGGTAGCGTGATGACGAACTCGGAACCCTTACCCAGGCCTTCGCTGTGCGCCTGGAGCGTTCCTCCATGGAGTTCTACCAGGCCCTTGCTGAGCGCAAGCCCGACGCCCAGGCCGCCCTCGGCTTGCTGGAGCGACGAGCTGACCTGGGAGAACAGCTCGAAGATCTGCTCGAGGGAAGCAGGCGCCAGCCCGATGCCGGTGTCGCGTATCGAGATGGCGACGTGTGACGCGTCGCGCCGCACCTCCACGGTCACCTGGCCGGAGGGTTCGGTGTACTTTGCGGCGTTCGACAGCAGGTTGGAGATGACCTGCGCCATCCGAACCGGATCCACGTTCAGCTCGATGTCATCGTCAGCAAGCACGGTGAAGTGGTGCTGCTTTCTGTCCAGGAGAGGCTGCGCCGTTTCGACAGCAGTCTCTATTAGTGCGCGCAGCGATGTTGGCTTGATCGACAGCGTAACCTTGCCGCGCGAGATCCGGGATACATCGAGCAGGTCATCGAGCAACACAGCCATGTGATTGACCTGCCGGTCGATGATCGCCAGCGCCCACGCCCGGCGCTCTTCGGTGACGCGCGGCGATTTGGCGATCGCAACACCCTGGCGGATCGGGGCCAGCGGGTTGCGCAGCTCGTGGGCCAGCGTGGCCAGAAACTCATCTTTTCGCCGGTCGGCGACTTTCAGGGCATTCACGGCGATGACCTGGTCGGTGACGTCGTGGCCTTGAGCAAAGATGCCGATGACGCGCTCGTCCCCGTCTCGCACCGGGTGGTAGATCAGATCAACAAACCGCTCTCTGGGCTCGGCGCCGGGATGCTCCTGCACCTGGACCCGTATGCCCTTGCCAATGAAAGGCACTCCCGTGGTGAATACGCCATCGAGGATTTCCTCGAAACCCTGGTTGCGTACATCGGGCAAAGCTTCAAAGACCGGAAGGCCCACCACCTGCCGATGTCCTACCAGCTGGTAGTAGGCTTCATTGACCATCTCGAAAACAAAGTCGGGGCCCCTGAGCAAAGCAACGAACCCGGGCGCCTGATCGAACCAGGTCTTGAGCGTTGCCACCGTGCCCATCGCCTCGCGGATGAGCCGGTCGCGGTCGGCCTCTGCCACGACGCGCGCGGTCTCTTCGGTGCAGGCGCAGAACACGCCGGCGATCTGGCCGCTCTCGTCATAGATGGGGCTATAAGACCAGGTGAACCAGGTATCTTCAACATAGCCGTTGCGCTCCATCACCAGCAGAACGCGCTCATTCCAGGTGGCGCCGCCTTCCAGCATGACATGATCGGCCTGCGGCCCCACGACATCCCAGATGTCGGACCAGGTCTGGTGCGCGGGCTGGCCAAAAGCGGCGGGGTGACGCTTGCCCAGCATCGGGACATAGGCGTCGTTGTAGAAGTTGATCCGTTCGGGCCCCCACCAGACGAACATGGGAAACCGGGACTTCAGACAGATGCCCAGCGCAATGCGCAAGCTCTGCGGCCAGCTTTCCATCGGCCCGATGGAGGTCGCTGACCAGTTGATGTCCAGGAGTCGCCGCCCGGCCTCGCCGAACTGGAGGGGATCGAAAGGGGTTGGTGTAACCGGTGGCGATGGGATGGGGTTGATGGGATCCATGGACCCCTTCAGTTTAGCCGGGCACGAAGCTGCGCAAACTCATCAGCGCCGTATCAGCACCTCATCAATACGAAATGCCGAACTGCTGGCGCAGCTCCTCCAGCTCGGCTTCGCCCAGCGGCGAGGCCCGCGTCATGATCCAGAGCCGGGCCGTCTCTTCCAGCTCTTCCAGCACGGCCCCTGCTGCAGCCGGATTGCCATGCCAAACGCACGGCCCCAGCCGCTCCAGCATCACGGCCCGGATCGGCTTGCCGGCAGCCTGCGACGCCCTGATGCGCTGCGACACGAGGTCGCCCACGGCTGGGTCGCCCGGCCGATGATAGGGAACGAGCGGCACATGACCGACCTTCATCACGAAGTACGGGGTGATCGGCGGGATGATGTCGTCGTTGCTCCAGACCCCTGCGAGGCTCAGCGCAACCAGATGCGTGGAGTGGGTATGAATCACACATTGCGCAGCCGCATCGGCGTCGTAGATGCGCCGGTGAAGGGCAAGTGTTTTGGAGGCGCGGTCCCCGCTGGTCTGCGCGCCTTGCGCATCGACCTGCGCCAGCCGCTGCGCATCCAGTGTTCCCAGGCATGCATCGGTGGGTGTGATCAAAAAACCGCCATCCGAAAGGCGCGCGCTGATGTTCCCGGCGGTGCCGTGAGCGTAGCCGCGCTGAAACAGCGAAGCGCCCACGCGACAGATTTCCGCTCGCAGCTCCCGCGTCATCGCGCCCCGCCCGTCATGACGGCCTGTCCAGCAGCGCGAAGGCCGTGCTGAAAAAATCAGCCGCTCCAAAGTTGCCTGACTTTAGAGCCATGTGCAAATGCTGCCCGGGGCACAGCGCCGACGTCACCGCGGTCCACGGAACGCCCGGTGAGATCTGCGGACCGATCGTCATGCGCTGCACGCCCAGCGCCTGCACCACCGCGCCGGACGTCTCGCCTCCGGCAACGATCAGCTGCCGCACGCCCGCGCGCACGAGCCCGGCCGCGATCGATGACAGCGCCTGCTCCACGAGTTCGCCGGCACGGGCTGCGCCCAGCTGTTTCTGCACATCGCGTACGGCATCGGGCTCTGCGCTCGCATAGAACAGCAAGGGCGGCTGCGGAGCCGCGCGCTGCTGAAAATGTGAATGCGCCCAGGCAAGGGCTGCGGCCACCACGTCCGCGCCCGCGGCCAGCGCCAAAGGGTCCACGACAAAGGCCGCTCCCCCGTCTCGCACGAAACGCGCGACCTGCGCCAGGGTGGCAACCGAGCAACTCCCGGACACCACGGCCCTTGCACCGCCTGCACGAGGCAGCGAGGCAGCCTGCGCGCCAGGGGTCAGCAAGCCGCTGGCGACAAAGTTTTGCGCCAGTCCGATCGCGATGCCGGAGCCCGCGGTCACCAGCGGCATTTCGCGCAAGGCGACGCCGATGCGCATCAGGTCATCGTTGCTCACCGCGTCAATCACCGCAACCCCAACGCCCTGCGCGCGCAGCGCTTCGAACTTTTCCTGAATCGCAGCGCTTCCACGGGCAACGATGCCGTGCGTCACCAATCCGACCCGACGGCGGGTTTGCGCCTGCATCACGCGGACCAGATTGGCGTCGGTCATGGGTGTGAGCGGATGGTTACGCATGCCGCTGTCGCTGAGCAACTGCTCGCCGACGAAAAGATGACCCATGAAAACGGCGCGCTGGTTCTCCGGGAATGCAGGGCACACGATGGTGAATCCTTGGTCAGGCCCATGCAGTGCATCCAGCAGGGCGTCGGTTACCGGCCCGATGTTTCCAGCAGGCGTCGAATCGAAGGTGGAGCAATACTTGAAATAGATCTGGTGCACACCCTGCCTGCGCAGCCATTGCAAGGCCTGCAAAGATTGCTGCACGGCCTGCTCTGCAGGGATGGTGCGCGATTTCAGCGCGACGACAATCGCATCTGCATCGACCGCTGCCTGCGCATCCGCGGGCACGCCAATCGTCTGCACGGTGCGCATGCCGCTTCGAACCAGATTGTTGGCCAGATCGGTGGCGCCGGTGAAGTCGTCGGCAATGCAGCCGAGCAGCGGCGAGGTCATGGTCCGGCTGAGTCAGACGTTTCGGCAGGCGTGCCGGCAGGCAGCGTGATGCCGGGGAAGGTCTTGATCACTGCACTGTCGTCCTGCGCGCCAAAGCCCGCGCTGGATGCCTGCATGAACATCTGGTGAGCAGTCGCAGATAGTGGCAGTGGAAATTTGGACGCACGCGCCAGGTCCAGCACCAGCCCGAGATCCTTCACGAAGATGTCCACTGCGGACAGCGGCGTATAGTCCCCCGCGAGCACATGGGCCATCCGGTTTTCGAACATCCAGCTGTTGCCTGCACTGTGCGTGATGACTTCGTAGAGTGCCGCGGGGTCCACGCCCTCGCGCAGGCCCAGCGCCATGGCTTCGGCAGCGGCCGCAATGTGCACACCAGCCAGCAGCTGGTTGATGATCTTCACCTTGCTGCCCGCGCCGGCCTTGTCGCCGAGCCTGTAAACCTTGGCGGCCATCGCATCGAGCGCGCCTGCGGCCTTGTCATAGGCGGCCTGCGTGCCTGCCGTCATCATCGTCATCTGGGCAGAAGCCGCGCGGGCTGCGCCACCTGAAATCGGCGCATCCAGATAAAGGATGCTGCGTGCGGCCAGGCGTGATTCAAGCGCGGCCGACCAGTTAGGGTCCACCGTCGAGCACATGATGAACAGGCTGCCGGGCTTCATGGTTGCGCCTGCACCGTTGTCGCCGAAAAGAACGCTTTCAGTTTGCGCAGCGTTGACCACCACGCTCACGACAATCTCGCATTTGTCGCCGACTTCTGCGGGGCTCGCACAGACCACGCCGCCATCGGCGGCAAATTTTTGCGCGACTTCTGGCCGCACATCGAATACGTGGACCGAGTAGCCGGCGCGGCGCAAGGACGAGGCCATGCCAAAGCCCATGGCGCCCAGGCCGATGACACCAATCACCCCGGCGTCATCCGCGAGAGCTGCGCTTTGCTTGTTCATGCCTCACCCCTTGCACAGGCTCTGGTCTCAACGCTATTCCTTGACCGATCCGGTCATGCCCGAGACGTAGTACTCCACGAAGAACG
>JAZKFD010000265.1:0-1222 GCA_040386635.1 Pseudomonadota bacterium
GCATGTAGGCGTGTTCCTTGCCGCACAGCTCGTAGCACTGGCCGTAGAAATCGCCGGTCTTTTCGCTGCGGAACCAGGTATCGCGAACGAATCCCGGGATGGCATCCTGCTTCACGCCGAAAGCCGGCACGCCCCAGGCGTGGATGACGTCGTTGGCCGTGGTGATGATGCGAATCTTCTTGCCGACGGGCACGACCAGAGGATTGTCAACCTTGAGAAGGTAGTTGTCCGGCACGTCGCCCCGGGCGCCGTCGTTGGACATTTCGCGGTGCGTGCTGTCCAGGGTGGCCAGAAACGCGATGCCTTCGCCTTCGCCCTTGATGTAGTCGTAGCCCCATTTCCACTGATAGCCTGTGGCCTTGATGGTCAGCTCGGCATTCGTCGTGTCCTTGGACGCCACCAGCACCTTGGTCGCGGGCAGAGCCATGCCAATAACGATGAGGAAAGGAATGATGGTCCAGATCACTTCGACCGTGACGGACTCGTGGAAGTTGGCGGGTTTGTGACCCACCGATTTGCGGTGCTTCCAGATCGAATAGAACATGACCGCGAACACCGCGATGAAAATCACGATACAGGTGATCAGCATGAACCAGTGGAGCCAGGCCTGTTCTTCCGCGATGCGGGTGACCGCCGGATGCAGGTTGAGCTGGCGGACGGCGGGCCCACCGGGGAGGTCATTGACCGCGTGGGCAGCGGTGCCCAGGGCCCCGAGTGCCACTGCCGACGCCACGGCCGGTGCTTTGTGCAGCAACGAAGCAAACTTGTTGGAAATGCTCATCATGGTTTTTAACTAGCTAAAGCCTTTAATCAAACCTACGCTCCGCAGAGCTACGCCCCTCGCAGGGCCCGGCGGATTTCCCGCGCCAGGGCCGCACGCAGCTCCGGCCGCACATAGCGCCCCACATTCACCCTACGGCCCTGCCCCGACAACTCGATCAGCGATCGGTCGTCGGCGCTGGGCTCAACCCGCACCCAGTCGCGATTGAATTCTGCGCGTTCCAGGTGGCCGGCTGTCTCCAGCTCCACCACCAGTTGCCGGCCTCTCAACGAAATCCTCTCGCCATCACTGGCGTGGCGTGCGTAAATCATGAAGGCGAACCCGACGCCTGCCAATTCGATCCACGCAAAGGGCAGCACGAGCGGCGCCCCCTGAAACCAGAAAAAAACCCCGATTCCGAGCGAGACAACGCACAGCGACGCGTAAAGCCAACCCAGCTGG
>JAZKFD010000265.1:1232-4438 GCA_040386635.1 Pseudomonadota bacterium
TTCGACACGGGTGACGCTCAAAAATCAACCCGGCATTGTAGCGCGGCTTCTTTTGGCACCCCGCCGCCAACGGGGCCATTGCTACGCCTCATGACGGGGTCCGCCCGCCGCGCAGGAGCGCTCGCATGTCCTGGAGCGACACAGAGCTGCTTTCGCTCATCCGGACCCGCGGTGCCGGCTTGAAGGCGTGGCCGTAGACAATCTCGAATGTGAGGGCAAGACGGCCATCGGCGCCCGCCAGCGCCGTTGCCAGCTCGCGCTCCAGCCGGGAACGGAACTCCCGCGCGCGCAGGGCGGCGAAGCGGGCCGGATGCAGGTTGGCCCCCAGTTCGCGCAACTCCTGCAGCAGGCGCACGGATGTCTCCCAGGTGAGCGTGATGCGCTCCATGTCCATCACCGGCTCCGCAAACCCGGCGTGGACCAGCATGTCGCCCCAGTCATGCATGTCGGTGAAGTCATGTGCGGGCGGCGGCCAACCGAGGGCCCGATAGACGGCCCGCAGTTCGCGCAGGCTGTCGGGGCCCAGGCAGGAAAACATCAGGAAGCCGTCGGTTGCGACGGCACGATGCCACTGAGCGATGAGCGCCTGCGGCTGCGCCGACATGTGCAGCGCCATGTTGGCCCAGAGCATCTGCGCACCCGCCTCAGGTAACGAGCCGGTCTGGACAGCCGGTGCGCCCAGGCGCCGCCACCAGGGCCTTGCCAGATGCTGCGCAGCCACCCGCGCGTGGTCCGGATGGGTTTCGTGCACGAAGCACTGCGCCTGTGGATAGCGCTCTTGCACCAGCGCATGCGCATCCAGGCCACCGCGCACGGGCTCCCAAGCGATCCAGCTGGCGGGCCTGAGCTTGATCCACTCCAGCCGTTCCTGCATTCGCCGGCCCACCTCTTCATGAAGCCAGGGCGAGCGCGCCGGTGCGGTGCGATGCCAGTGCGCGGCGGCGACCGGGTCGATGGTGGGCGGGCGGTCTTCGCGGTCTTCAGTCATGGGGGGGCGGCTCGATGCGAACGAGTATATTGACCCGATGCTCGGCCGACTGACTCAAGGGCTTGCTTCCCGCTTGCCGGGCCAATGCGCGGTGTGCCGCCGCTGGCCCGCGCAACCCGTTTGCGAGCCATGCGTGTCGCGGTTCGCGCAACCCGCATCGCGCTGCCAAAGCTGCGCCTTGCCTGTTGCGGCCGGCGTTGCACGGTGCGGCCGTTGCCTGGCGACTCCCCCGCCACTTGACGCGTGCCACGCGGCTGTCGGGTACGACTATCCGTGGTCATCGCTCATCACCCAGTTCAAGTTCAACGGCCAGGCCGGGTGGGCGCAACCGTTCGCCGTGCTGATGCGCAGTTCGCCCTGGATCGAACCGGCACTTGATTCAGCCGATCTCGTGGTGCCCATGCCCTTGTCGGATGCAAGGCTGGCCGGGCGCGGTTTCAACCAGGCCCTGTTGCTGGCGCGCGCGCTGGCCCCTGCCATCACGCACCCCGATCTGCTCCTCAGGCTGCGCCACACCAGCCCGCAGGCGGCGCTCAACCGCGAGGCACGGCTTGCCAACGTCACCGGCGCCTTCGCCGTGGATCCCTTGCGAACGGCGCAGGTCCGCGGCAAGCGCATCGCGCTGGTCGATGACGTCATGACCAGCGGTGCGTCGCTGTTCGCGGCAGCGCTCGCATTGCGTCAGGCCGGCGCTTCCCACATCACGGCGCTGGTGTTCGCGCGTACCGATGAAGCGGCCTGAATCCATGTTCCACATCATCCTGGTCAACCCCGAGATTCCCCCGAACACCGGCAACATCATCCGGCTGGCGGCCAACACCGGCTGCACGCTCGATCTGATCGAGCCGCTTGGCTTCTCAATGGAAGATCGCCTCATGCGACGCGCGGGGCTGGACTATCACGAATACGCGCCGGTGCGAAAACACGCGAACTGGGAAGCATTCATCGGCGCATGTTCGCCCCCGCGGGAGCGGATGTTCGCGCTGACCACGCGTGGCACGCGAACCGTTCACAGCGTTGCCTTCCAGCCTGGCGACTGGCTGGTGTTCGGATCTGAAACCAGTGGACTGCCCGCCCCATTGCGCGATTCATTTTCCGATGCGCAGCGCCTGAAGCTGCCGATGCGGCAGGGCCAGCGTAGTCTGAATCTGTCGAATGCAGTGGCCGTGACGGTGTTCGAAGCCTGGCGACAAAACGGATTCGAGAGCGCTTGATGTCGGTCGTGAAGAAAGTCCGGATGCACATCTCGTTACCAGCGAGTTGACATCCAGACAGGGGTGAGCGTGCGTAAAGGAATCACTTCAACCCAAAAGGAACTTCACCATGAACACCACTCGCAAACTGGCTATCGCAACCATCGCTGCCCTGGCAGGATTCGCTGCTGCACCCGCCATGGCCGACGAAGCCGACGCGTCTCAGTTCGCACACCCCGTGACCGCTGCCCGGTCCGTCGCCGACGTCAAGGCCGAAGCACGCAACCCGTTGCGCATCACCAATGGAAGCACGGGCTTCATCGGCGTCACCCAGTCAGCCGTCGATGCCGCAACGGTCAAGAGTGAAGGCGTCCAGTCCGCTCGCAACGGCCAGACACCGCGCGGCGAATTCGGCCCGATGTAAATCGCCCGTCAGGGATATCGCCGGGTCAGGGATTCGGCGATGCAAACCGGCTTGTCACTGCCCTCGCGTTCAACGGTCACGAGCCAGGCCATCTGCATGCCGCCCTTGTCGATCGGATCGCAGGACAGCAGCTTCATGTGGGCACGCAGCCGGCTGCCCACTGGCACTGGCGAGGTGAATCGCACCTTGTTCAAGCCGTAATTCACGCCCAGGCGCGCCTCGCGTATTTCCATCGAAGTCGCAAAAAACTTCGGGATCAATGACAGCGTGAGAAATCCATGTGCGATCGGCCCGCCGAAAGGCCCGGCCCTGGCGCGCTCAACGTCTACATGTATCCATTGGTCGTCGCCGGTGGCCTGCGCGAACAGGTTGACCTGATCCTGGGTGATGGTGATCCATTCGCTCACTGCGACGTCCTGGCCGATCAGGGGGGTGAGTTCGGCGAGATTCTGGAATGACTTCATACCCGCAATGTAGCAAGCTGCAGCGCCTGCTACTTGTCCAGCCAGCGACAGCTGCATGGCCCGCTTGGCGACTCCGCTGTCTCCGGCGACCCGGCGACCCGGCGACCCGGCGACCCGGCGACCCGGCGACCCGGCGA
>JAZKFD010000265.1:4538-6236 GCA_040386635.1 Pseudomonadota bacterium
CCGGCGACCCGGCGACCCGGCGACCCGGCGACCCGGCGACCCGGCGACCCGGCGATGCGCTATGTTAGCGACATGGATCAGTTGACAACCCAAGCACCCGGCCTTGCCGCAGCGCGCATCGTGGTGCTGGCGGCGCATCCCAACTGGCGCGAATCGCGCGTCAATCGCCGTCTCGTGGAATGCGCGCGGGCGATGCAGGGCCCTGTTACACAACAGGGTGCGGGCGTAGCCGTTCGCGATCTGTACTCGCTCTACCCCGACTACGACATCGACCCCGCCGCCGAGCAGCGGGCCGTGGCAAACGCCAGCCTGATCGTGCTGCTGCATCCGGTGCAGTGGTATTCGATGCCAGCCCTGTTGAAGCTCTGGCTGGACGACGTGCTTTCCTACGGCTGGGCCTACGGCCCGGGTGGCACGGCTTTGCAGGGCAAGGACCTGTGGCTGGTGGCTACGACCGGCGGACCCGAGGCTTCGTATCATCCGCAAAGCTATAACCGCTACTTCTTCGACGCATTCCTGCCGCCCTACGAACAGACCGCCACCCTGTGCGGCATGCGGTTCCTGCCGCCTCTGCTGCTCCATGGCGCCCGCAGCGCCAGCGAAGAATCGGTGAAGCTGCATGTGACCATCTTCGGCGAACGGCTGCAAAGCTATCCGCACTGGCCCGAGATGGACGAGATCGAGAACTGCCCCGCCTGCGCCGTTCCCACCAGCGATCGCCCCCAGAAGGCCCGGGACTGAACCGCATGGAACACGCACCCTCCTGGCTGATCAACAGCCTCATCTACCTGAGCGCCGCGGTGATCGCCGTGCCGGTGTCGCGTGCGCTCGGCCTGGGCTCGATCATCGGCTACCTGGCAGCGGGCATCGCGATTGGGCCGTGGGGCCTCGGTTTGGTCAAGAACGTACAGGACATCCTGCACTTCGCGGAATTCGGCGTTGTCCTGATGCTGTTCCTGGTCGGCCTGGAACTGGAACCGCGCCGCCTGTGGAGCCTGCGGCGTCCGATCTTCGGCTGGGGAAGCGCCCAGGTGCTTGGGTGCGCCGCCCTGCTCTGCGCTGCAGCGACGGTGGCCGGCGTGCCGTGGCGCATCGCAGTGGTCGCAGCGCTCGGGCTGGCGTTGTCGTCAACCGCCATCTCCCTGCAGGTGATGGGAGAGCGCAACATGATGCCCACCTCCAGCGGCCAGGCGGGCTTTTCAATCCTGCTGTTCCAGGATGTGGCCGCCATTCCCATCTTGGCATTGCTGCCACTCCTTGCGGCCGTGGGCACGGCACCACAAGCCAGCGGCGGTGCCTCGGCCGTCTGGATCGAGGCCGGCCGTATCGTGCTGGTCATCGGGGCAATCGTCCTGGGTGGCCGGCTGTTGCTGCGGCCCCTGCTGCGCTGGATCGCCAAGAGCAACACGCCGGAGATCTTCACCGCCGCTGCACTGCTGTTGGTCGTGGCCATCGCTGCGCTGATGCAGCTGGTGGGCCTGTCGATGGCATTGGGTGCCTTCCTCGCGGGGGTGCTGCTGGCCGAGAGTGAATACCGGCGCGAGCTGGAAACCGATATCGAGCCTTTCAAGGGCTTGCTGCTCGGCCTGTTTTTCATCGCAGTGGGAATGAGCATTGACTTTGGCGTACTCGCAGGATCGCCAGGCCTGATGGCCCTGATTGTTGTCGGCTTCCTGGCCATCAAGGCGGCGGTCATCT
>JAZKFD010000266.1:0-6862 GCA_040386635.1 Pseudomonadota bacterium
GGAGCCATCCGGCGTGGCAGCGCCTCAAGGCCGAGGAGTTGCTGGCGCAGCAGCTGTCGCAGCTGGAGAGCAAGCGCGAGCGTGCAGCGCTGAGGGCACCTGCGTTCGCGCGCGTGGACGATGGGTTGTATGACCAGTTGCGTGCGGCGCTGCCGTTCCAGCTCACGGATGCCCAGGAACGGGTGGGCCGCGAGATCGCAAAGGACCTGGCGCGGCCGGTGCCCATGCATCGCCTGCTGCAGGGCGATGTCGGTTCCGGCAAGACCGTGGTCGCTGCGCTGGCTGCAGCCATTGCGATCGATGCCGGCTGGCAATGCGCATTGATGGCGCCCACCGAAATCCTGGCCGAGCAGCACTTTCGAAAACTGATTGGCTGGCTGGAACCGCTTTTTGCCCCCCGTGGCCTGCGCGTCGCGTGGCTGACTGGCAGCCAGAAGAAGAAAGAACGCACGGCGATGCTGGCCCTTGTCGCCAGCGGCGAAGCCGCACTGGTGGTCGGCACGCACGCGGTGATTCAGGATCAGGTGCAGTTTCGTAACCTCGGTGTGGCGATCATTGATGAGCAGCACCGGTTCGGCGTGGCGCAACGGCTCGCCTTGCGCGCGAAGATGAGCGGCGAGGGACTGGAGCCTCACTTGCTCATGATGTCGGCGACACCGATTCCGCGAACGCTGGCGATGAGCTACTACGCGGATCTGGATGTGTCGACCATTGACGAACTGCCGCCCGGGCGCACGCCGGTGGTCACCAAGCTCATCGCCGATGCGAGGCGCGAGGAAGTGATCGAGCGCATCCGATCGCAGGTTGCCCAGGGCCGTCAGGTGTACTGGGTCTGTCCCCTGATTGAGGAGAGCGAAGCGCTGGATCTGACCAACGCAACGCAGACCCACGAGTCATTGACGCAGGCATTGCCGGGCGCCATGGTCGGCCTGTTGCATTCGCGCATGCCACTGCCCGAGAAGAGGGCGGTGATGTCATTGTTCACAGCCGGACAGATGGCTGTGCTCGTGTCCACGACGGTGATCGAAGTGGGGGTTGATGTGCCGAATGCGTCGCTGATGGTGATCGAACATGCAGAGCGGTTCGGGCTGTCGCAGTTGCACCAGCTGCGCGGGCGGGTCGGACGCGGCGTTGCTGCCTCGGCATGCGTGCTGCTGTATTCGGCGGGCGAGCACGGCAAGCTCGGCGAAACGGCTCGGGCGCGATTGAAGGCAATGGCCGAGACCTGTGACGGCTTCGAGATAGCGCGCCGGGATCTTGAGATCCGCGGCCCGGGTGAGTTCCTGGGGGCCCGGCAGTCGGGCGCCGCGATGTTGCGATTTGCCGACCTGGAGACCGATGTTCACCTGCTGGAATGGGCGCGCCAGATGGCGCCGCTGATGCTGGATCGGTACCCGCAACTGGCGCGTCAGCACGAGCAGCGCTGGTTCGGAGGAAAATCGGAATTTCTCAAAGCCTGAACACCAAGCCTGCATGACCCTGACCGAGCTCAAGTACATCGTCGCCGTCGCGCGCGAGAAGCATTTCGGCAAGGCTGCCGAAGCATGCTTCGTCTCGCAGCCGACGCTGTCGGTCGCTATCAAGAAGCTGGAAGAAGAGCTGGAGGTCAAACTGTTCGAGCGCAGCGCCAACGAGGTTTCGGTGACAGCGCTGGGCGAGGAGATCGTGCAGCAGGCGCAAAGCGTGCTGGAGCAGGCGGCCAACATCAAGGAAATCGCCAAGCGCGGCAAGGACCCGCTGGCCGGGCCGCTGAAGCTGGGGGTCATCTACACCATCGGGCCGTACCTCTTGCCCGATCTCGTGCGGCAGGCGATTTCGCGTACGCCCCAGATGCCCCTGATGCTTCAGGAAAACTTCACCGTGAAATTGCTCGAGATGCTGCGAATGGGAGACATCGATTGCGCGATCATGGCCGAGCCGTTTCCCGATACCGGGCTGGCCGTCGCCGCGCTATATGACGAGCCGTTCCTGGCTGCGGTGCCCAGCACGCATCCGCTGGCGGCCCGCGACACGGTGACCGCGCAGGAGCTCAAGAGCGAAACAATGCTGCTTCTGGGAAACGGTCACTGCTTTCGAGACCATGTGCTGGAGGTCTGCCCGGAGTTCGCACGGTTTTCCAGCAATGCCGAAGGTATCCGCAAAAGTTTCGAGGGATCGTCGCTGGAGACGATCAAGCACATGGTTGCGGCGGGCATGGGCGTCACCGTGGTGCCGCGCCTGTCGGTTCCCAAGGAGGCGCTGGAGCCGCGGCCGCGCCGGCGCAAGGAAGATCATTCCTACGTGAAATACATTCCATTCGACGGCGACCCGCCCATGCGCCGGGTGGTGCTTGCATGGCGGCGAAGCTACACCCGCTACGAGGCGATCGCGTCCCTGCGCAATTCGATTTACGCGTGCGAGCTGCCCGGCGTGAAACGGCTGTCGTGAAGACCTGCAACCTGTCGCAACCCTGGATGCCTTGAAACAATGACCCGCCTCTATCAACCCGGAATTCTGGAGGGCGTGCCCGCCGTGGCCCGCTTCGTGGTGTTCAGCCTGTCGCAGGAGGCGGATGCGGAAGCGATCAGGCAAGCTCTCATTCGACTTTCACCGTTGGCCAATGGCAGCGAAGTAGTCCTCGGGATCGGACCTTCACTGGTTGCCGCCCTGGGCGCAGAGATACCCGGACTGCACGAATTTCCGGCTATTGAAGGACGCGGCATCAAGGTGCCATCGACACCCGGCACGCTGTGGTGCTGGGTGCGCGGCGACGACCTTGGCGATCTGCTGCATCTCACGCGAAAGGTACAGAAAGCACTGACGCCCGCTTTCGTGGTTCGGCACGTAGTGGATGCATTTCGCCATGCGCTGGGCGAAAGCGGGCATGGACGCGACCTGACCGGCTATGAAGACGGGACCGAGAACCCCACTGGCGATGCGGCGCTGGAGGCCGCGTTTACACGGCGACAGGGCGAAGGCCTGGATGGCGGAAGCTTTGTCGCGGTGCAGCAATGGCTGCATGACCTGGACGCGTTCGAGGCCCTGGCAGACGATGAGCGCGACCATCACATCGGGCGGCGCCGCACCGATAACGAAGAGATCGAAGACTCGCCGACATCCGCGCACGTCAAGCGCACGGCGCAGGAAGACTTCGACCCGCCGGCGTTCATGCTGCGCCGCTCAATGCCGTGGATGATGAACATGCAGGCCGGGCTGATGTTTGTTGCATTCGGCGAATCGCTCTATGCCTTTGAAGCGCAGATGCGCCGCATGGCCGGCCAGGAAGACGGCATCGTCGATGCCATGTTCAGCATTTCCCGGCCGGTCAATGGGGCGTACTTCTGGTGTCCGCCGATGCGGGATGGCAAGCTCGATTTGCGCCGTCTCGGGTTGTAGATGCTGCGCGAGAAGCTAAGCCTCTACCTCGATCTGATCCGCTGGAGTCGACCCGCCGGCTGGCTGCTGCTGCTATGGCCGTCGCTCAGCGCCTTGTGGATTGCGGCGCATGGATTTCCGGGCTGGCATTTGCTGGCAGTGTTCGTCATGGGCACGATATTGATGCGAAGCGCCGGCTGCTGCATCAACGATGTTGCGGATCGGGAATTCGACCGGTATGTCAAGCGAACCGCGCAGCGGCCGGTGACAGCCGGCAAGGTGTCGGTGAAGGAGGCAATTGCACTCGGCGCGTTTTTAGCTCTCGCTGCATTTGTGCTGGTGCTCACCACCAATGAGTTCACTGTTGCCTGGTCGTTCGCGGCGCTCGCGATCACTGTTGCCTATCCCTATGCGAAACGTTTTGTCTCCATGCCACAGGCCGTGCTGGGTGTCGCCTTCAGCTTCGGCATTCCGATGGCATTTGCCGCAGTGCAGTCGCGGATCCCGATGGTCGCCTGGTTACTGCTGCTCGGAAATCTTTTCTGGGTGGTGGCCTACGACACCGAGTACGCCATGGTTGACCGGGACGACGACCTGAAGATCGGCATGAAGACGTCGGCGATCACCCTGGGGCGCGCGGACGTCGCTGCGGTGATGGTCTGCTATTTCGCATTTCTGGCGATATGGAGTGCGGTGCTGGGCTTGCGCATGGCCTGGCCCGTGGTCGCGGTCACGATGGCCGCGGCTGGTGCTCAGGTGATCTGGCACTACACGATGATTCGCAAGCGCACGCGAGAAGGATGTTTTCGCGCGTTTCGCCTCAATCACTGGCTTGGGCTCACCGTGTTCGCTGGTGTCGTTGCCGGATACGCGGTTCAGTGAGGCGAACCCGGCCCGGCTAGTTTCCCGTCACGAACCGAATTCATCACCCAATTCCGTTGCGCGTTGGCGCGCGGCGTGGAGCGCCTTGCCAAACAGTGCCGCCACCTGGTCTTGTTCCATCGAGGAAATGGCAGCGTAAGTCGTGCCGCCCTTGGACGTGACGCGTTCGCGCAGGAGTTCAGGGGGGTCTTCTGATGCACGAGCCAGTTCTGAAGCTCCGGCGAAAGTGCCGATTGCAAGCCTGAGGGCCTGGTCGTGCGGCAGACCCATTTCGACGCCTGCCTTTGTCATCGCTTCGAGAAAGAAAAACACGTACGCAGGCCCAGAGCCTGAGAGAGCCGTCACTGCATCCAGGTCCTTCTCGTCGTTCACCCAGAGCGAATCGCCCGTGGTTGCGACGATCTCTTCGATGCACCGCCTGTCTTCGGGGGTCACCGATGGCCGCGCGTAGAGGGCCGTCATGCCTTTACCCACGAGCGCGGGCGTATTTGGCATCGAGCGGACGATCCGTTGCGTTGCCAGCCAATTCGCGATGCTGCCCGATCGAATGCCGGCCGCCACGCTCAGGTGGAGCGCCGGCCCGGTAAAGGGGCGAACCTGAGCGGCGGCCACCTTGAAAGTCTGGGGCTTGACCGCCCAGACCACGACGCTGGCGCGGGCCAAGGACGGTCCGGCAAGCTCGTTCGCCGTCACGCCAAATCGGTTCTTGAGGTTTTCCCGCGCCTGGGCAAACGGCTCGACGACTTCGATCTGCGACGGCGTGCGGCCCTGCCGTATCAAGCCGCCGATGATGGCCCCGGCCATGTTGCCACCGCCGATGAAGGCAATGCATCCCGGGCTTTCATGGCGGGGCGTTACGGGTTGGTTTTCGTTCATTGCTTCAGTCTAGCTTGACAGGCCGCGGCGGGATCAACGCGCCGGCAGCCGCGTCGGTCAAAATAGCCACGAATGAACCGACAGGATTTGATTTCCCGCCTTGCGCAGACCAGGGCCTGCGATATCGCCATCATCGGCGGCGGTGCCACCGGACTTGGTGTCGCGCTCGATGCCGCTGCACGCGGATTTTCAGTGGTGCTGGTTGAGTCGCACGATTTCGCCAAAGGAACCTCGTCGCGGGCGACCAAGCTGGTTCACGGCGGCGTGCGCTATCTGGCCCAGGGCAACATCGCCCTGGTTCGCGAGGCGCTGCACGAACGTACAACCTTGTTGCAAAACGCGCCGCACATTGCGCAACCGCTTGCATTCGTGATGCCGTCCTACCGATTCTGGGAAACACCCTTTTACGGTGCCGGATTGAAGATGTACGACGCACTTGCTGGCAAGGCCGGGCTTGGTCAGACTGAATTTCTCAGTCGCAGCGAAGCGCTCGCCTGTCTGCCGAATGTGCTGCCACAGGGATTGAAGGGGGGCGTGAAATACTGGGATGGCCAGTTTGACGACGCACGCCTGTCCCTTGCACTGGCGCGTACGGCCGAAGCTAAAGGCGCACTGGTCGTCAACTACTGTGCGGCCACGGCACTGCGGTACGAGAACGGCAAGGTGGTCGGCCTTTCTTGCCGCGATCAGGAGACGGGCCGCGACTTCGAGATTCGGTCGCGTTGCGTTGTGAACGCCACCGGCGTCTGGGTGGACCATTTCAGGCAGATGGACGGCCAGGCGATCGACAGGCCGGTCAAGCCGATGGTGGCGCCAAGTCAGGGCGTTCACATCGTTGTCGATCGGGAGTTCTTGCCGGGAAATCACGCGCTCATGGTCCCTAAAACCGCAGATGGACGCGTGCTGTTTGGCGTTCCCTGGCTGGGCAAAATCATTCTGGGAACAACGGACACGCCCCGCGGCGACTTGTCGCGGGAGCCTCGTCCCTTCAGGGAAGAGCTGGATTTCATCCTGGGTGAGTCGGCCCGCTACCTCGTACGCGCCCCGCAAATGGTCGATATCCGAAGTATGTGGGTCGGGCTTCGCCCCTTGGTAAAGCCACAGAACGATGACGGCGAGGAGACCAAGGCGCTCAGCCGCGAGCACACGGTGATTGCCAGTCGATCAGGACTGGTCACGGTGACCGGTGGAAAATGGACCACTTATCGTGCAATGGCGCAAGACGTACTGGAAACCTGTTTTGACAATCATTTGCTGGAAAGAGCGAGTGCCGGAGTGACTGTTCACTTGAAGCTCGTGGGCGCCAACGGTTTGCCGGAGCACTTGACGCCCTTGAGTGAGCCGCAGGGGCTGCACTCCTATGGAAGCGACGCGCCTGAAGTCGCCGCCATTGCCGGTGCCGACAGGGTGCTCGGGGCAGGGCTGACCGAAGGCATGGTCAGATTCGCGGTACGCACGGAGTTCGCGAGAACCGTGGAGGACGTACTTGCCCGCAGGAGCAGGCTTCTCTTTCTGGATGCGGAAATGGCGGGTCAACTTTCGGGCCGCGTGGCAGAGGTTCTGCGGGAGGAGACGGGACAGGACCCGCAACTGAACGACTTCCGGGAACTAGCGCGTCTTTATAGAGCAATGCCGGTTTGAAGAGAGTTTCTTGAGGCCGGCGTTTGACAGCGGCATTTCGGCCTGCCATAATCGTGGGCTGCGCTTTGGAGCGCATATCTAGCCCATGCGAAATCGCTGCGAGTGGTTC
>JAZKFD010000267.1:0-24503 GCA_040386635.1 Pseudomonadota bacterium
CCGCGCCACGGCCGAGTACAGGCACAGGCTCTGCACGCCGATCAGCAGGCCGATCACTGGCAGCATGCGCTTGTGCCGAGCGGTGAATGCGATGCGCACGCGCTGCAGCGACAGCAGGATCGCGATGACTGTCGCGGTGACGGCGCTGCGGAACACGACCGCCGTCGCCACGTCAACGCCGTTGTTGAAGGCAATGCGCGCGGCGACATGGTTCGCGCCCATCATCAGCGCGATCAACAGCAGTGTGGCGAACGCAGTGCCGCTGATCGCCTTGCCGGATGTGGCCATTAGTACACCGCCATTAGTGCGCCGCCGCGATCAGTACAGGCCGCGCACACGTGCGTGCAGGCGAGCCAGGCCCAGCAAAGCATCGGTGCATGGCGTCGGCACACCCGTGATCTGGCCCAGCTCGCGCACCACGGCCACCAGGGCGTCCAGCTCGACCGGCTTGCCGGCCTCCACGTCCTGCAGCATCGACGTCTTGAACGCGCCCAGTCTGCGCGTGACCTGGTGCCGGTCTTCAGGTTCCTGATCGATCGCGATGCCCACGCGCGCGCCGATCTCCCGGGCCTCCAGCATGACCTTGCCGATGAATGCGCGTACCAGCTCGTCATCGAGCACGAGGTCGGTCGTTGCGCCGGTGATCGCGCTGATAGGGTTCATGGTCATGTTCCCCCACAGCTTGAACCACGTGTCCTTCTGGATCTGCTCCGACAAGACTGTCTCAAGCCCGGCACGCTCCAGCAATGCGGCCAGCGCCTGCACGCGAGCGGTTTTCTTGCCCGAAGGCTCACCGATGATGAGCTTGTTGCCGAAGTGCTGGCGAACTCGGGCCGGGCCGTCCAGCGAGCAACTGGCATGAACCACGCATCCCACCACATGATGGGACGGCACGTTTTTCGCGATGCTGCCATCCGCATCGACCGACGACAGCCGCTTGCCTGCGTGCTCGCCGCCGAAGCTGTCAAGAAACCACCAGGGCACACCGTTCATCGCGGTCAGCACGATGGTGTCGGGCCCCAGCAAAGGGCCGATCGCCCGGGCGATCTCGGCCATCGCAGGCGCCTTGACCGCCACGATGACAAGGTCTTGCACACCCAGCTCGCCGGGCGAGGGGCTCGCCCGCACCTCGGCGCGATGGGTCTGTGCGGGTGTCATCGTCGTGAGCTGCAAGCCATCCGCCTGCAGCGCCGCCAGCGTCGCGCCGCGTGCGACCACGCTGACCTCGCAACCAGCCTGGGCGAGCCGCACGCCCAGCCACCCGCCGATCGCGCCGGCGCCGTAGATACAAACCTTCTTCATGACTTGCGTTTCGACCTTGTGTTTTTAATGCTTGTAAGAAGGGTCGATCCGGTCGACGCGCCGCACGAGCGCATCGAAGACGTCCTGCCCTGCGCCGAATTTCGCATCCCACTGGAACGAGTCGGCCACCGTTTTCTCGGCGATGGCCACCGGCACCGCAATCGCCGGCCCCAGCGCGGCCTGCGCCACCTGCACGTCGCATGCGCGCTGCAGCGTCCACAGGCGCACGAAGGCCAGCGCCAGCGTCGGACCCCAGGTCAGAAGACCATGGTTTCGAAGGATGACTGCAGGTTTGTTGCCCATGCTTTTGAGCAGACGTGGCGTCTCTTCGGCGTGCACCGTGATGCCCTCGAAGTCGTGATACGCCACCAGCCCGTGCAGCTGTGCCGAATAGAAATTGTTCTGCGCGAGGCCTGTCGCCGTGCACGCGATGGCGAGCCCGCTGGTGGTGTGCGTATGCATGACGCAATGCGCGTTTTCCACGCCTTCGTGGATCGCCGAATGCACCGTGAAGCCTGCGGGATTCACCGGCCAGGGGTTGTCGTCGAGCTTGTTGCCGCTGACGTCGATCTTGAGCAGGTTGCTTGCCGTCACCTCGCTGTAGTGCAGCCCGAAGGGGTTGATGAGGAACTGCTTTTGCCCACCGCTCACGCTCTCGGGAAGGCGCACCGTGATGTGGTTGTAGATCATCTCGGTCCAGCCGAGCAGGTCGAAGATGCGGTAGCAGGCGGCGAGTTGCACGCGTGCCTGCCACTCGTCGGGATGCATCGCCGCGGCAACGGGCTTGAGGACTGCGTTCATGGGTCGCTCCTTGCCGGCTCAGTAAGTCGCGCTCGTTGAAGCCGTAGACGCCGCTGTGACATCGGCCTTGAACTTCACCGCCAGAGCAGTGGTTGCACGCGCAAGCATCACCGAATCGACACCGACCGCGACAAACTCGCAACCCATGTCGAGGTAGCGGCGTGACACCGTGTCGTCCTGCCACAGGATGCCGGCTGCCTTGCCCGCCTTGTGAATGCGCGCAATCGCGTCTTCTATCGCGGCCTGAACATCTGGATGCATCGGATTGCCGACGTGGCCCAGTGCCGCTGACAGGTCTGCCGGGCCGATGAAGACGCCGTCCACGCCTTCGACGGCGGCGATGGCGTCGAGGTTGTCCAGCGCCTCGCGGGTTTCCGCCTGCACCAGCAGGCATACCTGGTCATTGGCCTCTTTGGCATAGCTGCCGATACGGCCCCAGCGGGAGGCGCGCGCGCCTCCCATGCCGCGAAAACCGCCGGGCGGGTATCGCATCGCCTGCACCAGTTGTTCGGCCTGGCTCGCGGTATCGACCATCGGCACCAGCAGGGTCTGGATGCCGAGGTCGAGGTATTGCTTGATCAGGGTGACGCCCGCATGGCCATGCCCGACGGGCACACGCGCAACCGCATGAGAGCCCGGGTAGCCGGCGATGGTCTGGGCCTGCTGGAGCAGGGAGCGAAGGTCATTGGGCGAGTGCTCGCCGTCGAGCAGCAGCCAGTCGAATCCCGCGCCAGCGCAGATCTCGGTGGTGTAGTGACTGGCAAGGCCGAGCCAGAGTCCGACTTGCGGCTTCCTGCTCTTGAGGGCCTGCTTGAATTCGTTCACGGGAGTTTGCATGGCTTGTCTCTTTTGGAATGGTTAAACGAAACGGAATTCAAACCGGCCCAGCTGGCCGTAATCGGCATCGAACACGTCGCCCGGTTTCGCGGCGACGGGCCTGGTGAACGAGCCGGCAAGCACGACCTCGCCGGCTTCGAGAAACTCGCCCCACGCGGCAAGCTTCATCGCAAGCCAGGCAACGCCGATCGCCGGATGACCCTGCACGCCTGCGGCGAGACCAGTCTCTTCCACCACGCCATTTTGTCGCAGGATGGCGCCGCACCAGGGCAGGTCGAGTTCGTGCGGATGAGCCTTGCGGCCAGCCAGCACGATGCCCGCATTGGCTGCGTTGTCGCTGATCGTGTCCTGCACGCGCCGCATTTTCTTGGTGTGGCGGTCCAGCTGCTCGATGCGCGCGTCGATGATCTCGATGGCGGGTTGCACATAGTCGGTCGCGGCCAGCACCTGATCGATCGAGATGGAATTGCCCTCGAGCCGATGCTTGAGGATGAAAGCCAGCTCGACTTCCACGCGTGGCGCAATGAAACGGCTTGCCGGAATATCGCCCGCCTCGAAGAACATGTCATCGAGCAGCGTGCCGTAGTCAGGCTCGTCGATCTGGCTGGACAGCTGCATTGCACGCGAGGTGAGGCCGATCTTGTGGCCCCGGGCGGTACGTCCGGCGGCGATCTTCATGGCAACCCACGCACGAGAGACCTCGTAGCCGTCTTCCACGGTCATGTCCGGAAACCGTCTTGAAAAGTGCTCGAGCTGCACACGCGATTTTTCACTCGCGTCGAGTTCACGTGCCAGCTGCTTGATGGTTTCTGCTGAAAGAGTCATTTGTTGAATAGTGGATGCAGCGAGCTGTGCTTGCCGTCGTAGACCTGCCCGGGACTCTCATCGATCTGCAGGGTGATACCGATGAGATGGCTGTCGAAGATGGGCGCGAAGTGCAGTTTGACGACATCGAGCAGGCGATCGCCTGCTGTCTGCTTCACCCCATCACTGCGGCCCACAGCCATGCGGATGTTGAGATACACGAACCCGTAGTCGTTCTCGCCATCGGCCACCGCGTAGTGCGCCGCCGGGTAAGCCAGCACGCGCGTGCCGCCCGTCGGGAACACCTGCTGATCGTTTTCATCGCGAAGGGCCAGCATCGCATCGGCCAGCGACCGGCAAAGCACCTTCATGTCCGTCATCGCGTCGATGTTGGGCGTATACAGAATCACGAGATGTGGCATGTCACTCCTGGCAAGGGTCCGTAATCAAATCTGAAATTGGGGTCAGATTCCAATTTAGCCTGCTTCAACGTTGAGCGGCGTGACCGGAAATACCGCATTGATCTGACCTGTACCCGAGCTTCCAAAGTAAGGGGTGATGATCTCCGCAGGCGCTTCGTAGCGGTCCCAGCCGAGCAGACCCAGCAGCATCGCTGTGTCGTGCATGTCTCCTTCGCCCCAGCATTTGTCGGCGTACATCGGCAGCATTCCGATGAAGGTCTTCCAGTCGCCCAGCTTCCACAACTCGACGACGCGGTGATCGACCTGTTCGAGGAACGGGTCGTACACCTTGTGCATGAACTCGGGCGCGCGGCCGTTGTCGGCGAAGTGATGCGAGAGGGAGCCGCTGGCAAACACAGCCACCGTCCCGTCGTACTGGTCCTCTATGGCCTTTCGCACCGCCAGGCCAAATTGCGCTGACTCGTTCAGATCGTGCCACTCGCACCAGCCACTCACGCAGATCACCTGGTAGTGCTGGTCCGCATTCATGTAGCGCATCGGAACCAGCGTGCCGTATTGCAATTCAAGCGTCGTGTCTGAGTGCGCCCGGCTCTTGACGCCCATCTGGTTGGCCATGTCGCCAATCATGTGGCCGAGTGCCGGATTGCCGGGGTAGGCGTAGGGAAGGTTCTTGATGAAGTGCGGCAGCTCGTTGCTGGTGTACACGCCTTCGAAGCGTGGGGCGCAATTGATGTGATATTCGCTGTTGACCTGCCAGTGCACGTCGAACACCACGATGGTGTCCACGCCCAGTGCGCGGCAGCGCCGGTCGATCTCTTTGTGACCTTTGATCGCGGCGTCACGGCAGCCGAAATTGGGGCCGGGGAATTCCGACAGGTACATCGACGGCACGTGCGTGATCTTGGCGGCGAGGGCGAGCGTTCCCATGGTCAGATTCCCCAATGCGGAATGTGGTGCGCGCCCAGCGACACGGCGATGTTCTTCGGTTCCAGAAACACCTCGTGGCTCCAGGTGCCCCCTTCGCGTCCGGTCCCTGAAGCCTTGGTGCCTCCAAATGGTTGCCGCAGATCGCGCACGTTCTGGCTGTTGACGAAACACATTCCCGCTTCAACAGCAGCCGCGACGCGATGCGCCTTGCCGATGTTTTCCGTCCAGACATAGCTGGACAAGCCGTACTGGATATCGTTGGCAAGCCGGATCGCATCGGCTTCATCCCTGAACGGAATCAGGCACGCAACAGGTCCGAAAATCTCGTCCTGCGCGATCTTCATGCGGTTGTCCACATCGGCAAAGACCGTGGGCATCACGTAGTTGCCCTTGCTGACGCGATCTGCCACGGCGGGCGCACCGACGCCCCCACACAGCAGCGTCGCCCCCTCGTTCGAGCCCAGTTCGATGTAGCTGCGCACCTTTGCGAGGTGGGCCTGCGAAATCATCGGGCCGATGATCGTGTTTTCATCGAGCGGATCGCCCACGGCAAGACGCCCGGCGCGCGCAGCGAACTTCTGCGCGAAGTCTGCATAGATGGACTGCTGCACGAGGATGCGGCTGCCCGCCGTGCAACGCTCGCCGTTGTTGGAAAAGATCATGAAGATCGCAGCGTCGAGCGCCCGTTCAAGATCCGCATCCTCAAAGATGATGAAGGGTGACTTGCCGCCCAGCTCCATGCTGAATTTCTTCAGTCCCGCTTCCTTGACGATCCGGTTGCCGGTCGCGGTGGAGCCCGTGAATGAGATCGCGCGGACATCGGGATGCCTGACCAGCGGTTCGCCCGCCTGCTGGCCGTAGCCGTGCACGATGTTGAGAACGCCCGCCGGTATGCCGGCCTCCATGGCCAGCTCACCCAGCCGCGCCGCGCTCATCGGCGACAACTCGCTCATCTTGAGCACGGCGGTATTGCCGAAGGCAATGCAGGGCGCCACCTTCCAGGTCGCGGTCATGAAGGGCACGTTCCACGGCGAGACCAGTGCGCACACCCCGACCGGGTGAAACAGCGTGTAGTTCAGGTGCGTCTCGGTCGGGTAGGTGTGACCATCGACGCGGGTGCACATCTCTGCGAAATAGTAGAAGTTGTCTGCTGCGCGGGGAATCAATTGCTTGCCGGTTTGCGCGATGACCTGGCCGCAGTCGTTGGTTTCGGTTTGCGCGATCTCGGGCACATGCGCGGCAATCAGGTCGCCGAGCCTGCGAACCAGCTTTGCGCGTTGGGGCGCGGGCATGCCGGCCCATTTTGGAAAAGCCGCCTTCGCCGCGGCAACTGCCGCATGCACCTCGACCTCGCCACCGGATGCAACTTCAGCCAGCACCTCTTGCGTCGCCGGGTTGAGCGTCTGGAAGTAGTCGGTGCCCGAGACGGACTTTCCGTTGATAAGGTGATCAATGCGCATGTCTAATCGATCGTGTTCAGTGCGATGACTTCGTCAAGCAGTTGATACAGCCCGGCGAGCTTTTCCTTGCCGAGCGACTTTTCCATCCACTCGTAGTGCGCCTCGACCGTACGCGACAGTTTGTCCACGAGCTTCAATCCCCTGGGCGTCGCTTCGACCACGGTGCGCCGCTGGTCAGCCGGGTCGCGTTCGCGCTGCACCAGCCCATCGCGCTCCATGCGCGCCAGCACGCCGGTCAGGCTCGGACCCAGGATGTAGGCCTCGCGTGCCACGCGGCCTGTCTCGACCGTGCCGTGTTCCCCGAGCACCCGCAGCACGCGCCATTGCTGGTCCGACAAGCCGTGCTCGCGCAGGCTGGGACGCGTGTGTGCCATGACCGATTCGCGCGCCTGCAGCAGTAGCCGCGGGAGGTTGCGGTGGACGAAGGGCGTGGTCATCGGGGGATGGGGTGGAGCTTGCAACGGGCCGTGGATATAACATTCATTTAATATGTTAAATGAACCGGATTGATGTGTCCACCCCGGTGACTAGTGGCTGTTTTCCTTCAGGGCGCACAAGTCGTTGGTCTTGGTGTGAGACGGGAACTGTTCGCGCCTGCTAGTTACTGATTGAGGGAGTGGGCATTCGCTTGTCACTCGTTCAGTTCTCGACAAACGACAGGAAGTAACTATGGATCCGGCAGGACGCTATCCACGCACCGCGACTCCCCTTCAAGCCGAGCCGCGCCAAAAAGCACCGCCAGCCAGGCGCGGGAATTCGGAAGAATTCCTTGCGGACATGAAAAGCGGAATCGAACAGTGGGCCAAGACATTGCGCGGCAGGCAACCGGCCCCGGAAATCCAGGCGCATGTCACTGGAACCGCCATGGACATCGAAGATTTCCTGCGCAGTCGTGCTGGAGAGCGCATCACCTTGCCGCCGGACCTGCCCGACGAGGTGGTCGGGCTCTTGCATGACCTTGCCGGCATTCACGGCATTGCCCTTGAGCAGCACAGCGCTGCTGCGGCTCTTGCTCCCACTTATGGACGGGTCGATTTCCGTACGGAAACGCCGGCAGTCGGTGAAGAGGTTGAAAGGCCGCCGGGGAGCGCGCAGGCGCATGATCGTGTGGAGGTTGCAAGCGCGGGTCCGGTTGAGGGCGGGGCCCAGCGCCTATCCCGCCTGTTTCAACAGGCGACAAGCTCGAATGTGCATGCAGCCGCAGACGCCCTGCAGCAGTTGATGCGCGTTTACGGCGATCCGAGTCAGCTCGCGCCGCATGCACCACGCCCTACTGCCCAGGAGTCGGCCGCCGTTCGAAGGCAAATGGGTGAGCAGGCCATCGCCAGCTTTCAGGCGCATGGCAAGAATGCACCGGCGTGCATCGTCTATCTTGCGGGGCGGGCGGCGCATGCTGAACGAGACCGGCTCGCAGTGCTGCGAATCGAGCCCAGGGTGCAGCAGGCGCTTCGCTCCCTTGAACACCAGGCGCATCTCGCGCTCAACGACAAGTTGATGGCCCATAAATACATGCTGGAGGATTCGAACCTCGTCGATCGGGGGCGAGTGGTCGCCGATGACGAGCTGATCGCCATCGGCGCCTCCTTCAGGAACGTCCAGTACGCACCCCTTATCGATCTCGGCCCGCCCACCAGTCAGCAAATCGGCCCTGCTTACGACAGCCTGCTGTTAGGCCTGTTGATCGATTTGCCTGCTGGCAGGCCGGCGGTCATCCCCATCCATAACTCGGCGCACTACCTGACGCTTTTCGTCATCAAAGGCAGCGACGGTGTCAGGGCTGTTCTGTTCGACAGCATGCCGCAGCATGAGAAGGGCCGCGCGGAGCGCATGCTGAAAGCAGCCTTGCGGGACATCGGGCTCCCCGAAGTGACAACCCGCCAGCAGAGCATGCAGGCCAACACGCCCAACTCGTGCGGTGTCCACTTCCAGATGCTCGCGCTTCAGATTGACAGCCTCATAGAGAGCCACAAGGCCCTTGATCCGGACCCCGTCACCGCGCAGCAGGTCCTCGATTTCATCGACATGTATGTCGAACAGTGGGCGTCGCTGTCGCCGGAAGAACAGATTGCGCAGGTGGACATGGCCAACATGGAAAGATTCCAGGCCATGACCGCGCGAGCGATGCGGACCTGACGGCCCCTACACTTGGCCGATGGCCAAGGAAAAGACAATCTACTCATGCACCGAATGTGGTGGCACAAGCCCTCGATGGCTGGGCAAGTGCCCGCATTGCGAGGCCTGGAACACGCTGATCGAGACCGCCTCTGAACCGTCATCGGGGGTTGCAAGGAACCGTTTCGCATCGCTCGCAAAAACCGCCGAAGTAGCAGTGCTGGCCGACATTGAAGCCAGCGAGATCGACCGCACGCCCACGGGCATTTCCGAACTCGACCGGGTGCTGGGCGGGGGCATCGTCGAAGGCGGCGTGGTGCTGATCGGCGGCGATCCGGGTATCGGCAAATCGACACTGCTGCTGCAGGCACTCGATGGTCTGCAACGAGTGGGTGTCCCCACGCTGTATGTCACCGGCGAAGAGAGCGGGGCGCAGGTCGCCCTGCGATCCAGGCGACTGGGCCTGGATCGCTCGCAGGTCAGTGTGCTGGCCGAGATCCAGCTCGAAAAGATTCTCGCCACGATTGCATCGACCAAACCCGCAGTGGCAGTGATTGATTCCATCCAGACCGTTTACTCGGATCAGCTCACCTCGGCGCCGGGCTCGGTGGCGCAGGTGCGTGAATGCGCGGCGCACCTCACGCGCGCCGCCAAGGCGGGGGGCACGTGCATCGTCCTGGTGGGGCACGTCACGAAAGAAGGTGCGCTTGCCGGGCCCCGCGTGCTGGAGCACATGGTCGATACCGTGCTGTATTTCGAGGGCGATACGCATTCGAGCTTTCGGCTCGTGCGCGCCATCAAGAACCGGTTTGGCGCGGTCAATGAAATCGGGGTTTTCGCGATGACCGAGAAGGGCCTGAAGGGCGTCTCCAATCCGAGTGCGATTTTTCTCTCGCAACATGCGGAGCCGGTTCCGGGCAGCTGCGTGCTGGTGACACTGGAAGGCACGCGGCCGATGCTGGTGGAAATACAGGCGCTGGTCGATACCGGTGGGCCGAGTCCGCGCCGCCTGTCGGTGGGCCTGGACCGTGACCGCCTGGCCATGTTGCTCGCCGTCCTGCATCGACACGCAGGCGTGGCCTGCATGGATCAGGACGTGTTCGTCAATGCCGTCGGCGGGGTGCGCATTTCCGAGCCTGCCGCTGACCTGTCGGTGATGCTGGCGATTACCTCCAGCTTGCGCGGACGTGCCTTGCCCAAGGGATTCATCGCCTTTGGCGAGGTCGGACTGGCCGGGGAAGTCAGGCCCGCGCCACGTGGCCAGGAGCGTTTGCGCGAGGCCGCCAAGCTCGGCTTTTCTGTGGCGGTCGTGCCCAGGGCCAATGCGCCCAAGAAGGGCAGCCGCGACATCGAAGGGCTCACCATCCATCCGGTCGAACGCATCGAGGAGGCGATGGAAGTGGTGCGCAGCCTGGGGTGACAGGCAGGCGGGCCTACGCAGTTGCCGCAGGCCGCGTGCCTCAAGCTGCACGACAATCGCGCAATGAACTGGCGTCAAATTGCATATCCTATTGCCGGCGTGGTCCTTGTGCTGGGCGCCTGGCGTGCAGCCGGATGGCCCGGGGTGGCCGTCGTCGCGACCGGCATGGTCACCTGGGCGCTGCTGCACTTCAACCGCCTGATGCACGTGCTCAAGAAGGCGGCGGATCGCCCGAAGGGGCGAGTCGGCAGCGCGGTGATGCTCAACACCAAACTCAAGCCCGGAGTCAATCTGCTGCACGTGATGGCCATGACAGGCTCGCTCGGAGAGCTTTTGTCGCAGCCCGATCAGCAGCCCGAGGTGTTCCGCTGGACCGACGACGGCGACTCACATGTCACCTGCGAATTCAGAAATGGCCGGCTCGCCCGGTGGGAGCTGGTCCGTCCGCCAGAGCAGCCCGAAAGTTCTTCCGCAAGCACTTCGGGTGGCGAGTCGTAAAATCCGCAGTTCGACTGAACCCCAAGGACTGATATGAGCGTTGTACCCAGCATGGCCGACCGCGACGGCAAGATCTGGATGGATGGCGAGATGGTGGAGTGGCGCGACGCCAAGATCCACGTCCTGAGCCACACCCTGCACTACGGTTGCGGCGCCTTCGAAGGCCTGCGCGCCTACAAGACCGCCGAGGGCACGGCGATCTTCCGCCTGCAGGAACACACCGACCGCCTGTTCAACAGCGCCAAGATCCTGCGCATGAACATTCCGTTCACCAAGGAACAGGTCAACGAAGCGCAGCGCGCGGTGGTCAGGGCCAACAAGCTCGAAAGCGGCTACCTGCGCCCCCTCACCTGGATCGGCTCGCAAAAGATGGGTGTGAGTCCCAAGGGCAACCAGATCCACCTGATGGTTGCCGCCTGGCCGTGGGGTGCCTACCTCGGTGAAGAAGGCATGAAACGCGGCATCCGCGTGAAGACCTCCAGCTACACGCGTCACCACGTCAACATCACCATGACGCAGGCCAAGGCGGTGAGCAATTACACCAACTCCATCCTGGCCAACATGGAAGCGCTCGATGACGGCTACGACGAGGCCCTGTTGCTCGATGCGTCTGGTTTCGTTTCCGAAGGCGCGGGTGAAAACATCTTTGTCATCAAGGATGGCGTGATCTACACCCCCGATCTGTCGGCCGGCGCACTCAACGGCATCACGCGCAACACCGTGTTCCACATCGCCAAAGACCTGGGGCTGGAAGTCGTGCAGAAGCGCCTGACGCGCGACGAGGTCTATATCTGCGACGAAGCGTTCTTCACCGGCACCGCCGCAGAAGTCACGCCGATCCGCGAACTCGACCGCATTGAACTTGGCGCTGGCTCGCGTGGACCGATCACCGAGAAGGTCCAGTCGGCGTTCTTCGACATCGTGAACGGCCGCAATCCCAAGTACGCCCACTGGCTGACCAGGGTCTGAAGATGGCTGGCATCGAACAGAACAAGCAGGCGGTCGTTGAATTGCTCGCCAGCGACCTCAATGCCAATGGCGGAATCTATTGCCCCAGCCCGGTGGCTGGCATGAAGGTCTGGAACACGCATCCGCGCGTGTACCTGGATATCGCCTCGACAGGCCAGAACAAGTGCTCGTATTGCGGCACGGTCTACAAGCTGAAGGCCGGCGAGCATTTCGGTGGCGGACACTGAAAATTCGCTTGTCATCGCCCCCCAATGGATCGGCGATGCCGTCATGACGGAGCCGCTGCTGCGGCGGCTGCACAGGCGCGGTGAAACGCTCACCGTCGGCGCCTTGCCCTGGGTGGCGCCCGTGTACCGCGCCATGCCGCAGGTGCACGAGGTCATTGAATTTCCGTTCCAGCATGGCGGCCTGCAATTCAAGGCGCGGCGTGCCATCGCGAAACAGGTGCAGGGGCGCTTCGGAACCGCCTATGTCCTGCCCAATTCGCTCAAGAGTGCCTTGCTCCCGTTTCTGGCGAGCATTCCCAGGCGGATCGGCTATCTGGGCGAATCGCGTGTCGGACTGCTGACCCATCGCCTGAAGAACCCGAAGAGCAAGCCGCCGATGGTCGCGTTCTACTCAGCTCTGAGCGGCGAGCGCGATGGCCTGGAGGCCGACCGGCCCCGGCTCGTGCTGGATGCGAAGGCGGTCGTTCATGCGCTCGCCCATGTGGCGCTAGAGGCGCGCGGGTTTTACGTCTTTGCACCCGGCGCCGAGTTCGGTCCCGCCAAGCGCTGGCCCGCCATCCATTTCACCGAGCTGGCGCGCCAGCTCGACGCGCCGGCCGTTCTGCTCGGGTCGGCCAAGGAGGCCGCGCTCTGCGACGAAATCGCGCATGCGGCCGGCGCGGGCCAGTGCATCAACCTGGCAGGAAAGACATCGCTGGCCGATGCATTCGCGATCATTGCGTCAGCCCGGGCCGTCATCAGCAACGACTCCGGCCTGATGCATGTGGCTGCCGCATTTGGCGTGCGGCAAGTGGCGGTGTTCGGTTCGTCCAGCCCACTGCACACGCCGCCCTTGAATGACAGCGCGCGCGTGATCTGGCTCAGGGACGATGCGTCGTACCAGCCGCCGCTCGATTGCGCGCCGTGCTTCGAGCGCGAGTGCCCGCTGGGCCATACGCGCTGTCTCGTCGATATTTCGCCCGAGAGGGTGCGCGCGCTGTTGTGACGAAAGCTGGCGTAAGCCCAAGCCAAGCCGCGCCCTGGGCGATCGCGCTTGCCGGCGCGTTGTCACTGGCTGTCGCCATGGGCATCGGCCGGTTTGCGTTCACGCCGATGCTGCCGCTCATGATCGGCGAAGGACAGATCGACATCGCGGCGGCGGGATGGGTCGCTGCGGCGAACTATGCGGGCTACCTTGCCGGCGCAGTGAGCGCACCGCGATTGCGCTGGAGCGCGTTGCGCCTGGGCATGGTCGCTCTCGTGCTCACGGTGCTGCTCACGGCGGCGATGGCCCTGCCCGTGTCGGCGTGGACATGGGCAGTTCTGCGCTTTGTAGCAGGCGTTTGCAGTGCGTGGGCCTTCATTGCCACGGCCGTCTGGTGCCTGGGTGCGCTGGCGCGCATCGGCAAGCCGGCGTGGAGCAGCTTTGTCTACATCGGGGTGGGCCTGGGCATCGCGGGCGCGGGTCTTTATTGCCTGGCCGGGGCGAGCTTGTCGGCCAGTGCGAGATCGCTCTGGTTGCAGCTCGGGGTGCTGGCAGCGGTGCTCGTGCTGCCCGTCATGCTGGTGCTGTCCCGAATGGGCGCTGCCCCCGTCGCAGCGCCAGCGCAGAAGGTGGGCAGCCGGCCGTCCACCAGCAACACAGGACTCGTCATCTGCTACGGCATGCTGGGCTTTGGCTACATCCTGCCCGCGACGTTCCTGCCGGTGCTCGCGCGGTCGGTGGTTGAAGACCCGCGGCTTTTCGGGTTGGCATGGCCGGTGTTCGGCGTGACGGCGGCGCTCTCGGTTGTCGTGGGTGCGTGGCTGCTGCTCCGGGTCTCACGGCTGAAAATCTGGGCCGCGTCCAACGTGTTGATGGCTCTGGGCGTGTTGTTGCCTTCGTTGTGGCTCAATGGCTGGACGATTGCGTTGTCGGCGCTGCTGGTGGGCGGCACCTTCATGGTCGTGACGCTGGCGGGTGTGCAGGAAATTCGCGCGCGCACGACGGGCGATCCGACTGCAGCGGTGTCCAGCATGACGGCTGCGTTCGCGATCGGCCAGATCGCAGGTCCGGTTTTTTCGTCGCTGCTTTTGCATGTGCCGGGCTTTCGCGAAACAGGGCTAGCGTTGGCCCTGCAAGCCGCCGCGTTGTCGTTGGCGATCTGCGCGGCATGGCTCTGGCGCGAAGCGCATCGCAGGTCTATCAACAATCCGGAGATCAAGAATGTCCGCTGATATGCCCGCTGACAAAACGTCTTCATCACCTGCCCAGGGAAACGGCGCGCAGCGCATGCCACTGCCCGACGCCAGCACACTCAGCGACAGCCAGCGCGCGGCCGCCCTTGCGCTGACCGATGGCCCGCGCAAGGGCGTCTACGGACCTTTTCTCCCGCTCCTGCGCAGCCCGCAGCTGCTCGATCGCGTCGCCAGGCTCGGTGAATACCTGCGCTTCGAGAGCGTGCTGGACGCCCGCATCCGCGAGCTCGTGACCTGCGCTGCGGCACGTCATGTGAGCAACCAGTTCGAGTGGCAGATGCACGAGCCGCTGGCGGTCAAGGCCGGTGTGTCGCAGGCCACGCTCGATGCGCTGCGGGTCGGCGCCCGCCCGAAGCAGTTGCCTGCTGACGAAGAGCTGGCATTGGACTTCGCGCGCGAGCTGCTTGCCACGCACGGAGTGAGTGACGGCACCTATGGCGCTTGCTGTGAGCAGTTTGGCGAGCAGGGCGTGGTCGAACTCACCACGCTGATCGGCTACTTCGTGATGGTGTCGTGGCTGATGAATGTGGCGCGTACGCCAGCGCTGGCGAGTGCTGCGGGGCCAGGCATCGCATCGTTCCCGCTCTAGACCCAAAAAAACAGCCACCTTGCGGTGGCTGTATGAAAGTCCTCGGAAGGACGTCGTTGGGAGACTTGAATCTGATGTAAATCGGATGTGTGACAGGGTTGGCCTGAACTTTAAATCCAGGCGGATCGGACCGCATCCCTCAAGTGAGGGAGGGAGACGCTTAAACGAAGCCTTTAGTGCAAAAATCGGGCCGTTTTGAGGCCGGATGGATCGAATTGGCGAAATCTTTTACTGCGTTTACAGCTGGTCACAAGGGATGTGCAGCACAAATGAAGCGCCACCGCCCTCATGGTCGAGACAGTGCACCGAGCCTTGATGGCGTTGTGCGATGGAGTGGACCAGCGCCAGACCCAGCCCGACGCCACCGAAGCGTTCACTGGCACCGGGGAGCCGGTAGAACGGCTCGAAGATTCGTTCCCGCTCGGCAGGTGGAACGCCGGGGCCGCGATCGTTCACGCGGACGACGGCGTCACGACCCTGGCGCTTGAGTTCGACGGTGACCGGGCCATCGCTGTAGCGCCGGGCGTTTTCCAGCAGGTTGCGGACGGCGCGGCGCATCAGCTTCGCGACAGCCTGGACCACCAGGGGCTGGCCGTCTTCGGTGGCTGCCAGTTCGGCGCCCGAGCGCGCACATTCCTCCGCGACCAGGCCGGTGAGGTCGATCGACTCGATCGTGCCCATGTCGCTCTCGCGTGCTTCCAGCCGGCTGGCCAGCAGGATCTCGTCGATCAGCTGGTCGAGCTCTGCGATGTTGCGTTCGATCTCCCCGCGGGTCGCCGCCGATGCGGGCGGATCCATCAACTCCAGGCCCATGCGGATGCGTGCCAGCGGCGATCGCAACTCATGCGAGGCATTCGCCAGCAAGGACTTGTTCGCCTGCAGCAGGCGCTCGACGCGCTCAGCGGCATGGTTGAAACGCTCTGCCAGGAACGCGAGCTCGTCGCTGCCGGATTGCTTGATGCGGGTGGTGAGGTCGCCTTCGCCCCAGCGCTCGACACCCAGGCGCAGGTCATCGAGTCGCTGCGTCAGCCGCCGGATGATGGGATAGGTGCTGATGGCGACCGCCAGCGCCACGATGCCCAGTATCCACAACAGGCCGCCAGGGCCGCGCGCCCAGTACGAGCGGCCGGGCGGGCCTTCGCCGGGATTGCGTTTGCGCGCCGGCAGCTGCACGGTCTGCGTCGTGCCGTCATTCATCTTCACATCGAACTCGAGGCCCTGGCCCGGCACCCACGCCGCACGCGCCTTCACCTGCCCGATGACATCGCCCGCTTCGTTGCGGATGATCACTTCGCGCTCGGGCGCGGCTTCTGCATTCAATCGCCAGAGGTAACCAAAGGCAATCGTGAGCACGCCGACCGCGACCACCACGGCAAGCCACAGGCGCAGATAAAGGGGAACCCGGAAGCGGGCGCGCCAGGCAATCATCGGACGGCCCTGCCCCTAGTCCTGTTGCTTGGCAAAGACGTACCCCACGCCGCGCACGGTGAGGATGCGCTTGGGGTTCTTGGCGTCCACCTCGATGGCGGCGCGAATGCGGCCCATGTGAACGTCGATGGAGCGGTCGAACGCTTCGAGCTCGCGGCCCCGCACGGCCTCCATGATCTGGTCGCGCGTGAGCACGCGCCCGGCCCTTTCGGCCAGCGTGATGAGCAGGTCGAACTGGTACGAGGTGAGGTCTGCGGCTTTGCCTGCAACCATCACGGTGCGCGCGTCGCGGTCGATTTCAAGTGTGCCGAATCGCATCACCTTCGCCGTGGGTTGCACGCCCTCGACGCGGCGGCGAAGGATGGCGCGGATGCGCGCGAGAAGCTCGCGTGGTTCGAACGGTTTGGGCAGGTAGTCATCGGCGCCCAGTTCGAGCCCGACGATGCGGTCCATGGGGTCGCCCTTGGCCGTGAGCATGAGAATGGGAACCTGGCCCATCGCACCGGGGAGGGCGCGCACACGGCGGCAGACTTCCAGACCGTCGAGATCGGGCAGCATCAGGTCCAGCACCACCAGGTCGGGTGCCGCACCGGGCGGAGGATCCTGCAGGAGCGCAAGCCCGGCCCGTGCGTCGCCGGCATGCGTCATCGCGAACCCGGAACGCTCGAGGTACTCGCCCACCATCTGGGCGAGGCGGGTGTCATCTTCGATCATCAGCAGTTGTTGCATGCAGGAATGGTAATGAGTTCAGTTGGCTGGCGCGAGGCTTTCGCTGCTGGTCGCTTGATGGCATATTGGTCTGCTTGACCCTTGGTCCGCACGAAGCGGCGGTAAAGTTAGGTAAATGGCCGAGCTGTCCACTGATGTGTTTTTCCACGAGGTGCCGCGCCGGCACGCACTCGAGCGGGGTGATGCGGTGGCCATCGTCCACGATCGCGGTGCGCTCACTTACACGCAGCTCGCACATCTATGCGAGTCGATGGCGGCCCGCCTCTGGCACGAGTGGGGCGTTCGTGCGAGCGACCGCATCGCCTGGCTGGGCGCAAATCATCCTGCGCAGATTGCATTGCTGTTCGCGCTCGCGAAAATCGGCGCCATCCTTTTGCCGCTCAACACGCGTCTGGCAGCGCCTGAATGGCGATCCCAGATCCAGGACTGCGCGCCACGTTTCCTGGTGCACGACCAGGGGTTGCGCGAAGCTGCCCTGTCGCTCGATGGTTGCTGCGGATTGGAGGCACGGCCGATGGACGAGCTGCTGGGCATTGGCGCGCATCCCCAGGCACCCTTGTGCGGTTTGCCTTCATCGCCGGTCTTGCTGGTGTACACGTCGGGTACGACCGGCCAGGCCAGGGCAGCGGTACACACCCAGGCGAATTTGCTGGCGAACATGCAGATCGCATCGCAGGCGCAGGGCATGACGCGCTCCGATGTGGTGGCAACCATGCTGCCGCTGTTTCACGTGGGTGGACTGTGCATCCAGACCTTGCCCGCGTTGTTCGCTGGTGCGACGGTGATCCTGCATGCCCGGTTCACCCCGGCTGCTGCGCTGCAGTGCCTGGCGCGCGATCGCCCCACGCTCACACTTCAGGTGCCTGCCACCATGCGCGCGATGGTCGAGCATCCCCAATGGCCCGGCGCAGACCTGTCGGGGTTGCGCGCGTTGTGGGCCGGCTCCAGCGTGTTGCCGCGCGACCTCGTGGATGCTTTTCATGCGCGCGGCGTGCCCGTTTGCAACGTGTATGGTTCGACCGAAACCGGACCGTTCTCCATCGCGCTTCCTGCGCCGTTTGCAATGAGCCACGCGGGTTCCTGCGGCTGGCCCGCGCCACGCGTGGAGGTCATGCTGAAGGACCTGCAGCAGGGTGTCGGCCAGGTGCTGGTGCGCGGCCCGAATGTCGTGACCCGCTACTGGCCCGATGAGCCCGCCTGCGATGACAAAGGATGGTTCCACACCGGCGACCTCGCCAGCCGGGCGGATGACGGCAGCTACACGATTGCCGGACGGCTCAAGGATCTCATCATCTCCGGCGGTGAAAACATCCATCCTGCAGAGATCGAGGAAGTACTTGCGCAGCATCGGGCTGTTGCGCAGTGCGCGGCATTCGCCGTTCACAGCCCGGCCTGGGGCGAAGTTCCCGCAGTCGCCTTGGTGCTCAAGCCAGGGGAGCGCAGCGAAGAGCAGGAACTGCGCGACTGGGTGGCCGCAAGACTCGCCCGCTACAAGGTGCCCCACCACTGGTTCTTTGTGGAGTCACTGCCCATGACGGCGCTTGGCAAGGTCAAGCGATCCGAACTCTCAGCGCTTGCAAGCGGCTAGGCGTCCCGCGGCGGCGCCGTCACCGTCGTGCGAGACGCCAGCCAGACCAGCAGCAGTACCGGCACGCCCAGCAAGGCGGTGGAGTTGAAGAAGTTGACGTAGCCGTAGGTATCGACGAACTTCCCCGAAAACCCGGCCAGCCATTTGGGCAACAGCAGCATCATCGAGCTGAAGAGCGCGTATTGCGTCGCCGAGTAGTTGATGTTGGTGAGGCTTGAGAGGTAGGCGATGAATGCGGCTGACGCAATGCCGCTTGAAAGGTTGTCTGCCGCAATGACGAAGATCAGCCCATGCAGGTCGTGACCGCGAGTGCCCAGCCACGCGAACAGCAGGTTGCTGCCGGCGCTGAGGATCGCACCCAGCATCAGCACGCGCATCACACCGAAGCGCATCGACAGCGCGCCGCCGATGAACGCGCCGACCAGAGTCATGATGACGCCATATACCTTGGTGACGGCGGCGACCTCATCCTTGGTGTAGCCCATGTCCACATAAAACGGATTGGCCATGATGCCCATCACGATGTCGCTGATGCGGTAAACGGCGATCAACCCGAGAATCAGCGCGGCGTGCCAGCCGTAACGCCGCAGGAACTCGGCGAAAGGCTCGATCAGCACTTCGCGCAGCCATGCGGCGGCGTTGCGGGCTGGCGGCAACACCTTGTGCGCCGGCTCCGGTGAAAGCAAAACGGTCGCCATGCCCACTGCCATCGATGCCGCCATGACCAGATAGGCGGTTTGCCAGGCCGCATGCTGATAGTTGGCCACGTTGGCCACCTCGGCGCGGGCAGCGATCCAAAGTACGCCTGCGCCCGCCCAGATCATCGCCAGCCGGTAGCCGGTCTGATAGGCGGCCGCCAACGCGGCCTGCCGGTCGTTGTCGGCCGACTCGATGCGGAAAGCATCCAGAGCGATGTCTTGCGTGGCCGAACCAAACGCAACCAGGAGCGCACACCAGACGATGGTTTCAAGCGACGCCTTCGGATCCGTGAAAGCCATGCCCAGGATGCCCGCAACGACGATGCACTGGGCGAACAGCAGCCATGCACGGCGGCGACCCAGAAGGCGTGACAGGACCGGAATCGGCAGACGGTCCACCAGCGGCGCCCAGCACCACTTGAATGCGTAGGCAAGGCCTACCCAGGACAGGTAGCCGATGGTGGTGCGATCGATGCCGGCCTCACGCAACCAGAAACTGAGGGTGCCAAGCACCAGCAACAGGGGCAGGCCTGCCGAAAACCCCAGGAACAGCATGCGCAGGGTGGCGGGTTCGAGATAGACCTTGAGCGTTTCACCCCAGGTCGGCGGTGGGGTCTGAGGTGGGGTAATGGTGTTGTCCGACATGCGGGTTGCCTTCGCTGTTTATCATGGCCCTCCATGTGCTGGCAATGCTACCAATCAACTTCCCACTCGTGGCCTCGCCGCGGGTTTCTTCTCGCCATGGGCGCAGCAATCGCGTCGCCGGCCATGGCGCAGGTCGATGTCGGGCAGGCGTCGCGCCTGAGAAGCCTGGTGCCGGCCGAGAAGGTCGAGCAAGCCGCTGTCATGCAGTATTCGGAGCTGATGGACAAGGCGCGCGCGCAGCGTGCGCTGGCACCTGACGGTCATCCGCAATTGCAGCGGCTGCGCGCGATTGCAGCCAAGCTGGTCGCGCAAAGCGCCAAGTGGAACGAGCGGGCCAAGGACTGGCGCTGGGAGGTCAACCTCATTGGCAGCAAGCAGATCAACGCGTTCTGCATGCCCGGCGGCAAGATCGCTTTTTTTACCGGCATCCTGGAGCAGCTGCAGCTCACCGACGACGAAGTGGCGATGGTGATGGGCCACGAAATCGCCCATGCCCTGCGTGAACATGCCCGGGCCCGGATCGCCAAGACCCAGGGAACCGGCACCATTCTTTCCATCGGAGCGCAGTTGCTGGGTCTCGGTCAGGTGGGCGACCTTGCGGCAGGCGTGGGCACGCGCCTGATCACGCTCAAGTTCAGCCGGAATGACGAAATCGATGCGGATCTGGTGGGGCTGGAGCTTGCGGCACGCGCCGGGTTCAATCCGCAGGCTTCGATCGCTCTCTGGCAAAAAATGGGCAAGGCGCAGGGCGGCAAGGGCTCGCCTGCGTTCCTGTCGACGCACCCCACGGGGCCCGATCGCATCTCGCGTCTTCGCGACAACGTACCGCGCGTCAAGGGCCTGTACCAGCAGGCGCTGGGCAGGCGTTGACCGCTCCGCGATTTCAGATGTAGTCGATGCCGGTGGCAGCCAGGCCGACGATATCCACGTTGTCGAGGTTCATCCAGAATTCGGCTGCAGCCACTCCGAACGCAGCCTGCGTGTAGCTGCCGTTGTCCATGTACTGGGCCCAGCCCTGGATGACGTCCGCAGGAAGCTCGAAGCCGGCGATGTTGTTGCACAGCAGCGTCGCCACGGCCTGGTTGGAGGCTGCGCCGCCCAGGGCAGCGTTGATGGAAGACATCATCAACGCCTCCATGCTGGCACCTGAATCCAGTGATGCGATCGCCGAACCGATCAGGCTGGCGTTGGTCGATGCGGCAATGCCGCTCACCGCGCCGAGCATCTTGACTGCAAATCCGGCGTTGCCATCGACGTCGAAGGCGACCTTCGAGTCGGTGAACTGGAGGCGCTCGACGCCCGAAAGCGTGTCGGTGCCGGTCGAGCCGCCCGATACCTGCATGGCTGTTCCATGGGGGCTGATGGTGTAGCCGGCGCCCGAAGCATTCACGATCGCGGTGTCCAGGCCTGCGCCGCCTTCCAGCCGGTCGTTACCGGCGCGCCCTTCGAGCCGGTCATTGCCCATGCCGCCGGAGATTGTGTTGTCCGATGCGTTACCCGAGATGGTGTCTGCGTAGCTGGTGCCCACGGCATGCTCGATCACCGCGCCCTTGGCAATGGACATTGTGTTGGTATAGGTCGCGGTGATGGTGCCGCCGGCGGCCGGCTTCGCCGATGCGGTGACGGCCATGCCGATGTTGCTTACCGAGCCTTCGGCCATGTCCAGGGTCATCGACCGCACGAGGCGGCTTCCGTCCACGGTGTCGGTGCCGCTGGCATCCCACAGCGCATGAAAGCCTTTCTGGAAGTCAGCGCTGGCCAGGTCATAGGTGGTGTCGCCGGAGTTGCTGGAAGACGCGCCGTAGAGATACTGCAGGGCGGCGATGTCCAGCGGCATCGGTTCATTGGGGTACCTGGACATATAGCCCGAGGAGCCGCCCGCCACCGTCGAATAACTCATGATGGTGTTGGGGATGATGTTCTGCTCGGCGCTCAGGACCGAGCCGTTGTCGAAAGGATGCTTGAGGCCGAGCGCGTGGAGTGTCTCGTGCAGGATCAGGTTGGGCCGGTAGAAATCCCAGGTGGCAGTCGCCTGCGCGGCGCCGATCCAGATGTCGCCGCCGATCGCAGACGAAGTCGGGAAGTAGGCGTAACCTGCAAAATTCATCTGGTTCGGTTCGGCCGAATAGCCGTAGCGCAGCACGCCGCACTCGGCCGAGTTGTCTGCCACTTCAACGAAGTCGATGTTGCAGACGGCCTCGATGGTCGAAAGCAGTTGGCGCGTGAGGCTTTTGTCGCTTTCCGAGAAGCTCGCGAGCGAAGTGCTCATCTGCGAATACGTGAAGGTCGATTCCAGCGGATTGGCGAATGAAAAGGTGATGATGGTCTTGGCGCTTGCATCCTGGCTGGACCACTTGCTGCCGGACATCAGCGTTTCGACATTTCCACCGATGCCGTAGGTCGCTGCCGCGCCGACGAACTGATAGTCGTTGTCGTAGGGTGAGGTGGCAAATGAGCCGACCGAGCCGCCTTCGCCGCCAAGCATCGGTTCGCCGCAGGAAGGGCAACCGCAGGTGTAGGCCGAAGAAAAGCTTGGGGCGTCATCGCGGGTCTCGCCCTCGAGCAGGCTGGAAAAAAGGCCCCTGGCGGCATCGGTTTCGAACAACATTTGCATCCCCTGATCGGTCTGAAAAACACGCCTTGAAGGCATGTGTTGATGAGACCGTTCGGGGGCGTTCGAGCCTTAGGTGAAAGCTGCCAACGCCCTAAGACGCTGAGACCGGGGGGCTAGGGCGGATGCCTAGTCAGCACGCTGACTAGTGCCTACGGTGTGATGGGTAGAAAACATCTACGCCAGACGCGGAAAAGGCCCCGGAAGGGGCCTTTTGAAACCATTGGACTGCGTGGCTTGCGCTATCGGGTTAAGGATTTTTCTGATGTGGCCGGTTTTGCCGGCCACAGCACCGATGCGATGGCAACCACCATCAGCACCACGGCAGCCCAGTCCTGCCAGTGCAGGATTTCGCCCAGCCACAATGCACCGCTGAAGACGCCCAGCACCGGGATGAACATCACGCTGAGCGACGATGCCACGGGGGGCAGGCCGCGCGCAAGATAGAACCATGCGGCGTGCGCGTAGCCGAAGATGAGGATGGCGTTGTAGGCGATCGCCCAGGCCACCGGGCCGGTGGGCACGCGCCACTGGTCGCTTTCGAACATCACGGACAACAGACCCATTGTCAAGCCGGCCACCACCGTCATCCAGAAAGAGAGGGTGAGCGTGGGCAGCTCGATCCTGGTGCGGCGCAGCAGCTGCGTGCCCAGCGCCCACACGGCTGCTGCAAACAGCGCAAGCGCCACGGCGCCTGGCTTGCCTGCAAGCCCGGTGAACTCGTGCCACAGGAGCAGGGCGACACCGAGCGCAGCCGCAGCAACACCGGTCCGGGCACGGCGCGTGAGCACCGCATGAAAGACCAGCGCGCCGATCACGGCAGAGAAGATCGGCATGGTGTAGCCCAGGATCGCCGCGCGACCGCTGGACAGGCCGCGCACCGCCAGGATGATGCAGATGTGCCAGATCACCATGTTGGTTACGGTCAGCCATGAGAACTCGAGCCAGTACTTGCGCGGCAGGCGAAACGGAACCCTGAGCACGACCAATGCGAGGCCCAGCACCGGAATGCCCAAAAGGATGGACAGGGCGCGGAAGGTGAGAGGCGGAAAGCCCGTGACGCCCAGCTTCATCACCGGCCAGTTAAGGCCCCACACGACGGTCAGGAGCACGAGAATGACGAGCTGGCGGGAGGTGAGTCTTTGCATGGCGCCGGTGATTGTGCGCGCTCTTACAATCAGGCGCATGACCTTCATCGAGATGCTGCAAAAGGCCGAGCAGCAAAGCGGTTCCATGCTCTGCGTGGGCCTGGACCCCGAGCCATCGCGCTTCCCCGCTCACCTGTCGGGCGATGCCAGCAAGATCTTCGACTTCTGCGCCCGCATCGTCGATGCCACCGCCGATCTGGTCATTGCCTTCAAACCCCAGATCGCCTACTTCGCTGCCAATCGCGCCGAAGACCAGCTCGAGCGGCTGATGGCACACATGCGGGCCGTGGCGCCCCATGTGCCGGTCATCCTCGATGCCAAGCGCGGCGACATCGGTTCGACCGCGCAGCAATATGCGCGCGAAGTGTTCGAGCGCTACGGGGCGGACTGCGTCACGCTGTCGCCCTTCATGGGGCGCGACTCGGTGGAGCCCTACCTGCAATATCCGGGCAAGGGCGCCTTTCTGCTGTGCCGCACGTCCAATCCGGGTGGCGATGATTTCCAGAGTCAGCGCCTTTCGTCGGTCGAAGGTGAGCCGCTCATGTATGAGCACATCGCAGCGCTTGCACAGGGGCCGTGGAATTCCAATGGACAACTCGGGCTCGTCGTGGGTGCGACGTACCCGGCCGAAATCGAACGCGTTCGCGCCATCGCGCCGACCTTGCCGCTGCTGATCCCCGGCGTGGGCGTGCAAGGGGGCGACGCCATCGCGACAGTGAAGGCCGGCTGGCGTGCCGATGCGCCCATCGTCGTCAATTCATCGCGCGCCGTGCTCTATGCATCCAATGGCGAAGATTTCGCCGATGCGGCGCGTCGCGAGGCGCTCAGGACACGTGATTTGCTGGCCAGTGGCCGCGTCTGATTCCAGGAGAGAAATTTTGACCGATCGCAAGAAGCCCGAAGAACTGCGAAGCCATCGCTGGTACGGCGTGAAAGACCTGCGCTCGTTCGGACACCGTTCGCGGACTTCGCAGATGGGCTATCACCGCAGCGATTACGCGGGCAAGCCGGTCATCGCGATCATCAACACCTGGAGCGACATCAACCCCTGCCACTCGCACTTCAAGCAGC
>JAZKFD010000268.1:0-12701 GCA_040386635.1 Pseudomonadota bacterium
CCAGGAACTCAAGGCGATGGAGCGCGAGGACGTGATCCGCATCGAGCCGGGCGGGCTGGTCGTGCGCAATCGGGAAGCGCTGATGCGCATCATCGACGCTGAACTCTGACAAGAACGATTCGATGACCAACTACGACCACTTCATCGGCACCCGCGCCGTCTCCGACAAGCACGCTTTCGACACCGGCGCCCTCACCGCCTGGCTGGAACAGAACCTCGACGGGTTCAAGGGCCCAGTCACGGTCGAGATGTTCAAGGGCGGCCAGTCCAATCCTACGTACAAGCTCGTCACACCGGGCAAGAGCTATGTGATGCGCGCCAAGCCTGGCCCGGTAGCCAAGCTGCTTCCTTCCGCGCACGCCGTCGAACGCGAGTACGCCGTGATGCGCGGCCTGGGTGGCACCGATGTGCCGGTGCCGCACATGTACTGCCTGTGCGAGGACGAATCCGTTATCGGCCGCGCGTTCTACATCATGGAGTTCATGCAGGGCCGCGTGCTCTGGGACCAGGCCTTGCCCGACATGAGCCCGACGCAGCGCGGCGAGATCTATGACGAGATGAACCGGGTGATCGCCGCGTTGCACAGGGTTGACTTTGCATCACGCGGGCTCGCCGGCTATGGCAAGCCGGGCAATTACTTTGACCGGCAGATCGGCCGATGGAGCAAGCAGTACAAGGCGTCAGCCGATGGAGCAGGCCCGATGAGCCAGCCGATTCCCGAGATGGAGCAGCTGGTTGAGTGGCTTCCGAAAAACATTCCCGCCGCTGCCCGCGACGAGGGCAAGGTGTCGATCGTGCACGGCGATTTTCGCCTGGACAACCTGATGTTCCATGCAACCGAGCCGCGCATCATTGCGGTGCTCGACTGGGAGCTTTCGACGTTGGGCCATCCGATGGCCGACTTCAGCTACCACTGCATGGCGTGGCACATTCCGCACAGCGCATCGCGCGGCATCGGCGGGCTCGACCTGCAGGCGCTCGGCATCCCATCTGAAGCGGAATACATCCGGCGCTGGTGCGAACGCACCGGCCTGGCGACGCCTCAAGAGCTCAGGGGCGACTGGAACTTCTACCTCGCCTACAACATGTTCCGCATCGCGGCCATCCTGCAAGGCATCGCCAAGCGGGTCGAGACCGGCACCGCTTCGAGCGCGCAGGCGGCAGCCTCAGGGGCTGGCGCACGGCCCATGGCCGAGCTCGCCTGGCAGTTCGCGCAAAAGGCCTGACGCCGGCGCACCGCACCACCTATCCAGCATTTACCCAAGGGAGACACACATGGACTTCGAGTACTCACCCAAGACCCGTGAACTGCAGGCCAAGCTGCTCAAGTTCATGGACGACCATATCTACCCGAACGAGCAGGCCTACCATGAGGAACTCGAAGCCAATACCAAGGCGGGCAAGCGCTGGTCGGCGCTCAACACCATCGAGAACCTCAAACCCAAGGCGCGGGCGGCGGGACTGTGGAACCTGTTCCTGCCGGTCGACAGCGCATCGGCCTCGGGCTATGAAGGCGCGGGACTGACCAACCAGGAATACGCACCGCTGGCTGAAATCATGGGGCGCGTGCAGTGGTCCAGCGAAGTCTTCAACTGCTCGGCCCCCGACACCGGCAACATGGAAACGATCGCGCGCTACGGCTCCGAGGCCATCAAGGCGCGCTGGCTGAAACCGTTGCTCGAAGGCCAGATCCGCTCCGCCTTCGCGATGACGGAACCCGACGTCGCTTCGTCGGACGCCACCAACATCGCGACCCGTATCGAGCGCGATGGCGATGATTACGTCATCAACGGACGCAAGTGGTGGATCTCGGGCGCTGCCGATCCACGCTGCGCGGTATTCATCACGATGGGCAAGACGGACCCGGAAGCGCCCCGCCACTCGCAGCAAAGCATGATCATCGTCCCGGCCGATGCCAAGGGCATCCGCATCGTTCGACCGCTCACGGTGTTCGGCTATGACGACGCGCCGCACGGACACGTGGAGATGTACTTCGAAAACGTGCGCGTTCCGGCCGACAACATCCTGCTGGGCGAAGGCCGCGGTTTCGAGATCGCCCAAGGCCGCCTGGGCCCGGGACGCATCCACCACTGCATGCGCCTGATCGGCCTGGCCGAGCGGGCGCTCGAGCTGATGTGCAGGCGCGCCCTGGCACGGGTCGCATTCGGCAAGACCGTGGCGCAGCAGACGGTGACCCAGGAGCGCATCGCCGAAGCGCGTTGCAAGATCGACATGGCACGCCTGCTGACGCTGCGCGCAGCCTGGCTGATGGACATCGCGGGCAACAAGGTTGCCAAGAACGACATCGCGATGATCAAGGTGGTCGCGCCCAACATGGCGCTGCAGGTGATCGACTGGGCGATGCAGGTCCACGGCGGCGGCGGCGTGAGCGGCGATTTTCCGCTGGCATCGGCCTGGGCCGGCGCGCGCACGCTGCGCTTTGCCGATGGTCCGGACGAAGTTCACCGCAATGCGATTGCGAAGTGGGAACTGGGCAAGTACGGCGCGTACGGCAAGGACGCCGAAGTGCCGATCACGCGCGGTAGCTGATCTAGGCCCGGGGCTCCGGCCCCAGGTTGGCCAGGGCCGAATCACAGCAGGTCTGGAAGATGCGCGACGCATGCTGCAAGGTCGGCATGCCCGCTGGTGAATATTCCATGCGCAGATACGCCTTGCCGCGCAGGATCAGGATCATGAAAGGTACTTCGGCCGATGGGGCGGGCTCGGGCCAGTCCACCATCATCATGGCCAGACGCGGCTCGATCCACGCCAACGCGTCGTCGCGGCGATCCGTCAGCACGCTATAGCGCTGCCAGAATTCACTGGAGGGACCTTCCCAGCCAACCTCGTCAAACATCGCGAGCCAGCGCATTTCTTCAGGAAGACTAGGGTCGGCGGAGGTCTGCAGGGGATCGGTGAAGATGGAGTACGCCTTCTTCTCCAGCGCTTCCTTCAGCGGCTTGTTCATGACGAGCACGGCGACTTCTTCGCGGACGGCGAGTTCGGCGCGTGCCCGCAGCTCTTCACCCAGAATGTAGTTGCGCGTGGGTCGCCCGATCTGCATGCGCCAGGGTTTGCCGGCGATCTTGCCCTGAAGCGCGATCTCCTGGCCCTTGCCATCCACGGAAAAACCAAAGCCCTGGGTCGCAGCCCATTCCGACATGGGGCTACGGGAGAGCTGTGAGGGTGTGCCCTCGGACAACGATGCTTTGTCCGTACCTCTGGACAATGCCTTTTTGATGCGTTCAAACATGCGCTGGACGTTTCCCCTAGAGTCACATTATTGATGAACCATGCTGGAGCACCAAATGATCGACGTATTTTCGTGGGCGACGCCCAACGGGCACAAGGTCCACATCATGCTGGAGGAATGCGAACTGCCCTATCGCGCGACAGCTGTAAACATCGGCACGGGCGATCAGTTCAGGCCCGAGTTCCTCAGGGTCAGCCCCAACAACAAGATCCCTGCGATCACTGATCCCGATGGCCCGGACGGCAAGCCGATTCACCTGTTCGAGTCGGGCGCCATCCTCATCTATCTGGCTGCCAAGACCGGACGTTTCATGCCGGACACCGATCGCGAGAAGTACGAAGTACTGCAATGGCTGATGTTCCAGATGGGTGGGGTCGGCCCCATGCTCGGGCAAGCGCATCACTTCCGCCTGTACGCCCCGGAAAAGGTGGAGTACGCCGTGAACCGCTACTCAAACGAGGCCCGCCGGCTCTACGGCGTGATCGAGAGGCGGCTCCAGGAAAGCAGATGGCTGGGCGGCGAGGCGTATTCGATTGCGGACATCGCGACGTTCCCCTGGATTCGCAGCTGGGAAAAGCAGGGCATCACGCTGTCTGACTATCCAGCCGTGGAGAGATGGGTTCAAGCGATCGAAGAACGACCCGCTGTGCAGCGCGGCGTGAAAGTACTGGCGGACCTTCGCAAGCCGATTACGGACGACAAGTCGCGCGAAATACTTTTCGGAAAAACCCAGTACGAAAGGCGTTGAGTGACCGGGCCGGAAGCTGCGGGCTATTAGTTGCTTCCGACCTCGGATGAAGGGCCCTTGACGGTCTGGAACCCGAACACATCGCGGATCGGCTTGGTCTCGGGCAGGATGTAGACAACCCCGTAGGTTCCCTTGAACAAGGGGCTCACAACCGTTTCATAGAAAGGCACGGGGACGTTGATGCAGCCGTAGGTGATGCGCTTGTCCGCGGCGCTGGGCGACGCCAGTCGTTCTGCACGGCGTTCCTTGGGTGTGCCCTTCACGACCCGGTGCAGCGAAAGGGCCGATTCGTAATCGACCCACAATACTTCGATGCCATGAATGTCTTTGGCGAGCGAGGCCATGAAGCGGCCTGCGGGCGTCGTGCGCTCTTCCGGGGTAATGGCCGAAAGCTTCTTCTTGCCAATTCCAGGCGGCGTGTGATCGCCTATTGCAACACCCATGAGCGCTGGCGTGGCACCGCGCAGCTTGCCGTCTGGCTGAAACACGAAGACGCGAGCCTGTACCTTGTCGACCACCATGAATGGCAGGTTCTTGTGGTCCGCCGACTGCATGACCCAGTCAGCTACCTCCTGAGCTTGACTCGAAGGCGTTGTCGGCCCGAAATCAGCCTTGCGCGGGGGTTCAACAAGCCCTTGCTGCAAAGTGATGGGTGCATCGACAGGAGCCGGAACCTTGTAGGTCACGCTGCTGTCGTTGGCAATTGCGCTGCCGGCCCCGAAACACACAGTCAGGAGGACCAGCAACCCGCGAATTCGTGTGGCAAAACCCGTCATTTACTTCAACCCCATTGAACATTGCAACATGGGCCGTTCATCCAGGACGTGGAAACGGCTGACCTATACCGAGTCTAAACCGCGACCGTAGAGCGTGTGCGGGTGTTACAAGCAAAAAAAAGCACGGCGAAGATCTGAATCTTCGCCGTGCATTGCGCCTGTCAGCGCTTAGTTACGACCCTGCTTCGGCGGCGGCTCTGGCGGCGGAGGCGGGGGTGGTGGTGGCGGCGGTGGTGGTGGTGGTGGTGGTGGCGGCACCACGCGCGGTGGCGGTGGCGGTGGTGGCGGCGGTGCTACGTAGACCGGAGCGGGGGCCGGTGCGACAACGGGGACCGCACGTGGCACGGAGCCGAAGTAGTACACCAGACCGACCGAAGCCATGTCCACGTGCGACTTGTTGCGCACAGCGTCGTTGAAGCGATAGCGCTCCAGTTCCGCACGAACCGAGAGGCGGTCGGTGAACGCGTATTGCGCGCCGATACCGAACTTCGGACGGACGTGACGGTCGCCGTGATCACCGGTGACAGGCGGGCCGCCCGTACGGTAGAACTGGGTGCGCTCGTCCATGTAGGCGGCGCCAATCTTGCCGAAGACCGAGAAGCGGTCGCCCAGCGGGAGGATACCAACCAGGTCAAGGTTGAGACCGCGCGGATTGACCGAGCCGGCCAACGTGCCGAATGGGCTCGTCGTGTAGTCGTAATTGAACTTGCCGAGGTTGAAATATCCACCTTCCAGGGCAAAGTTACGGCTCATGCGATAGCCGCCGTAGATCTTGTAGCCGTTGCTGCTGTCGCTGTCGCGATAGGTCAGCACGCCGTAGCCAGGGCCGGTAAACGGGGTAACGTTGTTAGCCCGCTCAAAATCGCCACTGGTGGTGCCAATGTTGGCACCGGCGTACCAGCCGTTAGGCTCGGCCGAAAAGGCGGGCGAACACGCCAATACGGCAACAGTCACAAGGCTTAGCTTGTGAATGACCGGCAAGTGTCTTCGTAGGTTCATGGTTGGTCCTGTAGGTTTGTTCGGTTCCACTGATGGAACTGACGCAAGCATCAAGCACTGAGGCCGAAAGACCTGTAGGACAAGTGCTCCTGATCGGCACATTGTTGCTCAAGGGCAACTGAGCAATAAAAATCAGGATACAGGCCACCCCAGGCGGGCTGATTCATGCGTGAGTTTCGAAAACTGAATTTTCGACGTGGGCCGATACGGGCGCGCTACTGGCCTGCCCGGAGGGAATCGAACCCCCGACAACTTGCTTAGAAGGCAAGTGCTTGCGACTTCTGCGTCCCAAACGCAGCGCTCTACCAGACTGAGCTACACCCCGACGAGTCGCATTGTACCCGCCCCGGCGGCCTCTTTTCGCGCCGCGTGCGCAATCAGAGCTTCACGTACTCATATTCCACTGGCTGCGCATTGATGCCACGGTCAGGCGGCGCGATCCAGCCAGCCATCTTTCCGGGCTCTGTCACGCGGTGCATCAGGGTCTTGACGAACGCGATATCCGCTTCGCTGGGCAGCCACTCCGGCTTCTTCGCATCGAATTCGGCCTGCGTGATCGGCTGGCCCGTGGGGTCGGTCGCAACGTTGGCCCATGCGCCCACCTGGCGGCGGAACCGTGTTGACGGCAGCTTCAATTCAAATGCGATGCCGGCTCGCTTGATGGCCATGTTCCATCGTGTCACGCCGACGTTGCAGTCTTTCACGTACTCCAGACGCGTGATCTCGTTCATGCCATTGCGGGTGGACACGGTCTGGTTCATCAGTCCGCCCTTGCCGTCAGGCACCTGGATGGTCATCTCGGTATCGTGCTCCACGTGGTCCGCGAACTTGGCTTCATCAGGACGGCCCTTGATGCCGTTGCTGAAGTAGTTGGCCGCATTCGAAGACGACTCGGAACCGAACAGGTCGAGCGAACTGGTGAACCAGAAGTTCATGAACCGCTGGATGGTCGGCAGATCGATCACGCCTGCCTTGCGCAAGGTCGCAACGTCGTCTGTATCGAGCTCCTTCATCACCTCCAGGGTGCGCTTGATGACGCGTCCCACGCCGGTCTCGCCGACGAACATGTGATGCGCCTCTTCGGTCAGCATGAAGCGCGTGGTGCGCGCCAGCGGATCAAAGGCGCTCTCGGCAAAACTCTTGAGCTGGAACTTGCCGTCGCGGTCGGTGAAATACGTGAACATGAAGAACGACAGCCAGTTGTCCATCGGCTCGTTGAATGTTCCCAGAATGCGCGGCTTGTCCGGATCGCCACTGTGGCGCTCGAGCAGTTCCTCGGCCTCTTCGCGACCGTCACGGCCAAAGTGCGCATGCAGCAGGTAAACCATCGCCCACAGGTGCCTGCCTTCTTCGACATTCACCTGGAAAAGGTTGCGCAAGTCGTAGAGAGAAGGCGCGGTGTGTCCGAGCAGTCGTTGCTGCTCGACCGAGGCAGGCTCGGTATCGCCCTGCGTCACGATCAGCCGGCGGAAGGTCGAACGGTATTCGCCGGGCACGTCCTGCCAGACCTCCTGGCCCATGAAGTCCCCGAAACCGATCTTGCGGCCCTCTTCCTTGTCCGCCAGGAAAATGCCCCAGCGGTACTCGGGCATGGGCGTGTAGCCGTAACTGGCCCACCCCTGCGCATCCACGCCGACAGCAGTACGAAGGAACACTTCCTTGGCCTTGAAATCGCTGGGGCCCATTTCGTCCCACCAGTTGAGGAACGCCGGTTGCCAGTGCTCCAGCGCACGCTGCAATTGGCGGTTCTCACCGAGGTGGACGTTGTTGGGGATGAGGGCTTGAAGGTCGATGTTTGACATTTGTTTTCTTTCGTAATCGATCAGATTCGCTTCCAGTCGAATTTCGCTTTCTTTCCAGTGCCGAAGAGCTTCAGTGCGCCCTCCTCGCCCACAGCGTTGGGCCGTATGAAAATCCAGTTCTGCCAGGCCGACAGACGCCCGAAGACCCGTGTCTCCATCGTCTCTCTTCCTGGAAAGCGAAGCGATGCCTCCATGCCCGTGAGGGCATCTGGAGACAGGGATGCGCGTTCCTCGAGCATGATGCGGATCTCATCGTCCCAGTCGATGTCATCGGGTGTCAGCGTGACCAGTCCGAGAGCCAGTGCCTGATCGGCACGCAGCGGGCTGTCCTGCAAGGCCTGCAGTTGGGCGATGGTCTGTTCGTCTTCACAAAACCGCGTCTGCAGGCGCGTGAGTGCGTTGACCTCGGGATACCTGCCGAAGTTGGCCGCATTCAACTGCAGCGAAGGTGCGGCGTCCGGCGAATCAGGCAAGTCCAGCATGTAGATGCGATCGCACGCAAGCGCCAGCTCGAAGAATGTCCCGGCGAAGCACGATCCTGCATCGACAAGGGCGATCAGTGAACGGCTGGTCACATCAAGGCGTGCCAGCGCGCGGCGAAGGGCACCGGTGGTTTCGCGGACGAGCCAATGATCCTTGTGCTGCTCCAGCACCGCATCAGCCTGCATCACGTGGTGAGCGTCGCCCCGCGTTGTGATGACCCAGGTGCCGATCTCCAGTTCATTGGTGCGCAGGTTGAGGATCAGGTCATCGAGTTCTCGCGCCAGCTGAAGCGGCCACCAGTTGGCGCCGGCGGCCTCGATGGCCTCCGTCTTGCTCTCGATGGCTGCTTTAGGCGCGTTGACGGTGATCGTCGCAATCCGCGCGGCCCGGTCGATCTGGGCGCCAACCGTGGTGTAGTGATACCCGCCTTCATCGATGCGCGGCGCGAGTGGCGTGAGCTGGATGCCCTGGGTGCCACTGCGATTGGATTGCTTGCGAAGCCCATCCACTTCGGCGGCGACCAGCTGTGCAAATTGCTGCGGCTTCGCATGCGCGTCGATGAGCTTCCAGTCGCGCGCACGGTCGGCGCGCACGCCCTCACTCGTCGTGCAGAAAATATCGGCCAGATCGCGGCGCACCTTGCGCTTGTCGGTGACGCGCGTCAGGCCGCCCGTGCCAGGCAGCACGCCCAGTAGCGGCACTTCCGGCAGGCTCACGGTGCTCGCGCGGTCGTCGATCATGACGATGCGGTCGCATGCCAGCGCGAGCTCGTAGCCTCCACCCGCGCATGCACCCGTCACCGCAGCAAGCGATTTCAGGCCGTCGTTGCGCGATGAATCTTCAAGTCCGTTGCGCGTCTCGTTAGTGAACTTGCAGAAGTTGACTTTCCACGCATGGGTTGACAGGCCCAGCATGTAGATGTTCGCGCCCGAACACCATATCTTTTCCTTTCCGCTTTCAAAGACCACCACCTTGACCTGCGGGTGCTCGAATCGCACGCGGTTGATCGCATCATGCAGCTCGATATCAACGCCCAGGTCGTAGCTGTTGAGCTTGAGCTTGTAGCCGGGCTTGATGCCGCCGTCCTCGTTGATATCGAGCTTCAGGCGCGCGACATCACCTTCGATCGTGAGGCTCCAGTGCTGATACCTGCTCGGATGCGTCGCGAAGCTCACCAGCTCGCGGTCGCCCTGCTTGAACAGGAGTGGCTCGGTCATTGCGTTCATTTATGTCCTCGGGTCAGATGTTGGTTAACGACGGAACTGCGCGTTCCAGGTCCTTGAGCGATTGCTTGACGGTACGGGCCGCGGTATCGACAACCGCATCGGCACGCGCATAGAGTGCCTCGCGGCTTGAAAGAATGCGCCGGATGTCCTCCATCGCCTCGCCCGTGGCACCCCGGGTGGAATCGAACGGGCGCATGTCGCCCTGCGCCACCACGCGGCTCATGTGTTCTTCGGGACTGGCCTTGAGCCAGACGCAATAAAAGCGGCTTTGCAGCAGGTCGAAGGTTTCGCGCTCGCTGACGATGCTGCCGCCGGTCGTCATCACGACACCGTCCGCGTGGTCCTCGGCAATTCGAAACAGCGCCCGGCGTTCATAACGCCGATAGCCGCCCTGCCCGTGCAGCAGCAGGATCTCGTTCATGCTGGTGCCGGCCTCGCGCTCGATCTCGCGGTCGAGTTCGACGAAGGGAACGCCGCGCTCTGCGGCGAGGTGCGCGCCAAGCGTTGACTTGCCCGCACCGCGAAGACCGATCAGCGCCACGCGCTTTTCGCGCCCCGCAGCCTCGCCCAGACCGAACGTCGCGGAAAGCAGCGAATGGGCCTGGTCGAGCTGCGCATCGTCCAGGCGTCCGAGCAGCCCATGAAGACGGCTCAGTGCGGGTCGCGGCGCGTCCTGCAGCAGCTCAAGAATCGTGATGTTCAGCGCGCGCGCCGCTGCTCCCAGCGAATTGATCGACACGTTCCCCTTGCCACTTTCCACATCAGCGAGAAAGCGCTCGGACAAACCCGAATCGGTTGCGAGCTGCTTGCGCGTCATGCCGCGACGGGCACGCCAGGCGCGCACCCGGGCACCCAGTTCGACCAGGGTGGCCTTGCTTTCATGTTCGGTGCTTGCTTGCATATCGGGTTTTTTTGCCTGGGACTTGCGCTGGATCAAGATTGCAGTATACTTCCTATCAATCGCATGTCAAGCAGTTTACTGCATGCAACCCAAGGATGAACCGATATATGAAGCTCAAGATCCTCGTCGGCACCATGACCAGTACCGCTGACTATGTCGCACAGGCTATCCAGATGGACTGCGCGGACCTCATCGAAGACATCGAGGTGGTGCTCATGGATGGAATGGATATCAGCGTATTCGACGATGCAGATGCACTTTATCTCATCTGCTCATCCACATACGGGTCGGGTGATGTGCCAGACAACGCACGCGTGCTCTATGACTCCCTCGATTTGCAGCCCAAATTTCTTGGCCATGTCCGCTATGGCGTGATTGCGCTGGGCGACCGCACTTACCTCAACACCTTCTGCTTCGGTGGCAAGAAATTCGATGAGCGCCTTCAGGGCCTGGGAGCGCAGCGCATCGGCGAGGTGTGGTGTCACGACGCGAGCGCAGGCACGCTGCCGGAAGAGCTCGGCGCGGCTTGGTGCCGCGAGTGGCTTGCGCAGGCGCTGACAGCCGCCCCCCTTGCCGCCTGAACGCGCGCCATCTCATGCGAACGAGCCGCGCCGACCATTCGCACGCTACGCCGCGGATTGACATCCCAAGGGATTACAACGCGGCCCACGACCTTCTCAGCCGTCATGCTGCGCGTGGACGCAAGCCCGCCTTCATCGACGCTGCATCCGGCGCGGAGCTGACATACGGTGAGCTTGCAAACCAGGCCCATCGCCTGGCGAATGCCTTGCGAAGTCGCGGATTCAAGCCGGAAGCGCGCGTCATGGTGGCGATGCATGACACGCTCGAGTGGCCCGTGGTGTTTCTCGGCTGCATCCTGGCCGGCGTGATTCCGGTCGCAGCCAACACGCTGCTCACGACAAAGGACTTCGAGTTCATGCTGCGCGATTCACGCGCACAGGCGCTCTTCGTATCGAAGCTGCTGCTGCCGTCGTTCGAACCGCTCATCGGAAACATTCCCGCGCTGCAGCACGTCATCGTCGCGGGTGGCGATGGCAGCGATTCGCTCGCGGCGCTGGTGAATTCGGGCGATGCGTCACCTCAGGTCGCCGATACGTGCGCCGACGACGCCTGCTTCTGGCTCTACTCCAGCGGCTCCACCGGCACACCCAAAGGCACCGTCCACCTGCACAGCCATCTGATCCAGACGGCCGAGCTTTACGGCCAGGGCGTGCTGGGCATCCGCGAAGACGACGTCGTGTTCTCGGCGGCAAAGCTGTTCTTCGCTTATGGGTTGGGAAACAGCCTCACGTTCCCGATGAGCGTGGGCGCAACCACGGTGCTGCTCCCCACGCGCCCCACGCCTTTTGATGTTTTTCAAGTCTTGAAGAAATTCCAGCCGACCATCTTCTACGGCGTGCCGACGCTTTACGCCGCTTTGCTTGCAGACGCTGCGAAGCCCGCACGGAGGGAGTTGCGCCTGCGTGTCTGCACCAGCGCCGGAGAAGCCCTGCCCGCCGAGATAGGCAAGCGCTGGAGCGAAACCTACGCCTGCGAAATCCTGGACGGCATCGGCTCGACCGAGATGCTGCACATCTTCCTGTCGAATCGCCCGGGAGAGGTCCGCTATGGAACCACGGGCAAGGCTGTGCCGGGCTACGAGCTGCGCATCGTCGATGACGAAGGGCGCGAATGCGGACCGGACGAAATCGGCGAACTGCAGATCAAGGGTCCGAGCGCGGCCATCATGTACTGGAACAACCGCGAGAAAACCAAGGCGACGTTCGCCGGCGAGTGGACGCGCAGCGGCGATAAATACACGCGCAGCGCCGACGGTTTCTACACCTATGGCGGCCGCACCGACGACATGCTCAAGGTAGGCGGCATCTACGTCTCGCCCTTCGAAGTCGAGGCCTGCCTGATGACGCATGCAAGCGTGCTCGAAGCGGCAGTGGTCGGAGTCGCGGATGCAGACGAGCTGGTCAAGCCCAAGGCGTTCGTCGTCCTCAAGGCCGGACAACCCGCCACCGCTGCCGACCTGCAGATGCATGTCAAGAGCCTGCTGGCGCCCTACAAATATCCACGATGGATCGAATTCGTGGCCGAGCTGCCCAAAACAGCAACCGGCAAGATTCAGCGATTCAAGCTGAGGTCTGCGCCTGCGCCATCGGCCCCGTCCAACTCCGGGTAAGTCACAGTACGCCGGTGGCTGCGGCACGCCGAAAATGCTTTAGGCTTCAATTAATTCACTGAAGGAACATACCCATGACCACTCGCCGTCTCGTGCTGACCCGTAGCGCCGCCATCGTAGGCGCAGCGTCCACTGGTTTGCTGCTGCCGCAGATCACCCGCGCCCAGGGCAACAAGGTCCGCGTGGGCCTGATGCTGCCGTACACGGGCACGTTTGCGCAGCTGGGCGTGGCCATCGAGAACGGCGTGCGCATGGCCATCAACGAGAAGGGCGGCAAGCTCGGCGGCCGCGACATCGAGTGGTTCAAGGTCGATGACGAATC
>JAZKFD010000269.1:0-4809 GCA_040386635.1 Pseudomonadota bacterium
TCGATCCCAAGGCTCGCAAGCACGTCGAGTACAAGGAAATCAAGCTGAAGTGATTCAGGTGCCAAAAGGCGCCCCTCGGTTCCCTGCGGCTTTCGCAGCGTAAACAGGGCATCGAGAAAACAAAAAGCCCCGCATGCGGGGCTTTTTGCTGGGCGCTCCTGTTCAGTGCGCCGCGCGAAGCTTCATTGAAAACTGTTGCAGCGCGACGATTCCGCTTTCTTCAGCGCGCCGGCACCACGCCTGCAGGTCCAGGGCGAGTTGCTCGCGCGACTGCGAGGTGTTCAGCCACATCTGGCGCAGCTCCTCGCGCATGGTCACCATCTTGTCCAGCACGGGATGTGCAGCACGGGCCTGGGCCAGTTGTGGGCGGGCTTCAGCCGGCACCTTGTCGTCGTCACGATGAATCCAGCGTTTCGCGTCCTTCAGGATCGAGATGTCCGCATTCTTTGCCTTCAAGGCGTCGAGTTCAGCCTGGCAGGCGCGCCGCATTTCACGCGCATAGCCGGCCATCACTTCGTAGCGGTTGGCGATCAATGCTTCCAGCGTCTTTTCGTCTGCCACCGGCTTGATGGCGCCGAGCTGGAGCTTGGGCGGAACCTTCTTGACCGTGGCCCAGCCAATCTTGGTCATCAGGGTGATGTACATCCAGCCGATGTCGAACTCGTACGGCTTGACCGAGAACTTGGCCGCCGTCGGATAGGTGTGATGGTTGTTGTGCAGCTCTTCGCCGCCAATGATCACGCCCCACGGGGAAACATTGGTGCTGGCGTCCTGCGCCTCGAAGTTGCGGTAGCCCCAGTAGTGACCAATACCGTTGATGATGCCGGCGGCGGTGATGGGGATCCAGATCATCTGGACAGCCCAGACCGTCAGGCCCAGTACGCCAAACATGGCAACGTTCAGGATGAGCATCAGGCCAACGCCCTGCCAGCTGAAGCGGGTGTAAAGGTTGCGCTCGATCCAGTCGTCGGGGGTTCCGAGGCCGAACTTGGCAATCGTTTCCCTGTTCTTCGCTTCAGCGCGGTACATTTCGGCGCCGCGCCAGAGCACGTTCTCGATTCCGCGGGTCTGGGGGCTGTGCGGATCATCGACCGTTTCGCACTTGGCGTGGTGCTTGCGATGGATCGCGACCCATTCTTTGGTGACCATGCCGGTTCCGAGCCAGAGCCAGAAGCGGAAGAAGTGCGATGGAATGGCATGCAGGTCCATGGCCCGGTGGGCCTGGGCGCGGTGCAGGAAAATCGTGACGGCAGCAATGGTGATGTGGGTGGTCACCAGCGTGTACAGGAGCACCTGCCACCAGGTGAGGTTCCAAAGACCGTTGCCAAGCCAGTCCACTACCGCGTTCAGCACGGCCCAGTCGGGAAGCATCATGTGAGGGGGATCTCTCTCTTTAAAAAATACGTGATCGGACAAGTCGTCCGTGATAGAGCGATTTTAAAGCGCAGCGTTCAATCGACCGCTGTGGTTATACCCAGAGGAAGCCAAATCGCCTTGATCCACGTCAATTTTTCACCCACAAAGCGGCGAAGAACCCGTCTGTAGCCTGCCGATGCGGCCATAAGCGCAGGAAATCCCTGCCGTTCTCGCCGCCCGTGCAAAGCCTGTCAGCATCCTGAACCTTGAGCCCCTCCAGGACTTCGGCCGCTGAAAGGGGGGTGAAATCGGGATTGGCCTGGGTGAAAGCCTGCGCGATCGCTTCATTTTCTTCAGGAAGGACGCTGCAGGTCGCATAAACCAGCCGCCCCCCCGGCTTGAGCAACCTGGAGGCGCTCTGCAGGATGGCCGCCTGCTTGACGGTCATTTCCTGTACGGACTGCGGTGTCTGGCGCCATTTCAGGTCAGGGTTGCGGCGCAAGGTGCCCAACCCCGAACAGGGCGCATCGACGATCACGCGATCGATCTTGCCCGCCAGCCGCTTGATGCGGTCGTCGCGCTCGTGGGCGATGGCAGCCGGATGCACGTTGGAAAGCTTGCTGCGCGCCAGGCGGGGCTTGAGCGCATCGAGCCGATGGGCCGAGGTATCGAAGGCGTACAGGCGGCCCGTGTTTCGCATCGACGCGCCAATTGCCAGGGTCTTGCCACCGGCGCCCGCACAGAAATCGACCACCATTTCGCCGCGCCTGGCGTCCAGAATCAGCGCCAGCAACTGCGAGCCTTCATCCTGCACTTCGATCGCGCCGCGGGCAAAGGCATCGACTTTCGTGAGCGCAGGCTTGGTGTCCAGCCGCAGTCCCCAGGGCGAATACGGCGTTGGGGTCGATGCAATACCCGCTGCCTTGAGCTCCTTGTGAATTTCTGGCCGCTTGTCATTGAGCGTGTTGACGCGAAGATCCAGCGGCGCCGGCTGGTTCAGGCTGTCGGCGAGCGCCCAGAATTCACCGCCCAGCTGATTCTTCAGGGGCTGCACCAGCCACTCGGGCAGGTTATGCCGATGGCGCTCCAAGAGGTCTTCGGTACGGATGGAATCGCATTGATCGAGCCACTTTTTCTCGGGTTCGGACAGGGCGCTCTTGAGAAAATCGCGCGGCCCGTGAAAGCCCAGGATCGCCATGCGGCGCTCCTTCGGACCGCTGCCCGAGGGGGACAGATGGTCAAACAGGAGCTTCTTGCGCAGCACCGTGAAAACGGTTTCCGCCAGGGTGGCGCGCTCGCGCGGCCCCAATGAACGGTTGTCACGGAAATAACGCGAAACGATCTGATCGGCAGGGTGATCAAAGCGCAGGACGAGCTTGACGAGTTCGGCGCAAGCGTCGAGGAGGGCTTTTGGATGCATGGCCCTATTGTCCCCGCAGCAGCGCAGCAATGGCGCGCGGGTAGATCAGGTGCTCCTGGGTGAGCACGCGTGCAGCGAGCGAGGCCGCAGTGTCATCGGAGAGCACCGGCACGACGGCCTGATCAAGGATGGGACCGAAATCCAGCTCTGCCGTGACCTGATGCACCGTCGCACCCGCAAACTGGCAGCCCGCGTCGATCGCGCGCTGGTGGGTATGCAGGCCCGGAAACGCAGGCAAGAGGGAAGGATGGATGTTCACCAGGCGGCCCGAGTAGCGCTCTACGAATCCGGGCGTGAGGATGCGCATGAAGCCGGCGAGCACGACCAGCGCCGGGTTATGCAGATCGATCACCCGGGCGAGTTCTGCGTCGAATGCGTCGCGACTGGCGAATCTCGTGTGATCGACGACCTCGGTCGCGATCATCTGCTCGCGTGCCAGCGCGAGCCCACCCGCGTCAGGCCTGTTGCTGATGACCGCAGCGACCTGGGCCCCGAGAGACCTGCGCCAGCCTTCGCGTTGGGCGGCCCGGATGATCGCCGCCATGTTGGAGCCGCCGCCTGAGATCAGAATCACGATGTTCTTCATTCATCCAATTATCCCAGCCATGCCCCTGCGTCCCCTGACCGATATCGAAGCCCGCGTTCTTGGAACCCTGATGGAGAAAGCGCGCACGGTGCCCGACAGCTACCCGCTCACGCTCAACTCGCTGGTGGCCGGCTGCAACCAGAAATCCAGCCGCGACCCGGCCATGAATCTGACCGATGCACAGGCTCAGGAAGCGCTCGACTCACTCAAGCTCCTGTCACTCGTTTTCCAGTCGAGCACGAGCCGCGTCGCGCGGTGGGAACACAACTTCCAGCGCGGCGTGGGTGTGCCCGAACAATCGGCGGTGCTGCTGGGCCTGCTCATGCTGCGCGGACCTCAGACTGCCGGTGAACTGCGAATCAACACCGAGCGCTGGTACAAATTCGCCGACATCTCCTCGGTCGAAGGGTTTCTCGATGAGCTGCAGGATCGCCCCGAGGAAAAGGGCGGCCCGCTGGCGGTCAAACTCCCACGCGCACCGGGCGCGCGCGAGCAGCGCTGGGCCCACCTGCTTTGCGGGCCGGTGGACATGACGGCCGTGCAAACCGATGCGCCGGGCGCAGCGCCGGCGGAAGGCGCTCTGCAATCACGCGTCGCAGCCCTTGAAGCAGAGGTGGAGCGCCTGCGCTCGGCCCTGCAAAACGTGTATGACCAACTCGGGATGTCACAACCCGGACAGGACAAATAGAACGACCGTGCGGATAATGGGCGCGCATAGTGGACGCGCCCCGGTAAACGCGTGACGAACGGAGACAACTCATGGATTTGGCTTTCACACCCGAAGAGCAGAAATTCCGCGAAGAGGTGCGCGCCTGGGTGCGCAGCAATCTGCCGGAAGACATTTCGACCAAGGTGCACAACGCCCTTCGCCTGTCGCGTGACGACATGCAGAAATGGGCACGCATTCTGGGCAAGAAGGGCTGGCTCGGCTACGGCTGGCCCGCGCAGTTCGGCGGGCCCGGATGGAACTCGATCCAGAAGCACCTGTTCGAGGAAGAAACGGCCCTGGCTGGCGCGCCTCGCATCGTGCCTTTCGGCCCGGTGATGGTCGCGCCCGTCATCATGGCCTTCGGCAGCCCCGAGCAGCAAGAGCGCTTTTTGCCCGGTATCGCCAGCGGCGAAGTCTGGTGGAGCCAGGGCTACAGCGAGCCGGGCTCGGGCTCGGACCTGGCGTCGCTCAAGACCCGCGCGGAGCGCAAGGGCGACAAATACATCGTCAATGGCCAGAAAACCTGGACCACCCTTGCCCAATACGGCGACTGGATCTTCTGCCTGGTTCGCACCAGCACCGAAGGCAAGCCGCAAACCGGCATTTCCTTCCTGTTGATCGACATGAAGTCGCCCGGCGTCACCGTGCGCCCGATCATCATGCTCGACGGCGAGCATGAAGTGAACGAGGTGTTCTTCGACAACGTCGAAGTGCCGGCCGAGAACCTGATCGGCGAAG
>JAZKFD010000270.1:0-3414 GCA_040386635.1 Pseudomonadota bacterium
CGGCCGCTCACGATGTAGCAGGCCACGACCTGCGGCGTCTGCGCCATCCGCTTTTCGAAACGCTGGATCGCGGCCTGCCGCTGATCCTTCAGTGCGATCTCGGCGAACACGCAGATCTGCTCGCCCAGCGCCGAGCGGCTGATGAGCGCCCGATAACCTTCGATCACTCCCGCGGCCTCCAGCTTGCGGACGCGATTGAGCGTGGCGCGCGCCGACAGGTGGATCGCTTCCGACAAGGCCTGCACCGTGGTGCGCCCGTCGCGCTGCAGCAGATCGAGCAGCTTCAGGTCCGCGCGATCGAGCTGCATAAGGCTGGGTCAGATCGATTTGACTGCCGCAAGTCGCCGCATCAGCTGCTGCACGATGTCTGTCTGCATGTCGCGATAAAGCAGGCCTTCTTCGGCTTCCTTGGCGAGCACGGCAGATTCGTTGAAGCTGATGTCGCGCTGCTGCAGCAGCTCGGTCTCGGGGATCAATTCCTTGCCCTGTGGCGTGCGCAGGCGGAATCGAAACCGGATGCGCAGCTGGAATTCACGCACCTGCCCGGTTGCGTTCAGGCCGACCACCACCTTTTCGCGCTGGTCGGCCAGCACGTCCAGGATCACCTGCGCCGTCTGCGGTGAGGCGGTTTCCGGCAACACCGTGATGGTGCCGCCCGAGGCCATGCTTCGCTTGAGTTCATTGCCCAGCGCCGAGTTGCGCGCAACCGTGATGTAGATCGAGCTGAACACGAAGGTTGGCGCCTGCCGCAACTTGAAGCCACAGCCTGCAAGAGCCATCAGGCTGGTAACCAAAAAGGTCCGCCGCGCCGACAGGCCGCCCTTAGGCGCGGCAGCCCCCTCGGGGGGCTGCGCAGTACACGAAGTGACAAGCGTTGGGGCCATGTTCATGCCACCACCACGTTCACGAGACGGCCCGGCACGACGATCACTTTCTTTACCGTACCGCCTGCCGTGCCCCCCGCATGCTTGGCAAAGTCTTCGCTTGCCACGGCCAGCTGCTCGATCTCTTCCCGGCTGGCCCCGGCCGGGACACGCACCGCGCCGCGATGCTTGCCATTGACCTGGAGCACCAGTTCGATTTCGTCCTGGACCAGCGCCGATTCGTCGACCTTCGGCCAGGGCGCATCGAGCAATTCACCGAATTTTTGCGTGTAGCCCAGTTCGCGCCACAGCTCCTGTGCGATATGCGGTGTCACCGGATACATCACGCGCAGCAGGATTCCAAAGCATTCACGCACCGCAGATGCTGAATTCGCTTCGGCACCGCCCTTGAAATCTTCCAGCGCATTGAGCAGCTTCATCGCGCCGGACACCACCGTGTTGTATTGCATGCGGTGATAGTCGTAGTCCACCTGCCTGAGCAAGGTGTGAACTTCCAGCCGCAACGCCTTGGCCTGCTTGCCCAGGCTGGCCGATGCGGGCTGCTCGGCTTGCTCCACCATCCTGTGACCGAAATTCCAGACGCGGCGCAGGAACCGGAAAGAGCCCTCGAGCGCGGCATCGTTCCATTCGAGTGTTGCTTCGGGCGGCGCCGTGAACATCGTGTACAGCCGGGCCGTATCCGCGCCGTATTTTTCGATAATGTCCTGCGGATCGACACCGTTGTTCTTTGACTTGGACATCGTGGTCCAGCCCTCGTAGGTGACCGGCAGGCCGTCGTCTTTCGCCCGGGCTGAAATCACTTTCGCGTGCTCGTCGCGCTCGATGTCCAGGTCGTGCGCCCAGTAATACTGCTTGCCCGCCTTCTCGCCGGTGCGCGAGAAAGCCTCGTTGAGCACCATGCCCTGGGTGAGCAGCTTGGTGAAGGGCTCGTCTGCCTTCACCAGGCCGAAGTCGCGCATGACCTTGGTCCAGAAGCGCGCATAGAGCAGGTGCAGGATGGCATGTTCGATCCCGCCGATGTACTGGTCCATCGGCATCCAGTAATCCGCGCCAGCCGCCACCATGGCCTTGTCGTTCTTCGGGTCGCAGTACCGCATGAAGTACCAGGATGAATCTACGAACGTATCCATCGTGTCGGTTTCTCGCCGTGCAGGTTTGCCGCAAACCGGGCACTTGCAGGCCAGGAAGTCTTCGCGCTTGTTGAGCGGATTGCCGGAGCCATCGGGGACGCAATCCTGGGGCAGGATGACCGGTAGGTCTTCTTCCGGCACCGGCACGGCGCCGTGCTCCTCGCAGTGGATGATCGGAATCGGCGTGCCCCAGTAGCGCTGGCGGCTGATGCCCCAGTCGCGCAAGCGCCATGTCGTCTTCTTGCCGCCGAGCCCCTTTTGTTCGAGCGCGTGCGCGACAGCGTTGACTGCATCCTTGTAGCTGAACCCACTGAAGATGTCGGAGTTGATGGTGACGGTGTCTTCCTTTTGCGCGTACCAGTCGTGCCAGTTCTTGTAGTCGTACTGTTCGCCGTCAACATGCACCACCTGCATGATCGGCAGGTTGTACTTGAGCGCGAAAGCGAAGTCGCGCTCGTCGTGACCAGGCACCCCCATTACCGCGCCGTCGCCATAACCCATGAGCACATAGTTGCCCACCCACACGTCGATGGGCTCGCCGGTCAGGGGATGGAACACCACCAGCCCGGTGGACATTCCCACCTTCTCCCGTGCGGCAAGTTCGGCTTCGGTCGTTCCGCCCTGCTTGCATTCTTCAATGAAGTTCGCCAGCCGCTGGTTGGTACGCGCGGCATGTGTGGCAAGCGGGTGCTCCGGTGCCACCGCGCAGAACGTGACGCCCATGATGGTGTCGGCACGCGTGGTGAAAACATGCATGAGACCGTCGCCGATCAGCTCGCCGTCGAATCCCCGAATGCCGTGCGTGAACGCAAAACGTACGCCCTCGCTCTTGCCAATCCAGTTTTCCTGCATCAGCTTGACGCGGTCAGGCCAGCCCGGCAACTTGTTCTGCACATGGTCGAGCAGTTCTTCGGCGTAGTCGGTGATCTTGAGGTAGTAGCCCGGAATCTCGCGCCGCTCCACGGGGGCGCCGGTGCGCCAGCCTTTTCCGTCGATGACCTGCTCGTTGGCCAGCACGGTCTGGTCCACCGGGTCCCAGTTGACGACCTGCGTCTTGCGGTAGGCAATGCCTTTTTTCAGCATTTTCAGAAACAGCCACTGGTTCCACCGGTAGTAGTCGGGATCGCAGGTGGCGACTTCGCGGCTCCAGTCGATCGCCAGGCCCATCGCCTGCATCTGCCGCTTCATGTAGGCGATGTTGTCGTAGGTCCACTTGGCCGGTGGCACCTTGTTTTTCATCGCTGCGTTTTCTGCCGGCAGGCCGAAGGCATCCCAACCCATGGGCATGAGTACGTTGTAGCCGTTCATGCGCAGGTAGCGCGTGAGCATGTCGTTGATCGTGTAATTGCGCACGTGGCCCATGTGCAGCTTGCCGCTGGGGTAGGGCAGCATGGAACACG
>JAZKFD010000271.1:0-26308 GCA_040386635.1 Pseudomonadota bacterium
GATAGTTGACGATGACCAGTCCATTCGCTTCGTGCTTGAAAAAGCGCTGTTGCGAGAGGACCTTCCCACACGCAGTTTCACCAACCCGCGTGAAGTATTGCAGGCACTGGACTCTGGCGATGACGACGATTGTCCTCAGGTGCTGGTGAGTGACATTCGCATGCCCGGGGGTTCGGGCCTGGAGCTGCTGACCAAGGTCAAGGAAAAACATCCGGGCCTGCCCGTCATCATCATGACGGCGTTCTCCGATCTCGACAGCGCGGTGTCGGCCTTTCAGGGCGGCGCGTTCGAATACCTGCCCAAACCCTTCGACCTGCCCAAGGCGGTCGAGCTGATCCGGCGCGCCGTCGAGGAAAGCCAGCGCGAAGAGGTCGCCGAAGAGCGCATGGTGGCGGCGCCTGAAATGCTCGGCCAGGCCTCGGCCATGCAGGACGTGTTCCGTGCCATCGGACGCCTTTCGCAGAGCAATGTCACCGTGATGATCACCGGCGAATCGGGCACCGGCAAGGAGCTGGTCGCGCGCGCCCTGCACAAGCACTCGCCGCGCGCTGGCGGTCCTTTCGTTGCAATCAACACGGCAGCCATACCCAAGGACCTGCTGGAGAGCGAGCTCTTCGGCCATGAGCGCGGCGCGTTCACCGGCGCGCAGACGATGCGCCGCGGCCGGTTCGAGCAGGCTGATGGCGGCACGCTTTTTCTCGACGAGATCGGTGACATGCCGTTCGACCTGCAGACCCGGCTGCTGCGCGTCTTGTCCGATGGACAGTTCTATCGCGTCGGCGGGCACAACGCGGTCAAGGCGAATGTGCGCGTGATCGCGGCGACCCATCAGGACCTGGAGCAGCGCGTGAGAGAAGGCGCATTCCGTGAGGACCTGTTCCACCGGCTCAACGTGATCCGCCTGCGTCTGCCGCCGCTGCGTGAGCGGATCGAGGACATCACCATGCTGGCGCGGCACTTCCTGCAGGTCAGTGCCAAGCAGCTGGGCGTTGAGCCAAAGCGCATTTCCGATGCTGCGCTGGTGCGTTTGTCCGGATTTGGATTTCCAGGCAACGTGCGCCAGCTGGAGAACATCTGTCACTGGCTCACGGTGATGGCGCCCGCACAGGTGATCGAGCCCAAGGACTTGCCACCCGAAGTGCTTGCAGTCTCAGGGGATGCGCAAGTGTCCGGCCGAAGCTCGATGAGTTCCGGTCAGCCGGCGGTGGTTGCGGAAGTCCCTACGCAAGCGACTTCGGCGGCTGAAGCAGCGCCACACGAAGTAACAGCGTCCGTGTCACCCCTTGTGGTCAACGGCGTCACAGGCGGCTGGGAGTCGGGCCTGGAGGCGGAGGCGCTCGAACTGCTTTTGAGTGGACGCCATGACGTCTGGGAGGCGCTGACTAAACGGTTCGAATCCAGGCTGATCCTCACGGCGCTTTCGAACACCCGCGGGCGACGGATCGAGGCCGCCCAGAAGCTGGGGATCGGACGCAACACGATCACCCGCAAGATCCAGGAGCTGGGACTGGAGTAGTTCAGATTTCAACCGTGACCGGCGCATGATCACTGGGCTTTGGCCATTTGCGCGGCACGCGGTCGATTGCGCAGCCTTTGACCTGGGGCTTGAGCGCCTGGCTCACCAGGATATGGTCGATGCGCAGTCCCCGGTTTTTCTGGTAGCCCAGCATCCGGTAATCCCACCAGCTGAAGCTTTTCTCGGGCTGATCGAACAGCCGAAAGCTGTCGCAAAGGCCCAGTTCGACAAGCTGGCGGAAATGCTCGCGTTCTTCCACCGTGTGGTGGATGGTGTCCTTGAGCCCGACCGGATCGAAAGAGTCACGGTCTTCGGGCGCGATGTTGAAATCACCCACCAGCACCAGCTGCGGATGTCGTTCAAGCTCGCCGCGCATGTACGCGTTCAGTCCGCCCAGCCAGTTCATCTTGTAGGCAAACTTCTCGGAGCCCGGCTCCTGTCCGTTGACGAAATAGCCGTTCACCAGGCGTAGTTCTCCGTGCGGCGTGTCGATCGAAGCGGCGATGACACGGGCGTGTTCATCGTCGAACCCCACGATGTTCTTCACGATGTCCCGCAGCGGGTCACGGCTGAGAATCGCGACGCCGTTATAGGTTTTCTGTCCGAACACCGCGCAGTGCGCATACCCTGCATCCCGCAGGGCGTCGAGCGGAAACTTGTCGTCGGTGAGCTTGAGTTCCTGGAGGCATAACACGTCAACCGGGTTGGCTGCGGTCCAGTCCAGTACGTGCTGCAGGCGCGCTGTGAGCGAGTTGACGTTCCACGTGGTGATTTTCACGGCCATCCTGGTGAGTAGAAAAACCGCGAGCGTTCAACTCGCCGGAGTGTTGTCCATGTTTTGCAGGGTCACGAAGCTATACGCAATCCCGCTGGCCGACACGTGCGATTCCCGGTGCAGCTCCTGCCAGTTTCCGCCGAGCGTGGGCGCTAAGGCATCGCCCTCGTAGTCGGCATCGATCTCGGTGACTTCGGCGATGTGTGCCAGGGGAGCCGCCTGCGCGTAGATCTGGCCGCCACCGATGATCCAGGCGCGTGGCTGATCCTGGCACGAGGCAATGGCCTGATCGAGCGAAGTGGCCGTGCTCGCGCCTTCAGCCTTCCAGCCGGATTGCCGTGTCACCACGATGTTCTGGCGGCCGGGGAGCGGACGAAAACGCGGCGGTATCGACTCCCAGGTCTTGCGGCCCATGATCACCGGCGCGCCCATGGTGATCTGCTTGAAATGCGCGAGGTCTTCAGGCAAGTGCCACGGCATGACTCCATCCTTGCCGATGACGCCGTTACGCGACCGGACGTAGATCAATCCCAGTTTCATGGGTGTGCAAATCCTAGACAGCAACCGGCGCCTTGATCGCCCCGTGGCTTTCATAACCCGTGACTTCGAAATCCTCGAACTCATAGTCGAAGATGGACGCCGGCTTGCGCTTGATGTTCAGCTTGGGATAGGGGTAGGGCGTGCGCGAGAGTTGCAGCTCGACCTGTTCGTGATGATTGCTGTAGATGTGGCAGTCACCACCGGTCCAGACGAAATCACCTACATCCAGATCGCATTGCTGCGCCATCATGTGGGTGAGAAGCGCGTAGCTGGAGATGTTGAATGGGACGCCGAGGAAGATGTCGGCGCTTCGCTGGTAAAGCTGGCAGGACAATTTGCCGGGGGCACCAGCCACCTCCGATGGCGCCACGTAGAACTGGAAGAAGGCGTGGCAGGGCGCAAGCGCCATCTTCGGGATGTCTGCGACATTCCAGGCGCTCACGATGATGCGGCGTGAATCGGGATTGGTTTTGATGGTGTTCACCGCGTCGGCGATCTGATCCACATGACCGCCATCGGGCGTCGGCCAGCTGCGCCATTGCACGCCGTAAACCGGGCCGAGGTCGCCGTCATCGCGCGCCCATTCATTCCAGATACTGACGCCGCGATCCTTGAGCCAGTTGTTGTCACTGGACCCCTTAAGGAACCACAGCAGTTCGTAAATGATGGACTTGAGGTGAACCTTCTTGGTGGTCACCAGCGGAAAGCCTTCGTTCAGGTCGAACCGCATCTGATAGCCGAACACGCTGCGCGTGCCGGTGCCGGTACGGTCGGTCTTGGGTGTTCCCTGCGTATACACATGACGCATGAAGTCTTCGTACTGGGAGCGGGCGGGGGCAGTCATCATTCTTGGCCGGACTCAAGTCTCATGGCTTCCATTATCTGCGCAGCACCCGCCCCGGATTCAACGTATTGGCCGGATCCAGCGCCTTCTTGATCGCCCGCATCATCCCCATCGCCACCGGCGACTTGTGATGTTCGAGCTTGTCCCGTTTGAGGCTGCCCACGCCGTGTTCGGCGGAAATCGAGCCTCCGAACGCACGCACCGAATCGAACACCAGCGTGTTCACCCGGTCCTCGTTTTCATCCAGGAATGCCGCCATGTCCTGGCCCGTCGGCGCCTGCACGTTGTAGTGCAGGTTGCCGTCGCCCAGATGCCCAAAGTTGACCAGGCGGATGCCCGGCAGCTCGCGTTGCAGCAGCGCGTCGGTCACCTTGCAGAATTCCGGAATGCGCGACACCGCAATCGAGATGTCGTGCTTGATGTTCAGCCCCTCTTCGGCTTGCGCCAGCGGGATACTTTCTCGGATATGCCAGAGCTGGTGCGCCTGCGCCAGGTTTTCGGCGACGACGGCGTCGGTGACCTTGCCTTCTTCGATGGCGGTCTCCAGCAGGCGCTCGAACTGGGTGCGCGCATGCAGTTCCGATTCGTGATCCGAAATTTCGATGAGCACGCAGTAAGGGGACTGCTCGTACAGCGGAACCCGCATCTGCGTAAAGTGCTTTGCCACCAGGCTGAGTGCGAATTGGCCCATCACTTCGAAGCCGGTCAGCCCCGCACCGAGCGTGCGGTGCGCCATGCCGAGCAAGGCCACGGCGTCGTCAAGCGTCGGCACCGCAGCCCAGGCCGTGAGTTGCGACGAGGGCAGCGGATGCAGCTTCATTGTCGCGGCCGTGATGAGGCCCAGCGTGCCTTCGCTGCCGATGAAAAGGTCGCGCAGGTCGTAGCCGGTGTTGTCCTTGCGCAGTCCCGAAAGGCCATCCCAGACCTCGCCGGAAGCCGTGACCACTTCCAGCCCCAGGCACAGGTCGCGCGCATTTCCATAGCGGACGACCTGCGTTCCACCCGCGTTTGTCGAGAGATTGCCGCCGATCGTGCAACTGCCTTCAGCCGCGAGACTGAGTGGAAACAGGAATCCTTTTTCGGCGCACGCCTCCTGCACCGATTGAAGAATGCAGCCCGCCTCGACTGTGACCGTGAGGTTGTCACCGTCCAGTTCACGAACCCGGTTCATTCGCTGCAAACTCAGCACGACCTGGGTGCCCGATTCATCGGGCGTCGATCCGACGACCAGCCCGGTGTTGCCGCCTTGCGGCACGATGGACACGCCGGCACTCGCGCACGCCTTGACGACCAGCGCGACCTCATGCACTGACGCAGGGCGTGCAACGGCGAGCGCCTTGCCATGCGAGCGCTTGCGCCAATCGAGTTCCCAGGCGCTCAGGTCGCCTTCGGTGAGCACATTCGCGTCGCCGAGCGCGGCACGCAGTTCATTAACGAGTGGATGTGGCAGCGGGTTCAATTCGGGCTTTCGAAAGCCGCGTGCGAATGTGCAGCACGCAGGCGGCAAACAGGGCCAGGCACAGCAGGATCTCGATCAGGGCCAGCACGGTGGTGACGGTATCTGCGCGGTAGGCGCGCACCACGCCCTCGGCAAAGTAGGGCCAGACGAGCAGGCTGACCCAGCGATAGGTGTACAGGCGGTTGCGCAGCAGGCTGGCGATCGGGATGCACAGCGGCAGCACCTTGAGCGCCAGCAGGGTGCCGCCGGGCCGCACGGGCGCCAGCCACAGCTCCCAGGCCACACCCAGAATGATGAGCCCGAGCAGGCTGCCCACGGCAAGCCAGCGTGTGGCGGTAACGGTTTCGTTGGTGCGTTGCGAAGAATCAGTGGTGTCCATGCCAGTGGCATCATAGCGGCCGATGGACTTCCGACCCCTTGCCGCCGACCTTGCCCGCCTGCCCCGTGAGCTTTCCGATTTTCCGTGGAAGTCTTCTGCCGTCACCTTGTTCGAACGGTTTCGTGAGGACCGGCTTGGCCTGACGGCCAGCAGCCTGACATTCACGACCACGATGGCGCTCGTGCCCATGATCACCGTGGCGCTGGCTGTCTTCACGGCTTTCCCGGTTTTTGGGAAGCTCGAGAGCGCCCTGCAGTCCTGGCTGGTGCAAAGCCTGATGCCCGATGCTATTGCCAGGCAGGTGCTGGGGTATCTCACGCAGTTTTCCGGCAAAGCCAGCCGCCTGGGCGCGGCGGGCTTCGCGGTGCTGTTTGTCACGGCGCTGGCCCTGGTGCTCACCATCGACAAGACGCTCAACGCCATCTGGCGCGTCAAACGGCCACGCCCGCTGCACCAGCGGGTCGTGATTTACTGGGCGGTGATGACCCTGGGGCCCCTCCTGCTTGGTGCGTCGATCAGCGCGAGTTCATGGGTGCTTTCGGGCTCGAGGGGCCTGGTGGCGGCGGTGCCGGGCACGGTGCGTGTGCTGCTGGACATTCTCGAGTTCGTGCTGGTCACCGCCGGCCTCGCGGCCCTTTATCGCTTCGTGCCGCATACGCCTGTGCGCAGTACGCATGCCTGGGCCGGCGCGATCTTCGCGGGTGTCGGCCTCGAAGTGGCGCGGCGCCTGCTGGCGCTCTACCTCAGCACCGTGCCGACCTACTCGGCGATCTATGGCGCATTTGCCACGGTACCCATCCTTCTGGTGTGGATCTATGTGGGCTGGACCGTGGTCTTGCTGGGCGCGGTCATCGCGGCCTACCTGCCGGTGATGATGGCCGGATCCCGCAGGCGCGCCACGGCGCATGGGTGGCAATTCCAGCTGGCTGTGGAAGTGTTGGGCCTGCTGGACAAGGCGCGCAACACCGCCGCACGCGGCTTGAGCGCGCCGCAGCTGGTCGAAGCGATGCAGGTCGAGGCTTTGCAGCTGGAACCGGTGCTACAGACGCTGGTGGCACTCGATTGGGTGGGCCGCGTGAACGAAGTCGATGACGGTCAGGACACCCGTTACGTGATGCTGGCCGACAATCAGTCCACCGCGATGGAGCCGCTCATGCGTCACCTGCTGCTGCCGCATTCAGACGCAACCGACAAGCTCTGGAAAAGCGGGCAGCTTTCGTCGCTGTACCTGAAAGATGTGATCTGACTTTGTCTGTCTCGCCGTCTATGCCACTGCGAATGGCGCATGCAGAAACCCGCGAAAGCGCGCGCGTCCGCCGCGCTCGGGCGCCGTGGTGAGCCGGTAGTCGGGAAAGCGGCGCAGGAACCGGCCAATGGCGATGCGGCCTTCGAGCCGGGCCAGGCTCAGTCCGGCGCATTGGTGGATACCGAAGCCGAATGCCAGGTGGCGGTTGTCCGGCCGGGTGAGGTCGAGCACATCGGGGTTTGCGAACTGTACGCCGTCGCGATTGGCTGCGCCTATGCACAGCGTCACCAGCGTGCCTTCGGCAAGATCGGTGCCGCCGACCCGCACCAGTTTGACCGCCCGGCGGTTGCCCAGCTGGTTGGATGACTCGAAGCGAAGAAACTCATCGACAGCAGGCGTCATGATCGCTTCCGCTGCCTGGGCGTCGTGCGCGTCGTGTGCGGCAAGGGCGAGCCTGGCGTGCAGTGCCAGGCGCTCTTGCGGCCATTCCTGCAGCGACACGAGGGCGTTGCCGATCAGGTTGGTCGTGGTCTCGTGCCCGGCGTTCAGGATGAACACGCAGTTCTGCAACAACTCGGTTTCGCTCAGCTGCTCACCGCCGGCCTCGCCCTGGATCAGCCGGGTGAGCACGTCGTGTTCCGGGTCGCCAGGACTCTTGCGCCTGTCGGCGACCAGTAGCCGAAGATAGTCGAGAAACTCAGTGACGCTCTGGTTGCCCAGTGCTTCCTGCTCGGGCGTGAGGCGGGGTTCGAGCGCACCGAGAATGGCGAGCGACCAGCCGCGCAATGGCTCGCGGTCGGCGTGCGGTACACCCAGCAGGTTGCCGATGATTTCCACCGGAATGGCCGAAGCAAAATCTTCAATCAGGTCACCACCGCCCTTGTGCTCGATCGCATCGAGCAGGCGATCGACAAGAACGATCAGGGCCGGTTCCATGTCCGCGATCGCCCGCCGCGTCAGCGCCCCCATGATCAGTCGGCGCACGCGCGTGTGCAGGGGCGGATCATTAAAGACAAGGCTGGTGGTGTGATGCTCCAGCAAGGGCGATCCTGCCCCGTACTTTGGCGTGAACTCCACCTTCTTGTCCGAGCTGAAAGACGCGGCATCGCGGTACACCGCCACCAGGTCTTCATGACGCGTCAGGAAGATTGAACCGTCGGGCATGCGCTTCAACGGCTCCTCGTCTCTCAGCAGCGCGTAGACCGGGTAGGGGTTCGCATAGAAGTCGGCGGGTAGCGCGCGCAGGTCGAAGTTGCTTGCGATTTCGCGGGCGCGTTCGGCTGACATCGGCGGCGTACAAGTGATGCTCATGGTCGGATTCACAACAAAGGTGGCGCTCAGGTCTTGATGCCCAGGAAATCGGTCAAAGCAAAGAGAACCTCGTCGGGCGCTTCTTCCATCATCTGGTGACCAGCCTCTACCAGCACGGTCTTCGCGCCGGGCGATCGGGCCTGCAGCGTCTGCGCCATCCTCGGCAGCGTCATCGAGTCGCTTTTTGCAAGCAGGAAGAGCACGGGGCACTTCACCTTGGCAATGGCCTCGTCACCCCCCCGATAGTCATCGCAGGCCTTGAAGCCGCGGTGGAAGAGATTGACCCGCGGGTTGCTGGCGAGCACGCGCCGCATCAATGCCCGGCCACCGCCATAAAGCCAGGTTCCCGGACCGGCCGATGAGGGCGGCGGAGCGAGCGTGGCGTGCGAGTAGGTGTTGACCATGTCGATCGCCTTCATCGGTGCGTTGAGCGAGCCGTCCAGCAGGGCAGGCGAGACCTTCATCGGGAAGGCGGTGCCCACCAGGGCGAGGTGGCTCACGCGTTCGGGCGACGAGGCGGCCGCTTCGAGCACGGTGAGCGAGCCGAAGCTGTGCCCGACCAGGGCCGCCTGCCTGACGCCGGCTGCATCCAGCAGGCCGATCACGAACTTCGCTGCATCTTCCACGGATTCGGGCGGCTCGCCTTCGCTCTTGCAGTGGCCGGGCAGGTCGGCCGCAAGCACGTTCCAGCCGTGGTTGGCGAAGTAGCGAGTCTGCAGGCTCCAGACACTGTGGTCATTGAGCACGCCGTGGATGAAAACCACGGTGGGCCTGGCCGCATCAAAGGCCTTGCCACCGGTATAGCAGTAGGTCTTGTGACCGTTGACGGTGAGGTACATGTCAGGCTCCTGCTTTCTCGGCCGCCTTCAATGCGCGCTTCAGATCGTCCAGCAAATCGTCCGCATCTTCCAGGCCGATGGACAGCCGGATCGTGCCCTGCGTGATGCCGGCACCGGCGAGCGCATCGTCGGTCATGCGAAAGTGCGTGGTGCTCGCCGGATGAATCACCAGCGACCTGCAATCACCGACGTTGGCAAGGTGACTGAACACCTTGAGGGATTCCACGAACTTCTTGCCTTGTTCACGATTGCCCCTGATGTCAAAACTGAACACCGAACCCGCCCCGCGCGGCAGGAGTTTCTGTGCGAGCGCATGACTGGGATGCGATTCCAGCATCGGATGCCCGACCCTGGAGACTAGTGGATGCGCCGCGAGGAATTCGACCACCTTGCGCGTGTTGCCCATGTGGCGGTCCATCCGCAGCGACAGCGTCTCGATGCCCTGCAGGATGAGCCAGGCGGTGTGCGGGCTCATGCACGCGCCAAAGTCGCGAAGACCCTCGCGGCGTGCGCGCAGCAAGAATGCACCAACGGTCGATTCCTCGGTGAAGACCATGTTGTGAAAGCCCGCATACGCCTCGGTCAATTCCGCAAACTTGCCCGACTTCTCCCAGTCGAACGAGCCGCCATCGACCACCAGGCCGCCGATCACGGTCCCGTGCCCCGAAAGAAACTTGGTTGCCGAGTGATAGATGAGATCGGCGCCCAGATCAAAGGGCTTCATCAGGTAAGGCGTGGTGAAAGTCGAATCCACCAGCAACGGAACGCCTGCCTCGTGCGCGATCGCGCTCACCGTGGGTATGTCCAGCACATCCAGGCCGGGGTTGCCGACGGTTTCTCCAAACAGGAGTTTGGTGTTGGGCTGGATGGCCGCCCGCCATGCGTCGATATCCCCCGGCTTCACGAAGGTGGTGTCGATGCCAAACCGGCGCATCGTGTAGTGCAGCATGTTCTGGGAACCGCCATACAGCGCCGAGCTGGCCACGATATGTGAGCCGGCCCCCATGAGCGTGGCGATGGCCAGGTGCAGCGCGGCTTGTCCGCTGGAGGTGGTGATCGCGCCGACGCCGCCTTCGAGCGCCGAGATGCGCTGCTCCAGCACCGCATTGGTCGGATTGCTGATGCGCGAATAGACATGCCCCGAACGCTCCAGATTGAACAGGGCCGCCGCATGGTCGCTCGATTCAAAGACGAAGGAAGTGGTGAGGTGGATCGGAACCGCGCGAGCGCCTGTAGTGGGATCGGGTTGTGCGCCTGCATGAAGCGCAAGTGTGTCGAAGCCGGGGTCTGAGTAACCGGGCATGAATGCTTCTCCTGGGGTCTGGGCGAGCTCGGATGTCTGCTCTATGGAACTGCCCCGCATTGTGGGCTATATTGTTTCCACGGGGCAGCGGCCCCCGCACTTCAGGAGACAGCCATGAAAGTCAGCGACATCCTTCGCGTGAAGGGCAATACGCTCTACACCGTTGCGCCCGACGAACCCTTGTCACGCGCAATCGACATCATGGCCGAGAAAGACATCGGCTCACTGGTGGTCATCGACCATGGCGAGCTCACGGGCATGCTCACATTTCGCGAGCTGATCCTGTGCATCGTTAAAAACGGTGGCGCCGTCGGCAACACGCTAGTGCGCACTGCGATGGACGATCACCCCTTGACCTGCACCTCCGAAACCGAACTGGACGAAGTTCGCCGGATGATGCTGGACCGTCACGCGCGCTACATGCCGGTGATGGACAAGCGGATGCTCATGGGTGTCATCAGCTTCTATGACGTCGCCAAGGCGGTCGTGGACAGCCAGAATTTCGAGAACCGCATGCTCAAGGCCTATATCCGTGACTGGCCAGGCGGTGAGGAAGACCAGCAGACGGGCTAGGCCGGTTGGCTCGGGGATAATCCCCGCCATGAGCGGCAACACCTTCGGCACCCTTTTCGCGGTCACCAATTTCGGAGAATCCCACGGCCCGGCCATCGGCTGTGTCATTGATGGCTGCCCACCCGGCATGCAACTTTCCGAGGCCGACATCCAGCCTGACCTGGACCGCCGCCGCCCAGGCACCAGCCGCCACGTCACCCAGCGCCAGGAAGAGGACAAGGTCGAGATACTTTCTGGCGTCTATGAGGGGCGAACCACAGGCACGCCAATCTGCCTGCTGATCCGCAACACGGACCAGCGCAGCAAGGATTACTCGGACATTGCGCGCACTTTTCGCCCCGGGCACGCCGACTACACCTATCTGCAGAAATACGGCCTGCGCGACCCACGCGGAGGCGGACGTTCGTCGGCACGGCTCACCGCGCCCATGGTCGCAGCGGGTGCGGTTGCCAAGAAGTGGCTTGCAGAAAGATACGGCACGCTGTTTCGTGGCTGCATGCAGCAGGTCGGCGACATTGCCATCGGGTTCGAGAGCTGGGAGCATGTCGCAAACAATGCCTTCTTCGCCCCCGTGTCCGATGTGTCGCGGCTCGAGGCTTACATGGACCAGCTGCGCAAGTCCGGCGACTCGTGCGGCGCCCGGATTCGCGTGACCGCGTCGTCGGTGCCGGTGGGCCTGGGCGAGCCGCTTTTCGACAAGCTAGATGCCGACATTGCGTACGCGATGATGGGCATCAACGCGGTCAAGGGGGTGGAGATCGGCGCAGGTTTCGACAGCGTGACCCAGCGCGGCACCACCCACGGCGATTCGCCGACGCCGCGTGGGTTTCGCACCAACAACGCGGGCGGCACCCTCGGCGGAATCAGTTCGGGGCAGGATCTGGAGATCTCTATCGCGATCAAGCCCACCAGTTCGATCATCAGTCCGCGCGAAACGATTGACGTGGCAGGCCAGGCCACTGAAGTGGTGACCAAGGGCCGTCACGATCCCTGTGTCGGCATACGCGCCACGCCAATTGCAGAGGCCATGCTCGCCCTGGTGGTGATGGAACATGCGCTGCGTCACCGCGCACAGAATGCCGATGTGGTGCCGCCGGTTGCCCCTATCGCATCGTCCTTTCTCTAGCGCTGGGCTTCGGCCTCTTTGTGCGCCCCGTCCTACGCGGTGGCTTCGCGTGCCTTGACACGCCGATATCTGAACGCGCGCCATAGTGCTTCATCGAACGACGAAGGAGCCGTGATGGCAACAGCAAAGCCGGGAAAAAAGACCAGCGCCACGGGCGCAGAGGGCACCGTGGCCCAGCATCGCGAGATGCAGCGCGAGCAAGACGCCAAGGACAAGGCGCAATCGAAAAAGATGGGATCTGAATCAAAAAAAGCCGTCCAGACCGGATCGCGCAAGCAGCCCGCCCCGCCATTGCCTGCCCAGCATCTGGTCAAGCCCGGCCTCGAAGCCGATATGGAGCTCAAACCCCAGTTTCTCGCGCCCGAGTATGTCGGCAGCGGCAAACTCAAGGGCATGGTCGCCATCATCACGGGGGGCGATTCGGGCATCGGACGCGCCGTTGCAGTGCTCTTCGCTCGTGAAGGAGCCGATGTCGCCATCGTCTATCTCAGCTCGCACCAAGACGCCCAGGAGACGCAGCGCTACATCGAAGCCGAGGGTCGCGAATGCCTGCTGGTCGCCGGCGACGTGCGGGACTCGAAGTTCTGTGCCGAGGCTGTCGAGCAGACGGTCAAAAAGTTCGGCGGCCTGGACATCCTGGTGAACAACGCGGCTTTCCAGCTGCACGCCGATGAACTGGAAGATGTGACCGATGAACGGCTGGAGATGACATTCCACACCAACATCTTTGGCTATTTCTACATGGCCCGGGCAGCGATCCCGCACCTCAAGCAGGGGTCTTGCATCATCAACACCGGCTCCGTCACTGGGCTCAAGGGCAGTGCGCAGCTGCTGGACTACTCGGCGACGAAAGGCGCGATCCACGCCTTCACGATGTCGCTGGCGAGCAATCTCATCGACAGGGGAATCCGCGTGAATGCAGTGGCGCCAGGGCCGGTCTGGACACCCCTGAACCCGGCGGACAAGGAACCCAGCGCCATCACGAAGTTCGGCAAGGACACCGACATGAAGCGGCCCGCTCAGCCGGAGGAGATTTCGCCTGCCTATGTGTTCCTGGCCTCGCCGGTCTGCTCCAGCTACATCACGGGCGTTGTCCTTCCGATCACAGGCAGCGTCGGCAGCTGATGTAGAGTGCCTGCATGACCACGCCGATCAAACTCGATTTCGTTTCCGATGTCTCGTGCCCCTGGTGCGCCGTCGGGCTCGCTTCGCTGGAAACAGCCCTCAAGCGCCTGGAGGGCGAGGTCGAGGCGACGCTGCACTTCGAGCCTTTTGAACTGAACCCCGGCATGCCGCCCGGTGGCCAGGACATTACCGAGCACCTGACGCAAAAGTACGGCTCGACCCCTGAACAGCAGGAAGCTGCGCGCGACGCCATCCGCGAACGTGGCAGGGCGGTGGGGTTCGAGTTTCGCAAGGAAGGGCGGGGCCGAATCTATAACACCTTCAATGCGCATCGGCTCCTGCATTGGGCCGCCACCCAGGGCGCAGGCCAGCAGCACGCGTTGAAGCGCGCGCTTCTCGGGGCTTACTTTACGGACGGAAAGAGCCCCGAGGACAAGGATGTGCTGGTTGGCGCGGCAGCAGCAGCGGGACTCGATGCCCAGCGCGCGCGGGAAGTCCTGGATAGCAGCGAGTACGCCGATGAAGTCCGCGAGCGGGAAGCGTTTTTTCAGCAGCAGGGCATCCATGCCGTACCTGCCGTGATTATCAACGGCCGTTACCTGATTCAGGGGGGCCAGCCGCCCGAAACATTCGAGCAATCGCTGCGGCAGATTGCCAGCGAAGTAAGGGGCGCCGTGACTTCGGATGAGCCCGGTCAGGCGGCCGGCCGATAGCGCTCGTTGACGGTCATCCAGAAGTCATGCACCTGCCGCATCTTTCGGCGCAACTCGTCATAGTCGGTTGCCTTGCGCACATAGCTGTTGGCACTGTTTGCATAGCAAGCGGCGATATCCGTTTTTTCGGTTGACGATGAGTGCATCACCACGGGAATGGTCGATGTGCGCGGATCCTTTCGCATGGCCTTCAGGACGTCAAGGCCGTGCAGTCGCACGAGTTTCATGTCCAGGATCACCAGACGTGGCTGGAAAGCGGTATCGCGGCCGAGATAGGCGCCGCGCCCGAACAGGTAGTCGAGGGCTTCGACGCCGTCGGTAGCTGTGACGATTTCGCGCGGGTCCGAGCATTCACTGAGGGCCATGACCGTCAGTTCAAGGTGATCCGGATTGTCATCCACCACGAGAATCGAGGCGTGGTTCATCGTCAGACCTAACAAGTCTAAATAGCTACGGCCGTTGGGCCGAACTCTCCCTGTCATGGCGGCATTCGAATCTTTGTCCATCGCCGCCAACGTGGATTTTTACACACCGTTCGCAGCGCGTGTCATCCATCTTTCGGTTACTTGTCACCGAATTGACGCTCAGGACGCCCATGCCACTGCCCGTCGCTTCAAGGAAGAGCTCGGCAATGGCATCGGCGCAGGCCGCGCTCAGGTACGTGCCAGCAACACGGGTACGGATGCGACAAGCAGTGCCACGCCGGAAAGCGCGAGCAGCACCAGGATGACTTTGCGAAAAACGATGTCGCTGATCCCGGTGTAGATTCTTGCGCCCAGCAACGAGGGGATCAGCACGGCCGGCGCCACCACGCCAAACAGCGGCAGGTGTTCGGTGGTGACAATGCCCGTGCCGATGTACGTGACGAAGGTAATCGTGAGCATCGACAGGTTGAAGTTCTGGATGATGGAGCGCTGCACGTCCTTCTCCAGGTTGCGCAGTGCGCACCAGAGCGTCGGCGCCACGCCGGTGAAACCGCCCAGCCCGCCCATCAGGCCGCCCAGCCAGCCCGACAGCGCGTCGCCAATGCGTCCGCCGCGCGTGATGCGCGGCAGCCGGTCGGCGAAGAACATGAGCGGACAGACCACGATGACGAACAAGCCGAACAAGGCCTTGAAAAGCGGCACGTCCAGGCGCGGCAGGATCCAGATGCCGATCGGAAGGCCCGCAAGACCGCCGAACAGAAACGGTGCGAGCCGTGCGAAGTCGAAGCCGCGCCGCACCGTCGCCGCCTGGATGAGCTGGCCCGTGAATCCGCCAAAGACCGCCAATGCGGCGGCCAGGCGCGGCTCCAGTGTCCAGGCCCAGATCGACATCGCGGTGAGGCCGAATCCAAAACCCGACAGGCCCTGGATGAAAGCCGCAAGCGCGGCGCCGATGATGATGACGATCAGCTGGTCCAATGACGGTCCGCTCGCTACTCGTACGCCGACATCGGAACACAGGCGCAAAACAGGTTGCGATCTCCGTACACGTTGTCGACCCGTCCGACCGGCGGCCAGTACTTGGCGTGGCGCCGCTCATCAAGCACGGCCGCGCCCGCTTCACGAGAGTAGGCATGCGGCCAGTCGCCCTTGATGAGCGATACCGCTGTGTGCGGCGCGTTCTTGAGCGGGTTGTCGTCTTGCGGCCACTCGCCGCGCTCGACGCGCCGGATTTCCTCGCGAATGGCGATCATGGCGTCGATGAAACGGTTCAGTTCATCGAGCGTTTCGCTTTCCGTCGGCTCCACCATCAGGGTGCCGGCAACCGGAAAGCTCAGGGTGGGCGCGTGGAACCCATAGTCGATGAGGCGCTTGGCAACATCTTCTGCAGTGACACCGCTGGTTTCCTTCATGGGCCGCAGGTCCAGGATGCACTCGTGCGCGACGTGGCCGTTGGCGCTCGCGTAAAGGGTCGGGTAATGATCCTTCAAGCGCGCACTGATGTAGTTGGCTGAAAGAATGGCAACTTCCGTGGCCTGCGTCAGTCCTTCGGGACCCATCATCCTGCAATACATCCAGCTGATCGGCAGCACGGCCGCGTTGCCCAGTGGCGCCGCGGAAACGGCGCCCACCGCGCGACCCGTGATACCGCCGGTTTCATGACCGGGCAAAAATGGAACCAGGTCTTCGACCACGCACACCGGCCCCACGCCCGGGCCCCCTCCGCCGTGCGGGATGCAAAACGTCTTGTGCAGGTTCAGGTGACTCACGTCGCCGCCGAACTCGCCCGGCGCAGCAACACCGACAAGCGCATTCATGTTTGCGCCATCGACATACACGCGCCCGCCGTGCCTGTGCACGAGCGCGCAGAGTTCCTTCACCTGCATCTCGAAGACGCCGTGCGTGCTGGGGTAGGTGATCATCACGCAGGCCAGCCTGTCGCTGTGCTGTTCGCACTTGGCCTGCAGATCGGCGAGGTCCACGTTGCCGCTGTCGTCGCAGGCTGTGACCACGACCTGCATGCCCACCATCTGTGCGCTGGCGGGATTGGTGCCGTGCGCAGATGAGGGAATGAGGCAGACGTTGCGATGCCCCTGACCCTTGCTCTCGTGAAACGCCTTGATGGCAAGCAAGCCGGCGTATTCACCCTGCGATCCTGCATTGGGTTGCAGGCTGATGCCCGCATAGCCCGTGGCCTGGCAAAGCCATGCGCGCAGCTGCTCATCGAGTTCCGCATAGCCCTGCTGCTGGTCGCGCGGGGCAAAGGGATGGATGTTGGCGAACTCGGGCCAGGTGATGGGAATCATCTCGCTGGTGGCATTGAGCTTCATCGTGCAACTGCCCAGCGGAATCATGCTGCGATCCAGCGCGAGGTCCTTGTCTGACAGGGCGCGGATATAGCGCAGCATGCCGGTCTCGGAATGATGTGTGTTGAACACCGGATGCGTGAGGAAGTCGCTCGTGCGGCGAAGCTGGGCAGGAATCATCGGCTCGATGCCCTTTTCGAAGGCATCGAATGCGGGCAGTGCCGCGCCTTCGCCGGCGAACACCTTCCACACCAGCTCGATGTCGCCCCGGGTCGTGGTTTCGTCAAGCGAGATGAGCAGGTACTCTCGGTAATAGACACGCAGGTTTGCGCGCATGGAGCGGGCGCGCGCGGCAAGGAATTCGGTCTGGTCGCCGGTGTGCAGTGACAGCGTATCGAATGCACTGTCCTGGCGCGGCTTGTAGCCGAGGTGCTCCAGACCCCTGGCAAGGATTGCCGTGTAGCTCGCCACGCGCTGCGCGATGCGCCTGAGACCCGCAGGTCCGTGATAGACCGCGTACATGCTGGCGACGACAGCGGGCAGCACCTGCGCCGTGCAGATGTTGGACGTCGCTTTCTCTCGGCGAATGTGCTGCTCGCGGGTCTGCAATGCCAGGCGATAGGCCGGGTTGCCGTGCGAATCGATGCTGACGCCCACGAGCCGCCCGGGCAGCGAGCGCTTGAGTTCGTCCTTGCAGGCCATGTAGGCGGCGTGGGGTCCGCCTGCGCCCATCGGCATGCCGAAACGCTGGGTCGTGCCAACCACGATGTCGGCGCCGAATTCACCCGGCGGCACCAGCAGCGTGAGTGCGAGCAGATCGGCGGCAACCACCAGCGCCGCCTGCTTTGCGTGGACCGTGTCGGCGTCAGCGCGAAGGTCATCGATGCGTCCGCTGGTGGACGGATACTGCGCCAGTACGCCGAAGTAGTCGCCCTTGAGCAACTCGTCCCACTCAGGGCCCGAGTTCGCCAGGCGGATCTCGATTCCAAGCGGCTTGGCCCGTGTCTGCACGACCTCAATTGTTTGCGGATGGCAATCGCCTGCAACGACGAACACATTGCTCTTGCTTTTCACGCTGCGTTTCGCCAGCGTCATGGCTTCAGCCGCAGCGGTTGCCTCATCCAGCATCGACGCATTGGCGATCGGCATTGCGGTGAGGTCGCAGACCATCGTCTGGAAGTTCACCAGCGCTTCCATCCGGCCCTGGCTGATCTCGGCCTGGTAGGGCGTGTAGGCGGTGTACCAGGCGGGGTTTTCCAGGATGTTGCGCAGGATCACGCCGGGTGTGTGCGTGCCGTGATACCCCTGTCCGATGAAGCTCTTGAACAGCTGGTTCTTCGCTGCCATCGCCTTGAGCTCGGCAAGCGCCGCCGCTTCGGTCGTGGCGGGCGGAATGTTCATGGCGCTCTTGCGCGTGATCGAGCGCGGAACGATGCTGTCGATGAGCGCACGGCGGGAGGATTCGCCGATGACGTCCAGCATGAGCTTTTCGTCGCCGGCTTCGATGCCGATGTGGCGCGCGACGAATTCGCAGGGGTTTTCAAGCTCGCCGAGGGGGCGGGCGGATTGCATCAACATGGAAAGGCCCTTTGCTCGGGGAGAATTTCACGCAGCCGAGAATTTCCGGTAATCCGGCTCGTCCATGAGCACATCGAATTGCGCCATGTCCTTGATCAGGATCTTGAAGAACCAGCCGTTGCCCATCGGGTCGGTGTTGGCCAGGGAAGGATTGCCGCGCAATTCCTCGTTCACCTCGGTCACTTCGCCGGTGATCGGCATGAAAACATCGGCCGCCGCCTTCACCGATTCGACGACACCAGCGACCTCACCCTTGGTGTAAACACGCCCGACTTCAGGCAGATCCACAAACACCACATCGCCCAGCGCATCCTGCGCATGCAACGTGATACCCACGACAGCAGCCTCGTGGTCCTCCAGCTGAATCCATTCGTGATCTTCGGTGTACTTGACTGTCATGACTCTCTCCTTTTATTGGGGTCAGATTCCAATTAGCAACTAATTGGCGGGGCCGCGATAGTAGTTCTGCTTCACGAAAGGCATGGTCACCACTTCCATGGGCACCAGCTTTCCGCGAACGACCGCGTTGATCCGGGTGCCGACCGCAGCATGGGCGGAATCGACGTATGCCATTGCCACCGGCTTGTCGATGGTAGGGCCGAGCAGGCCACTGGTCACCTCGCCAATTGCAGCGCCAGAGGCATCCTGCAGGGGCGTGTGATCGCGTACCGGAACCCGCTCGAGTGCGACGAGGCCGACGCGCCTGCGCCTGACTTGCGATGCGTCCTGCAGTTGCCCCAACACCTTGTCCGCTCCGGGAAAGCCGCCTTCGCGCTCACCTCCCGCGCGGCGAACCTTTTGCATGGCCCAATTCAGCCCCGCTTCGACCGGCGTCGTTGTGGTGTCGATATCGTTGCCATACAGGCAAAGACCCGCCTCGAGGCGCAAGGAGTTGCGCGCGCCAAGACCGATGGGCTTGACCTCGGGCTGCCTGAGCAGCTCGCGTGCGAAGGCATCGGCCTGTGATTCGTGCACCGAGATCTCGAACCCATCCTCGCCGGTGTAGCCGCTGCGAGTGACGAACAGCTCCTGGCCGTTCCACCTGAACGCACCGCCGGTCATGAAAACAAGCTGTGCCACGCCTGGCAACACACGTTCCAGCGCGTCCACTGCCTTCGGCCCCTGCAGGGCGAGCAGGGCGCGCTCGGGCATCGCAATGACACTGCAACGCGCCCCGATTTTCCGGGCCATGTGGGCCATATCGCCCACCTTGCACGCGCCGTTGACGATCACGAAGATATGGTCACCGCGATTGACGAACATCAGGTCATCGATGATCGTGCCTTCGTCGCTGAGGAGCAGCCCGTAGCGCTGCCTGTTCACGCCCAAGCCGATTACATCGACCGGCATCAGTGTTTCGAAGGCAGCTGCGGCGTCGTCGCCCACCAGCCGAAGCTGCCCCATGTGCGAGACGTCGAAAAGCCCTGCGGCTTCGCGTGTGTGTTTGTGTTCGGCCATCAGGCCATGGGGATACTGCACGGGCATCGAATACCCGGCGAAAGGAACCATGCGCGCACCGAGCTCTAGGTGCAAGCTGTGCAATGGCGTTTGTTGCAGCGCTTGCTGCGGTGATGCTGTGGACAGATCGGACAAGAGGGACTCCGAAGCTCAGGGACCAGGGCTGTTCACAAAGAACCATGCCCGCAAATCATCGTACACACGATGGTCGGCCCCTGCTGTCCGCTTTACCTGAGAGATTCACCCGCCTCATCAATGACTGACTCACTGCAATGCCCCGGGCTTGCTCCTTCGGTGGGCCTCGTCCCGCACGGGTGAAGCCTCTCTCCAGCAAGGTGAACGTCCGTACTGCCTGGACGCCTTGTCAGTCCTCTTTACCTGAGCGTTCGGGATGGCCCTGCGCCTTCGGTGGAGCCCATCGGATGGGCCCTCTCTCCTGACCCGCGCAGTATAGCCGGGCAAGTTGCGGATGGTGGGTGCGCTACATGTTCACGTAGTTCGGCCCGCCCCCACCTTCAGGCGTGACCCAGACGATGTTCTGCGTGGGGTCCTTGATGTCGCAGGTCTTGCAGTGCACGCAGTTCTGCGCGTTGATCTGCAGGCGGTCCCTGTTGTCCTCGGTCTTGATGAACTCATAGACCCCGGCAGGGCAGTAGCGCGCCTCAGGTCCGGCGTACTTTGCAAGGTTCACGTTGACCGGAACCGAAGCGTCCTTGAGCGTCAGGTGCGCCGGCTGGTCTTCGGCGTGATTGGTGTTGGATATGAACACCGATGACAGGCGGTCGAACGTGAGCTTGCCATCGGGCTTGGGATACACGATGGGCTTGCAGTCCGCTGCGGGTTTCAGGTAGGCGTGGTCTGGTTTGTCGCGATGCAGGGTCCACGGGATTCGACCAGCCAGGGCAAACTGCTCGATGCCGTTCATCAGCGTGGCCGTGAACAATCCCTTCTTGAACCACGCCTTGAAGTTGCGCGCCTTGTGCAGCTCATCGTGCAGCCAGCTTTTGTCGAATGCCTGCGGATACGCTTCGAGCTCGTCGTGCTGGCGGCCTTCACCGATGGCATTGAAGGCCGCCTCGGCGGCCAGCATGCCCGTCTTGATCGCCGCGTGACTGCCCTTGATGCGGCTCACGTTCAGGTAGCCGGCATCGCAGCCGACCAGTGCGCCGCCCGGGAAGATCGTCCGGGGCAGGCTCGAGAGGCCGCCCGCAGTGATCGCCCTGGCGCCGTACGAGACGCGTTTTGCCGGCTTGATGCCCTGGGCCTCGTCGCCTTCCAGGTACCAGCGAATGTTGGGGTGGGTCTTCCAGCGCTGGAATTCCTCGAAGGGGCTGAGATAGGGATTCGAATAGTCCAGTCCGGTGATGAAGCCGAGCACCACCTGGTTGTTTTCCATGTGATAGAGGAACGCACCGCCATAGGTGTCGCTGTCCATCGGCCAGCCGGCGGTGTGCATGACGAAACCGGGCTGGTGGCGTTTGGGGTCGATTTCCCAGAGTTCCTTGACGCCCAGCCCGTAGGTCTGCGGGTCCCTGTCGGCATCGAGCTTGAACCTGCTGATGAGTTGCCGCCCCAGGTGGCCGCGCGAGCCTTCTGCAAACACGGTGTACTTTGCGTGCAGTTCCATCCCGAGCTGGAAGCTGTCGGTCGGCTCGCCGTCCTTGCCGACGCCCATGTTGCCGGTGGCAACGCCCTTCACTGAACCGTTGTCGTTGTAGAGAATTTCAGCGGCCGCAAAGCCGGGAAAGATTTCGACGCCGATGGCTTCTGCCTGCTGCGCCATCCAGCGCGTGACATTGCCCAGGCTAACGATGTAGTTGCCGTGGTTCTGGAAGCACTTGGGCAAGAGAAAATTGGGGGTGCGCAGGCTCGACTTTTCGCCCAGGAAGATCATGGCGTCATCGGTCACCGGCTGATTGAGCGGCGCGCCTTTTTCCTTCCAGTCAGGGATGAGCTCGGACAAGGCACGCGGATCCATGATCGCGCCTGACAGCGTGTGAGCGCCGGGCTCAGAACCCTTTTCGAGCACCACGACCGAAATCTCTTTTCCGCTTTCGGCGGCGAGTTGCTTGAGCCGGATGGCGGTCGCCAGGCCGGCCGGTCCGCCACCGACAACAACCACGTCGTATTCCATCGCTTCGCGCGGACCGTACTTGGCCAGCAGTTCATCGTGCGTCATGGGTGAATATCTCGCTGATAATGATTTGAAGGGCCGGCGCGCCGGCGCGGCGCGCAGCGCGGTTCGCATCGATTCTATTGCGCACGCGCATGTGAAAGATCTTCAATCGTGATGGCCCCAACCGACTTTAGGCAGGAGACTCTCGTGAGTTACAGCATTGATTTGTCAGGCCGCGTCGCATTTGTGACTGGCGCATCCAGCGGCCTCGGTGCGCAGTTCGCCACGACGCTCTCTCGCGCAGGGGCAGCGGTGGTACTGGCCAGCCGCCGGGTCGAAAAGCTCAAGGACCTGCGCGCCCGTCTCGAAGCTGAAGGCGGTGATGCGCATGTGATGGAGCTCGATGTGACCTCGATCGACAGTATCAAGGCCGCAGTCGCCCATGCCGAAACCGAGGTGGGCTCCATCGACATCCTGGTGAACAACTCGGGCGTGAGCACCACGCAGCGCATCCAGGACGTGAGCGAAGAAGACTACGACTACATCTTCAACAGGAATGTGAAAGGGGCGTTCTTTGTCGCACAGGAAGTCGGCAAGCGCATGCTGGCCCGCGCCCGGGGCGCCGCGCCCGGCACCTACACCGGCGGGCGCATCATCAACATCGCGTCGATGGCGGGGCTCAAGGTGCTGCCGCAGATCGGGGCTTACTGCATGAGCAAGGCTGCGGTGGTGCAGATGACCAAGGCACTGGCGCTCGAATGGGGGCGCTTCGGCATCAACGTCAATGCGATCTGCCCGGGCTACATCGACACCGAAATCAACCACCTGCACTGGGAAACCGAGCAGGGGAAAAAGCTGGTGCAGATGCTGCCGCGCAAGCGCGTGGGCCAGCCGCAGGACCTCGATGCGCTCATCGTCATGCTCGCCAGCAAGGAGAGCCACTTTATCAATGGGGCCGTCATCGCGGCCGACGATGGCTTTGGCGTTTGACCGGTAGCGGATGCGAATCGGGATTCCCGAAAAGAAAAAGCTGGTTGACGAGCCGCCTGAGAGGGCGCCCGATCACTTCTGCTTTGGCACCCGTCCCATCAGATAGAACTCGCTGTTGGGCATCATGTTCGAAAAGCTCGCGATGCGGTTGGACAGGCCAAAAAAAGCAGTAATGGAGGCAATGTCCCAGATGTCTTCATCCGAGAATCCATGCGCGTGCAGCGGTGCGAAGTCTTCATCGCCAATCTCGTCGGAATGCTGGCAGACTTTCATTGCAAAGTCGAGCATTGCACGCTGGCGCGGCGTGATGTCGGCTTTGCGGTAATTGACCGCCACCTGGTCCGCCACCATCGGTTTTTTCTCGTAGATGCGCAGGATTGCACCATGGGCGACCACGCAGTAGAGGCAGTTGTTGGCTGCGCTCGTCGTGGTGACGATCATCTCGCGCTCGCCTTTGGTCAGGCCGCTTTCGCGTCCCACGGTTTCGGGCGCCATCAAGGCATCGTGATAAGCAAAGAATGCGCGCCATTCCGCCGGGCGGCGCGCCAGCGCAAGGAACACGTTCGGCACGAAGCCGGCCTTTTCCTGCACTTCCAGCACACGCGCCTTGATGTCGTCCGGCAGATCCTTGAGTTCGGGAGCGGGGTAGCGGTTCATCTTGGGTTCCTTTCAGTCGTCCAGTCCGTTCTTGCCCTTGCGGTGAGCGAGAATTTTTTCGCCGGCAATCGCAAAGACGACGGCCCCCGGCCACACCAGCTTGCCACTTTGCTTGCCGCTGTAGAACAGGCCATCGGTTCGCGCGAGAACCGGCCTGCGAGCTTTCGGGCCACGCGGATCGGAAGGGTCGATCACGTCGCAGATCGCCTGTCCCTTTTTCACCCAGGTGCCTTTTGGAAAGTGATAGACGAGGATGCCGGATGCCGGTGAATAACCGACGTCCATTCCGCCGATCGGGGTGGGCTCGGCCTTCAGCGGCGGCAGCTTTGCGGCCCGGCCCGAAATGACACCACGTCGCACCAGGTGGCGATACAGGTTCTTTCCATCGGATTCGGCCAGCGGATGACTGACGTCGTGCTGGCCCCGGTATTCGACGGTCGTGGAATGGCACGCCGCAGGGACCGCTGCCTGCGGAAACCGCTCGGACAGGCGCGCCCACAGGCCGCCGTGCACGCCCGAGAAAGTGAGCGACTCCGCATACGGATCGCTGTAGAGCGTGGCCTCTGCCCCCAGGTCGGCTGCCAGATCGCGCACACGATGGGGCATATCGCGTCTGGAAGAGAAGAGGTGCAGCACCGCATCCTGGTCGCAGTGAAGATCAAGCACGATGTCTGCATCGACAGAAAGCTTCATGACCTCGACGCGCAGGGTCTGCAACTCGTTCATCGGCTTGATTGCGGACAGCTCTGCCAGCGCGGCGCCGCGAATGAGCGCGACGTTGGCCGCTTCATCCGGTCCCAGCTTGCCGGCGACGCGCGCGGCTACACCCTCAGACAGATCGAGCCAGTTGCGGTTGAAGTTGTCGCGACCCAGGAAGTCGTAGCGCCCCAGGTGCTGATGCCCGGCCAGCTGCGACAGCCCAATTGGATTGACCGTCGGCACCACGATGATCTCACCCTGGATCAGCCCCTTTTTGTCGGCCTCCAGCAGCATGGGCATGAGGTAGTGCAGGGCCATTGCGCCCGGCAGTTCGTTGGCGTGCACAGCGGCCTGCAGATAGGCCTTGGGCCGCCCGCCGCGTTTGCCGAAATGATGCACCGTGATGCTGCGCGACGTACCCGGTGTCATCGTCGGTAAGACGATAGAACGCTTCCTGTGGGTCAACTCGGTCTCCTGATCCTTGTTGGCGATTATGGGGCGCAAGTTGCACGACCCTGGCAAGTCCGTATGCTGCGAAGCTTCATTAAAGGAGTCTCAAATGCAGTTACCCGACGATCCCGAAGTCCAGGCAGGACTTGCCACCCGCCGCGCCGTGCTGGGCGACAAGTATGTGCAAGCCGCGCTCGACAAGGCCACCGACTTCACGGCGCCCCTGCAGGAGCTGGTGACCCGCCACGCGTGGGGCAATACCTGGCAGCGAGACGGCATCGACCTGAAGACGCGCAGCATCGTGACGGTGTCCATGCTGGTGGCGTTGGGTCGGATGCACGAGCTGAAGATCCACGTTCGCGGAGCGCTCAATAACGGCGTTACCCCCCAGGAGCTGCAGGAAATTTTCATGCACGCCAGTGTTTACTGTGGCTTTCCTGCTGCGGTCGATGCATTCAGGACGGCCTCTGAAGTTGTCGACGCCGCGTGAAGGTGGACGTAGTCCGATAGCGTTTTGCGGTAAGGTCTGGTAGAACAGTTGTCTCACCCGGACCCTATTCAGCGAAGGATAAAGGAGCTCATATGAACATCTCTGGCGACGCGGATTCCAACTACATCATCGGCTCGTCCGAAGCGGACTTGATCGAAGGCCTTGGGGGCAACGATTACATGTCTGGATTGGGCGGCGGTGACGTGATGTACGGTGATGCTGGCAACGACACGCTGAAGGGCGGTGCCGGGGACGACGACATTTATGGTGGAACCGGCCTCGACTGGGCCTTGTACGACGGCAACATGAACGAGTACAGCGTTGGCATTGTCACCAACGTCGTTAGCGTCTACGACCTGGTATTTGATGGCGGCATTGACTATGTCATGGACGATGTCGAACGAATTCAGTTCGACGACATGGGAATTGCCTACGACCTGTATGGCAACGCAGGTGCGGCCGCTCGAATGGTCGGTACGCTGTTCGGTCCCGCAGCAGTTGACAATCCGTATTACATGCAGATTTTCATCGAGGCATTCGATGATGGCTACTCTGCTCACTATATCGCCGAGGTTGCTATCGACATTGTGTATCCGACCTACAGCAACCAGGACATCGCTGAACTGGTGTACTTCAACCTTGCCGGCTACCCCGGTTCGGACGCCGAAATCTTCTGGCTCACCGACCTGGTCAACACCTATGGCGACGCCTGGGTCGTGGTCGAGGCGGGCTACACGAGCTACAACGAAGCCAGCATCGACTTCGCGGGGCTGGTTGAAACCGGGGTCGAATTCCTGCCCTTCGGTTGACGCTGCGGCGGGCGCCTGGGTTCTAGGCGCCTGCCATCAGCTTGTGGACAAGGTCGGCCGTCGTGTTGGCCTTGTATTTGCGCATCAGCCTGGCGCGGTAGATCTCGACCGTGCGATGGCTGATGACCAGCGCCTTGCCAATCTCCTTGGACGTCATGCCCTCAAGCAAGCGCGCCGCGACTTCACGCTCGCGCGCCGTGAGTTCGGCCTTCACCGGCCGCTGCGAACTCAGGTCTTCGAACGACCAGATGCCCGACTCGTGCGGATCTTCGCGGTTCAACGCCCGGCCCGTCACGTGGCACCAGAACACGTCGCCATCCGCGCGTTTCATGATGCGGTCGTCCGCGTAGTGGCCCTTGGCATTGAGAATGGGCGCCATGCGTGCGCCCAGGCGCTCGTATTCGTCGGCACTGGGATAAAGCACCTGGAACGACTCGCCGATCAGCACTTCCCGGGAAGCGCCGAACATCTCGCAGAGCTGCTGGTTGCAGTCAACGATGGCGCGGTTGCGCGACAGGCACAGGCCCACTGGGGCCATGTTGAAGGCCAGGCGATAGTCAACGTCCACCGGGTTGGTCTCT
>JAZKFD010000272.1:0-23385 GCA_040386635.1 Pseudomonadota bacterium
CGATGTGCTCGCTCATCAGGCGCACCGTGCGCGGGTTCGCGCAGATCTTGATGACTGGCAAGATCGGGTTGCCAATGACATTGCCCTGCCCGGTCGGGAAGAAATGCACCGCATAGCCCGAAGCCGCGCAAAGCGTGACCATCTCGGCCGCAGCGCTGGACGAATCCATGAACCACAGGCCCGGATGCGTGGGCGCTTCGGCCTTGTCGATCACGCCGTCCACGGTGCAGGTCTTACCGATCTTCTGGATATTGCCGAGCGCTTTTTCCTCGATAGTCGTCAGGCCCCCGGCAATGTTGCCCTTGGTCGGCTGCGAATCAGAAAGATCGCTCGTCTTGTGGCGATTGATCACATCCTGGTAGCGATCAAACATAAACATGAACTTCTCGCGCACCGCGTCGTTCGCGCAGCGCGCGGCAACGATCTGCTCGCCGCCTGTGAGTTCAGTCGTTTCGCCAAAGCACAGGTAGGTGCCCAGCTTGTGCAGCTTGTCGAACGCATTGCCGACAGTGGGGTTCGCGCCGCACCCGGAGGTCGTGTCCGACTCGCCGCATTTGGTCGAGACCCACAGCTCACTGATTGGGCAAGCCTCGCGCTGCTTTTCGCTGGCCCACTGCACGTACTCGCGCGCCGCCTTGCTCGCACGCATGATGGTCTCGTGATCGCCATGGCCTTCGATGCCGAAGCCGGTGACGGGCTTGCCAGTCGCAGCAATGCCATCGACGACCTTTTTCGTCCATCCGTCTTCGATGCCGATCACGACGACGGCTGCCACGTTGGGGTTGCAACCGGTGCCGATCAGGGTGCGGAAATGAAGGTCCAGGTCGGCGCCGAACTGCAGCCGTCCGTACGGGTGCGGGATGGCCATCGCGCCCTTGATGTTGTGGGCCACGGCTTCGGCTGCGGCGTTGGACAGGTCGTCCAGCGGCAGGATGATCACGTGGTTGCGGATGCCGACGCGGCCGTTTTCGCGGCGGTAGCCCAGGAAGGTGGTTTCGTTGTTGATGACTGCCATGGTTTACCAGCGTTTTGTCTTGATGTTGTGGACGTGCGCATGTTCGCCCGAACGTATCGGCGCGACCACTTTGCCCATGTCGATGCCGTACTTGATGACGGTGTCGCCAACCGCCATGTCTTTCAGGGCAACCTTGTGTCCGATCGGAATGTCCTGGCGGGCCATCAGGTCCACCGTGCGGTCGTCGTCCATCATCCAGCCGTTCAGCTGCGTGCCGGCCTTGACGCCTTCTACGACGACCACCGCGACCGTGTCGCGCTCGTCGTGCAATACAAAATGAATCACCTTGTTGGTCTCCTTTGGCTGAAGGCGCCGAGTTTTGGCGAGGGCGCCGCGCGTGTCAATCGGGTCATCTAGATGACTTGGCTTGCGGCGCTACACTTCCGCCATGCGTTACCGTCCAGTTGCCCACGGCCTGCAGCCCATCGCAGCGAGCGAGCCCGGCCCCCTGTTCCGTCAGGTCAGGCGCGAGCTCCAGCGCCTGATCGAAAGTGGGCGCTATGGCCCGGGCGAGGCGCTGCCGAGCGAGACGGTCATAGCCGACGCCCTTGGCGTGAGCATCGGTACGCTACGCAAGGCTGTCGATGAGCTGGTCCACGAAAACGTGCTCGTCAGGCGCCAGGGCAAAGGCACCTTCGTCGCACTTCATAACGACGCGCGATTCCTGTTCCAGTTTTTCCATGTGGAGCCGCGCGGTGAGTTTCCGACCCAGGGCGAGCTTCGCGAGCAGGAGTATCCGCACGTGGATTGCGTGGGCTTCGCCCGCGCCCGCGCCGATGCGGGGCAGGCGGCCGCCCTGCGCGTGCATCCGGGCGAGCCCATCTGGCGGCTTGACAACCGGCTCTCGCTGGGCGGGCGCGCGGTGGTGCATGACCAGATCGCCATCTCTGCCCAGCTTTTCAGCGGTCTGACGGAGCGGCTCTACCTGGAGCGATCAGGCACCATCTACAGCCTCTACCAGACGCATTTCGGCATTACGGTTCTTCGCGCACACGAACGCGCGCGGGCCAGCGCCGCAAGCCGCGAAACGGCCCGCATCCTGGGCGTTGCCGAGGGCACCCCCATGCTGGAAGTGCACCGGCTCGCGCTCACGTTTGGCGACAAGCCGGTGGAATACCGCGTCTCAACCATCAATACCGCCGCGCACGATTACGTGAGCCTGCTGGCAAAGCAGGGCATGGTGGTGCCGAACTAGCGGGTCGATCCGGGTTGCGCCTGGGTGGCTGGTGCCGGTGGTGCTGCCTGTGGCTGTGCGCGGCCACCAAAAAGGCGCTCAAGGAACGATGGCTTGGCCGATGGCGCTGCCATGGCGGCCTCGCCTTGCGCCTTCGCCTGAGCCTTCGCCAGGGCGTCCACCTTTGCCGCCGAGTAGGGGGACGCCGCATCGCGGAGGATGGTGTTGCAATTCGCGTCCTTGCCGGGGCCTGTCTCTACTGTCGCCGCGAGCGCGAGCAGTGGATTGATCGCGGCCAGGGCCAGTGCCGTCCCTGCGCGACCGGCCAGCGCACCCTTGTCCACATTCGTGCTGGGCGCGACAAAGGTGCCGCTCACCTTCAGGGGTGATCGAAGGCTCAGGATGCTCATGTCCTTGGGATAGGGGCGCAGCGTGAAGTCGAGCGTCTCGTTGGCCAGGCTGACCGCGCCCTCGCCATAGATGATGGTGTCCTCGGTATCCAGCACAAGTGCGCGGCTGCTCATCAGCCCCGACTTCACGTCGAAGCCGACAGCTCCGCAACGCAGCACCACGTTCTTGTCGCCGCCCCACAGGAACTTCAGGATCTCGGCGCCGTCCAGGCCCGCGATCTCGAGCAACAAGTTGCTGATCTCGCCTCGGCCCATCAGCATCACGACATTGCCTGACGACGACCCGAGCATCTGGGCGATGGAATTTCCGCGGCCCTTCAAATCGATGTCGCCGTGGATCTTGCCGAAGCTACCCTTGGTGATCTTCAGCCCCGGAAAGAGCTTGCCCAGCTCCAGCTGCCGTGCATCCAGGTTCGCCTCGGCGACGGCCTGGGCTGCATTGCCGTCGATCCGGATTGATCCCTGTACCGTGCCCGAAGCAACCCCCAGGCGCATCGAATCCAGCAGCATCACCCCTTCCTTCAATTTGACATGCACGCTCATGCGGTCGAGCGGCAGCTGATGCGCGTTCGTGATCCGTGCTGCACTGTAGGTGACGTCGGCATTCATCGCACGAAGGCGGGCGGTATCGAGCTGCGCGGTCGGCAGCACCTTGCCTGCGGCTACACGCGCCACGCGTTTTGCCTTTTTTGCCGGTGGAGCGACGCCGGCGGCCAGCTTGACCTGCGGCAGCGCGGCAGCGCTGCGCGGCCGCTCGGGCAGGCCCACCAGCGGAGCCAGGTCGTCAAAATCCAGCGACTTCGATGAAACCTTGCCGGTGAGAAGCGGCAGGTTCATTGAACGGTCGAAGGCCATCTCGCCAGCCAGGTCCGTGTTGCCCAGCTTGCCCTGCAGCGTGCGCACCGACCACACCTCGCCCCGCTTGGTGACCTGGCCGCCAAGCGCGTAGCGTGGCGTCTCGGGTAGCACCACTCCCAACAGCTTGTAGAGATCGCTCAGGTTCGCACCCTGGATATCCACCCTGGCATCGACACCCTCCAGTGTCGCAAGATTGATGACCGAACCATTGGCCTTCAATATCGTTGCGCCCGCCACCGCCTCGACCCGAACCGGAAAAGGCCGGCGTGTCGCCTCGCTCAGGTACAGCACATTGCCGGTGCGGCCACTGGCCGCAAACTTTTCCTTCTGCCACGTGCCGCTGGCCTTGAATGACAGCGGCATTTGCGCCTCTTCGCCGGCAACAGCCTGGTCGATCGCAAAATCGGTTCTGATGTCTGCACCCTGGTGCGTGGCCACGAAGTGCGCTGTCCCCTCATCGACCACCAGGGCGCCTATTGTCGGAATGTTCGCAGGATCTGCGGCGTCGCGGCCAAGCGCCCACGTGCGGCGCCCATCGCTTTCTATCTGCAAGCCCAGTTCGGGTTTGCGCAGCACGATCAGGGGCAGCTCGATCCGCCGTTGCAACAACGGCCACAGTTCGACATGAATCTCACCGCCTTCGGCCTTCACCAGGTGCGGGTCCAGGGCCCAGGAGGGATTCGCAAACACCAGGCCGTCGGCAATGATGCGGGTCGTGCGCCCGAGCCTGACGTCGAGACGGCGGGTGATTTCAAACTGGCGGCCCGTCTTTTCGCTCACATATCGGTTCAGGGGCCCGCGCAGGATGTCCCACGGGAAAAAGGCCAGCAAGAGCGCCAGCAGCGCCGTGACCACCAGCAGACCGCCGATGATCTTGACCCACAGCGGGCGGCCGCGAGGCAATGTGGGGGTGGTCGGTACTTCCATGGCGCGCGTTCTTTGGACGGCTGCGCGGCGGCAACCTGTGCGCCAGTGTGGTCGCGTTCCCAAAGCTGAGTAGTCGGCCCTGCACGGCAACTATCGTGAGCTTTCGCCTACAACTGCTCCGTAGGAATCATCCTACCGCCGGCGCCCCGATGAACTGGCAAAATGGAATTGGGCTGGAGGAGCCCTCTAGCCGTGCAACTGCGAACCTATATCGTCGAAGACAACGCCACCATACGCGAGAACCTGATCGGCACTCTTGAAGAGCTGGCTGGCGTGAAAGCGCTTGGCTGGGCCGAAAACGAGGGAGATGCAAAAGCGTGGCTTCTTGCAAACCCCGACACCTGGGAACTCGCGATTGTTGATCTTTTCCTCAAGCAGGGAAGCGGCCTGGGCGTGCTCGAACACTGCCGCAATCGCCTTGCGTCGCAGCGGGTCGTGGTGCTGAGCAACTACGCCACACCCGACATGCGCAAGCGCTGCGCCCAGCTTGGCGCCGATGCGGTGTTCGACAAATCAAACGAGATTGACGCCCTGCTGGACTACTGCGTCGAAATGAGCCAGGGTTCAGGCCCGGCCACATGATCGCCCGGAGCTGCTTGCGCGCCCTTCAACCCCCGCGGGCCGTGAGCGCTCAGCTGACTGGCTCAGTCGATCAGCTTGTTCTTCAATGCGTAATAGGTGAGGTCGCTGTTGGAGGCGAGGCTCATCTTTTCCATCAGGCGGGTGCGATAGGTACTGACCGTCTTGACGCTGAGGGAAAGCGCCTTGGCGATATCCCCTGCCGTCTCGCCCTTGGCAAGCTTGAGGAACACCTGGAATTCACGCTCGGACAGCTGCTCGTGGGGCGCCCCGCCTTCCTTGCGATTGAGCTGCTGGGCGAGCAATTCGGCCACGGCGGGCGAGATGTAGCGCCTGCCCAGCGAGATCGTGCGTATCGCATTGACGATCTCCATCGGCTCGCACTCCTTGTTCAGGTAGCCGGCGGCCCCTTGACGGATCAGGTTCATCGCGTAATGCTCTTCGGGGTAACCCGAAAGGATCAGTATGCCCACATCCGGGGCCTTGGCGCGGATCATGCCCAGTGCATCGATTCCGCTTTGCCCGGGCATGGACAGGTCCATCACCAACACATCCAGCTCGGTGGTGCGAACCAGGTCGATGGCTTCCCGGCCGCTGGCCGCCTCACCGACGACGCGCAGGTCCACCTGCTCCGAGAAGAATTGCTTGAGCCCCGACCGCACGATGGCATGGTCATCCACAATCCCGACTTTGATCATTTCGCTTCCTCTTTGATATCTGTGGAGGGTAGCTCATCGTCCCACCAAAGGGATTCTATGCACAACAAGAAGAGCACGAATTGATATTCAAACGTTCCCTGTCGCTGCCCAGGATGGCCATCAGCCTGGCCCTGGCGCTGCTGGCCGCCTGTATCCTGATCGCGATAAACGAAACCGGCTTCAACCAGTCCACGCGGGCACTGAACGACATTGCCGAAGCGTCCCGCACGCGGGGATCTCTCAACCGGGTGCTGCAGCACGTGCTGGATGCCGAAACCGGGCAGCGCGGTTATCTGCTGACGGGCGATCCGCGCTACCTCGAACCCTACAACGCCTCGATAGCCGCCATCGGCCAGCAGCTGGACACGCTCCGCCAGATCCATGCGCCCACGCAGGACGAGCAGGCAGCGCTCGCGCAACTGACACGCAATGTGCAGCGCAAGCTGGCCGAGATGGATCTGTCGGTTCGCATGCGCAAACAGGGCAATGAGGACGCGTGGAAATTCGTGCTGATGACCGACGTCGGCAAGGAACACATGGATGCGATCCGCGAACAGGCGACACGCCTGATCGAGACCTCCACCGGGCGCATGGAAGTCAGCCAGGTCCAGGTGCGCCGCTCGCTCATGCTGTCGCGCATCGGGATCGCGGCCGTGACCATGGCCGGCCTGCTCGCGTTCTATTTATACCTTCGCCAGACCACGGCCCTCAAGCGCGCTGGCGACCAGCAGCAAATCGCGTTGCAGCGCGAGCGCGACATGCTCGAGCGGCAGGTGCGCGAGCGCACGGCGTCGCTCGCTGAACTCGCGACCCACCTGCAGAATGTGCGAGAAGAAGAGCGGGCGCATCTGGCGCGCGAGCTCCATGACGAACTGGGCGCCCTGCTCACCGCGGCCAAGCTTGACGTCGCGCGCCTGAAGTCACGGTTGGGTGCCCTGGCCACCACGCCCGAGGTGGAGCAGCGGCTGGTGCACCTGACCGAATCGCTCAACAGCGGCATTGCGCTCAAGCGCCGGATCATCGAAGACCTGCGCCCCTCGTCGCTTTCCAATCTGGGCTTGACGGCTTCGCTGGAAATCCTCGCCAGGGAATTCTCCGAGCGGTCCGGAATCGAGATTGCCACGGACCTCGAGTCGGTGGAGCTGGGTGATTCGTCCCAGCTTACGGTGTATCGCCTGGTCCAGGAGTCACTCACCAACGTAGGCAAGTATGCTGAAGCGAAACAGGTCGAGATCAGCGTGCGCGACTTCGAAAACCATGTCGAGGTCGAGATCAGGGATGACGGCAAGGGATTCGACGCCACTACCGTACGCGCCGCGACCCACGGCCTGGCGGGCATGCGGCACCGGGTGGAGGCCGCAGGCGGAAGATTGTCGGTCAGCTCGAAAGCCGGAAGCGGTACCCGCATTGCGGCGGTGATGCCAAAATCAGCCGGCGCTTGATCTGACAGCTGCCAGATGCGCTTTCCAGTCGACTTTCTCCTACACGCTAGCGAAACACTTGCCGACATGCACATAGGTCCGCCGCTGATTACGAACTGATCAGGTCAACATCCACACTGGCCGCAGGGCTGGTGCAGGGTTGCACGGCTAACCAACAATACGAAACATGGGCTCGCCCGCCGGGAGAAAAACGAGATGCTGCATTACGCAATAGTCTTTTTGGTGATTGCGCTCATCGCAGCGCTCTTCGGTTTTGGCGGCATTGCTGCAGGTGCGGTCGAAATCGCGAAGATCCTGTTTTTCATCTTCGTCATCCTGGCTGTCGTTGCCTTCGTGATGAGCCTGGGCAAGAAGCGCTAAGGCCGCCCCCGCAAGCCCCCTTTCGATTTTTCAACACCAACACACAAGGACTCATCATGGACAGCAACACCCGCTCTATTCGCGCCGGCGCCACCGGTTACGCTGACGAAGCCCGCGGCCTGACCGACAAGGCCCTTGAATCAACCAGGGAGTTCGCAAGCCATGCTCTGGACGTGGCCGGCGAACGCGCCCGCAACCTGCGCTACGGCGCACGTGACCTGGCCAGCCGGGGCGCGAGCACCGTCGGTGACTATGCCCACTCCACATCGCGCTACGTTCGCGACGAGCCCATCAAGGCTGCACTGATTGCAGCGGCCATTGGCGCCGTGGTCGCCGGCCTGGTCATTGCCGCCCGTCGCTACAACGACCGCTACTGAAACCCGAAGGCAAGGTAGCCCACACATGGCAATGATCCATCCGATCTTTTCCGTGCTGATTTCGCGGCCGGAGCTGGTCATGGACCATGTTGCCGGGTATGCCGCGCTGGTGCAGGAAGACGCATCGACGGTCGGCGGACATATGGCGCGCCGCGCCCTGGCCTGGGGCATTGCAGCGGTCTCGTTGCTGGTGTTCCTCGTGCTCGCAGGCGTGGCCATCATGCTGGGGGCGATGATTGGCGAGTTCCACTGGACACTGGTTGTCGTACCTGCATTGCCGCTGGCTGGCGCGATCGCCGCAGCGATCGTTGCGCGCAGGAAGTTTCCGGACCGCGCCTTCGCTGAATTGAAAGCACAACTGGACGCCGATGCACAGGCGTTGCGCACGATCGGGGCCCGGACGTGAGCGATGCTTCCGACAAACTGGCTCGCACACGCCTGGCAATCATCGAACATGTGCACCGCAAGAAGCACCCCGAAGACTACGACCGGCAGGGCGTAAAAAAAGCGGACGAACGCCGCCCCCTCCCTGCTTATGAACAAGATGGACCCGAGCCCGCCGCCTACGAAACCGGGGTTGCAGGCCGTACGGCGCAAGCCAGACGGTGGCTGACCAGCGGACAGCGTGTCATTGGCGCCTGGTGGCGCCATCACCCGGCGCATCTGGGTGTCGAACTCGCCACGCCGATGCTGTCCAGCTTTGCTGGACGCAGGCCTGTCGTCTACCTGGGCACTGCTGCAGTGCTCGGCGCCGTCATCGTCGTTGCACGTCCATGGCGGCTGATTTCGGCCACCGGCCTGATCGTTGCGATCCTCAAATCGTCGCAGCTGTCCAGCATGGTGATGTCAGCGATGTCTGCAGCCAGCTATGGCAGGGGTGGTGCTCCTTACGACGATGGCCGTCCGTACGAATGAGCCACGCAACTCACAATTCACAAGCTGGGGGGCGTGGTGCCATCCCCGGTGAGTTTTCAAGCCAGGGCACCGTTGAACAATCAGTCAACAACTCAAGGAGAAAGTCATGAAATACACAAGAGCCCTCGCATTTGCCCTCGTTACCGGCGTCACCATCGTTTCGGCTACCGGTTGCGCAGTGATCCGCGGCCAGGAAACCGCCGGCGCGTATGTTGACGACGCAGCCATCACCACGGCGGTGAAGGCCAAGTTCGTCGAGGATAAGTCCGTCGATGCCGGCGCCATCAAGGTCGAAACCCTCAACGGCACGGTGTCGCTGTCGGGCTTTGCCAAGTCCAACCAGGAAAAGGCGCAGGCCGCAGTCATCGCGCGCAACACCAAGGGTGTGCGCCAGGTGCTGAACAACCTGGCTGTTCGCCCGTAAACGTTGTTCCGGTCGCTCTAGCGGCATACCGCTCGAAAAGGCAGGCATTCAAACGCCTGCCTTTTTTCGTCTCCAATCAGTCCTGGCGTCATGCGTACCTTTCTCTGCGATTTCTGCGGCCATCCGCTCTTTTTTGAAAACGTGCAGTGCCTCCAGTGCGGCAGCGACCTTGCTTTCCTGCCTCATCGCATGGCCCTGTGCGCGGTGGAGCCTGCGCCCGATCAGCCCGAAGGGACGCTTCAGCGCAAGCGCCGCAGCAGGACCAGGCCACCCGGCCGGTTCTATCGCCTGTGCCACAACCATGTGGAGCACCAGGCCTGCAACTTCGCGGTGCCATCCACCGACTCCAACCCGTTGTGTGTGTCGTGCCGCCAGACGCGGGTGTTGCCCGATCTTTCGGTCCCCGAGAATCACACCCGCTGGTATCGCATCGAGACCGCCAAGCGCCGGCTTTTCTACACCCTGGCCAAGCTGGGGCTGGCGTCGGTCGAGCCGCCGGACGGGCAGGCCGACGGCCCCATATTCGAATTTTTGGCGGACCAGCCCGGCTACCAGGTGATGACGGGCCATTGCAACGGCCTGATCACGATCAACATTTCGGAAGCCGACGACACCGAGCGTGTGCGAAGGCGCGTCATGCTGCACGAGCCCTATCGCACGCTGCTCGGGCACTTGCGCCATGAGTCCGGCCACTTCTACTGGGATCGCCTCATCCTGCACTCGGGCCGCGTCGAGGCATTTCGCTCGTCATTCGGTGATGAGACGATTGACTACCGGACGGCGCTGGACAGCTACTACGCCAACGGCCCGACACCGGGCTGGCAAGACACCTGCGTCAGCATGTATGCCACCGCCCATCCGTGGGAGGACTGGGCCGAAACCTGGGCTCATTACCTGCACATGGTTGATCTGCTGGAGACCGCGGCTTCGTACAACACGCGCGTGGTGGTACCGGGAGACGACACTGATGAGGCCGAAGAAGTTGCCAATCCATTCGACAACAGGGCCGCCGATTTCGATCAGCTGGTCGATCAGTGGATGCCGCTCACACTGCTGGTCAACAGCATGAACCGCAGCCTCGGACAGGACGATGCTTATCCGTTTGCACTTTCCAAGCAAGCGCTGGCCAAGCTCAAGTTTGTCCATGACGTGATCCACGCGCCGCCACAGGACGCGCAGGAGGGCGATGCGGATGCGCAGTCGTGCCAGACGGTAGGCGAGCCAGCGGCCGGTTGACCGATTTTCAAGTCATCGGGTGTCGCGTTCCATGTCCCGCAATATACGGTCCAGTCTCGTCGAGAGCTGTTCGGTGCTCAGCTTTTCCCGGAAGCGCTCAACCATCAGGGGCAGGCTCATGGGACTCGGATGCCGCAGCTGCGCATAGGCAATCTCGCGCAGCGACAAACGTTCAAGGCTGGCGCGAAGCCGTGAGATCTCCAGCTCCTGGCTCAGTACTTCTTTTTGCGCCTGCGTGAGCAGCAGGTTGCCCTCGTCGTACTTGCGGAACACCTCGAAAAACAGTCCGCTGGAAGCCTGCAGCTGCCTGGCGCTCTTGTGCTGCCCGGGATAGCCTGAAAAAACCAGTCCGGCCACACGCGCGATCTCCCGAAACCGCCGCTGGGCAAGCTCGGTGGAATTGAGCGATGCCAGCACATCGTTCAGGAGATCGCCCGCGTCGAACACTCGCTGGCTGGTGACCGGCTCCAGATCGAATTCTTCCGCACTGACCAGCTCGAAGCCATAGTCGTTGACCGACATGCTGAAGGTGTTGGGGCGATCGCGCGCCAGGCGCCACGCGAGCAAACTGGCCAGCCCCAGGTGCACGTGCCTTCCCGCAAACGGATAGATGTAAAGATGAAAGCCTTCGCGGGACTTGAATGATTCAACCAGCACCGCATTCGGCGTCGGGATGCGCGACAGCCTCGCCTGCGTCTCGAGCATCGGCCGTGCGGCTTGCAGCTCCGGCTCGAAAAAATCGCCTTCGGATGCACGCTGCATCATCTCCACTACCGCATCGCCCAGCTCGGTTGACAGCGCCATCTTGCTGCCCTGCCAGGTCGGCACGGTCCCCTTGTTCTTGACTGCTTTCTTTACATACGCAGCCATCTCCCGCACGCGCACGAACTCCAGCAGCTTGCCTGCAAAGAAGAAGCAATCGCCTGGACGCAGGCGCGAGATGAAGCCCTCTTCCATCGTTCCGATGCTGGCGCCGCTCATGTACTTCACCTGCATGGCCGCATCGCTCACGATGGTGCCGATCCCCATACGGTGCCGCCTGGCGATGCCGCGGTCAGGCACATGCCACACGCCGTCTTCATCCATCGCGATCCGGTGGTAGTCAGGATAGGCCGTGAGGCTGGTGCCGCCCCGCTCGCAAAAGGCAAGTGCCCACTCGAATTCTTCCTGCGTCAGGTCGCGATAGGACCAGGCTGTTCGCACTTCATCGAACAGGTCCTGGGTGCGAAAGCCGCCGCCGATGGCAACCGTCACCACATGCTGCACCAGCACATCGAGCGGCTTGTCGGGCGATTCTCGATTCTCGACCCGCCCGGCATAGGCTGCGCGGCGAGCGGCAGCCGCTTCGATGATCTCCATCGTGTTGGTCGGCACCAGGGTCAGCCGGCTGGCGCGTCCTGGCGCATGGCCGCTGCGCCCGGCACGCTGCATCATTCGCGCGACGCCCTTGGCCGAGCCGATCTGCAGCACGCGTTCCACCGGAAGAAAATCCACGCCCAGATCAAGGGATGAGGTTGCCACGACCGCGCGCAGGCTCCCGGCCTTGAGTCCCTGCTCCACCCACTCGCGCGTGGCCCGGTCCATCGAGCCGTGATGCAGCGCAATTTCGCCGGCCCACTCGGGTTTGGCTTCCAGCAGCAGCTGATACCAGATCTCGGCCTGCGACCGGACATTGGTGAACACCAGCGTCGTGCCGGAGCGGGCGATTTCGTCAACCACGGGCTGCTTCATCTGCGCACCCAGATGCCCTGCCCATGAATATTTGCCCGGGTCCACCGGAAGAAGGGTATCGATGATGAGCGTCTTGTCGATCCGACCCTGCACAAGCTTCGGCTTAGGTGCGTCGGCAGCCAGCAGGCCGGGGTAACAAAGCACCTCCATGGCTTGTTGCAGATTGCCAAGGGTTGCACTCAGGCCCCAGGCTGCAAGCTGCGGATTGAACTTCCACAGGCGCGCGAGGGCCAGTTGCGCCTGGACCCCGCGCTTGCTGCCAATGAGCTCGTGCCACTCATCGACGATCACGTATTCGACGCCCTGCAGTTCTTCGCGGGCATTCGCGCGCGTGAGCATCAGCGTGAGCGATTCGGGCGTGGTGACCAGCACCGTGGGAAAGCGCCTGTCTTGCCGCGCCCGCTCGGCACTGGGTGTATCGCCGGTGCGCTGTCCGATCGTCCACTCGGGCGCCAGTGCGCGCAGCGGCTCGGCGAGCGCGCGGGTCGTGTCCGATGCCAAGGCACGCATCGGCGTGAGCCAGATCGCGCGCAGCGGCTCGGCACCCCGGGACGGCGGGTGACGGCGCAGCAACTCATCCAGCATTCCGAGCCACACCGCGTAGGTTTTGCCTGAACCGGTCGTCGCATGCAGCATGCCGCTTCTCCCCTGCGCGATCGCCTCCCAGACCTCGCGCTGGAATTCGAAGGGCTGCCATCCGCGCCCGGCCATCCACTGCTGGACGGGTCGTTCGGATGGCGCGGCTTGCATGGGCTGGTCGTCAGGTCAGAATGTGGGCCTTGCATTGTGCGGGCCTTTCAATGCCCATGAGGACACTTCCATTCAGTTTCATCCCGAACCTTATTGATGACGCCACTCCAACGCTGGCTCCCCTTCCTGAACTGGCCGCGCCCCGACGCGCCGCTGATGCGCAACGAACTCATCGCCGGCATCACGGTCGCGCTGGTGATGGTGCCGCAGTGCGTGGCCTATGCCGCCCTGGCAGGCATGCCGCTCGTGACGGGCTTGTACGCAGGCTTGTTGCCGCCGCTGGTTGCGGTGCTGTTCGGCAGCTCCACACGCCTGTCCGTGGGCCCCGCCGCGCTCACCTGCATCCTGACGGCGACTTCGCTCAGCGGCCTTGCACAACCCGCCAGCGCGCAGTGGGTTTCGCTGGCGGTATGGCTGGCGATCATGTCGGGTGTCATCCAGCTCGCGCTGGGCGCCGGGCGGTTTGCCTGGGTGCTCAATCTGGTGAGTTCACCGGTGCTGCTCGGATTCACGCAGGCGGCCGCCTTGCTCATCATCGCCTCGCAACTCCCCGCCCTCCTGGGCGCGAGCGGGCCGCTGACGACACTGCTGGAACGCCCTGCATTCGATCTTGCGGCGCTGTCCTTTGGCCTGGCCAGCCTTGCACTGCTGGTCGCGGGCAAAAAGTACGCGCCCCGTGTTCCCATGGTCGTGGTGGTCATGGCTGCGGCCGGGCTGGCGAGCTGGTTTTCGGGGTACTCGACGCATGGGGCCATCATCGGCGCCCTGCCCTCCGAATTGCCATCCTTCTACTGGCCCGGCTGGCCTGGCGCGGAAACGATGGGCGCCCTGGTGGTTCCGGCGATCGTCATTTCGCTGGTGAGCTTCCTGGAGACTGCTTCGAGCGCCAAGATCGAGTCACAGCGCGACGGCAAGCGCTGGAACGACAACCAGGATCTGCTCGCGCAGGGACTCGCCAAGCTCGCATCGGCGTTCTCCGGCAGCTTTCCCACCAGCACCTCGTTCTCGCGTTCGGCAATCACGCTCTACGCAGGCGGCAAGACCGGCTGGGCCACCATCGTGACCGTCGCTGTCGTCCTGTTCTCGCTGCTGTTTCTGACGCCCTTGCTGTACCACGTACCCAAAGCGGTGCTGGCCGCCGTGGTCGTGGCGGCAGTGGCGGGGCTGCTTAAACCCCGGGCCTTGCCGCAGCTGTGGAAGATCGGCCGGGTTGAGGCGCTGATCGCGGTAGCGACCTTCGCCGTGACGCTGCTCACTTCACCGCGGATCTATTGGGGCGTGCTGACAGGCGTTCTGCTCGGGCTGGCGCACTTTCTTTATCACCGCCTGCATCCGCGCATCATCGAGGCGGGGCTGCACCCCGATGGCAGCATGCGGGACCGGCACCTCTGGAATCTGGCGCCGCTGGCTCCGGGGATGTATGCGGTCCGGATGGATGATGAGCTCGACTTTGCATCGGCCAGTGCACTCGAGCGCGCGATCATCGAGCATCTGTCGGCCCATCCCGGTGTGCGCCATGTCGCGCTGCTGGCACAGCCGATCAACCGCATCGATGCCACCGGCGTCGAAGTGTTCAAGCAGCTGCGCGCGTTTCTGCGTGAGCGCGGTGTCACGCTGCACATTAGCGGCATCAAGTTGCCGGTCGAAAAAGTATTGAAGCGCGCCGGCGCACTGGATGAATCAGCGCTGCTTCGGATGTACCGCACGGATGCCGAAGCGCTGCTTGCTTTCGCCCAGCTGCCCGAAGCGGCGGGCGCTGCCACCCTTCACGCAGAGACGATCCAGCCTTCGAGCGGGTCGAGATCAGCTGGCAAGCCGTAGCGCGGCGCACCCTGCATCTGCCCCCACGCGGCCTGGACCAGGCACAGCACCGCATCGAGGCTGTCGCCACTCGCGTCATCGACCAGCGTGTCGCGCTGTGCGTGCGTGAGCTTGAGCCGAAGGCCCAGCCGCGTCTGTCCGTGTTCGAGCGCCGTGATCAGGTCTTTGCGCGCGATCAGCCGCTCGGGCGTCTGCCGGGCCTTGTCGTCGCTCTTGTAGCTTCGATGGCCGACCAGTTCGCGGGCCAGGAGACCGGGATACGCTTCGAGCGCGACGCGGCGCTCGTCGCCTGCATGAAGGCCGGGGATGTGAACCCCCGCCTCGATCAGCAAGGGCAACGCCGCATGGAGCATGTAGGCCACTGGCGGGTTCACCCACTTCATCGAAGGGCTTGAGCCTGCGCGCTTGTCGAACGCTCGGTGCGCAAACTTGCCGCCTGCAGGCCGCGCATCGCAAAACGCAGCGAAGGTGGTACGAATGTCCGCCCGGGAAAGAGTCGCGTAGTGCGCCATGCACTCGCGCCAGCTGGTGGGCCAGCCCAGGTGCTCGACCAGTTCGCGCGGCAGGCCGAACGGAAAGTCGAATCCGCCGACCCAGTCGCCGGGCTGCTGCAACCAGTGGCCGAACGCCTGCAGCGAGTCGAATTTATCAAGCCGGGCGAGCACAACCCGTCCGCGCGCCTGCGAACCCAGCGCAATGACGATCGGCTTGCGGCGCGTGGGGCTGCTGGAGAAGTCGCAGCCCAGTAAGGCGGTCAGGTTCAGACGCGGCCGCAGATTGCGGCGGTGGCCATCAGGTCTTCAAGCAATGCGAGCGACACCTTGCCCGACACCCCGTAGGGGTCGAGTTCGGGCTTTTCGGAGTACTTGAGCAGGATCGTGTGATTGAGCTTGGACAGATTGACCTGCCCCATGGTCCAGCCGCCAAAACGGCGCTCGAAGATTTCTTCGAAGTGCAGCAATGCGACGTCTTTGTGGCGCGCATCTTTCTGGATGTGGCCGAAGAGTTCACTCACCTGCATACGCCCGCCTTCGATGGCCTGCAAGAAGATGCCGCCCCCATAGCAAAGAATGCCGGTGATGCCCATTTCAGGGTTGTGCTGGCGGGCCTGGCTCAGGATGGATTCGATGGCTTCCGGGCTCGTGTCAACGGCGCGGCTTGCGTAGAGAAGGCGTACGAGCATGATCAGTTCTTGCCTGGAATAAGCGCGAGGAATTCGCGGCGAAGCGCCGAGTCTTTGAGAAATACGCCGCGCATGACCGAATTGATCATCTTGGCATCCATGTCTTTCACGCCGCGCCATGCCATGCAGTAATGGCTGGCCTCCATGACGATGGCCAGTCCGTCGGGCTGCGTCTTTTCCATGATGAGATCGGCCAGTTGCACCACCGCTTCTTCCTGGATCTGCGGACGGCCCATGACCCATTCGGCCAGGCGCGCGTACTTGGACAGGCCGATCACATTGGTGTGCTCATTGGGCATCACGCCAATCCAGACCTTACCGATGACCGGGCAGAAATGGTGGCTGCAGGCGCTGCGAACGGTGATGGGGCCGACGATCATCAGCTCGTTGAGATGTTCGGCGTTAGGAAATTCGGTGATGGCCGGCTGACTGACGTAGCGGCCCCTGAACACCTCGCTCACGTACATCTTGGCAACGCGCCTGGCGGTGTCGCTGGTGTTGTGGTCGCTCGACGTGTCGATGACCATGCTGTCCAGAACCGCCTGCATCTTCACCTCGACCTCGTCGAGCAGCAACTCGAGTTCACCCGGTTCGATGAACTTTGCGATGTTGTCGTTGGCGTGGAAGCGCTTGCGCGCCGCCTGGATGCGCTCACGGATCTTCACGGAGACGGGAGTGCCCTCGTCGTCGGGATTGATGTTGGAGCTGGGTTCGGCCTTCATGAGCATGTGAAATGGTAGCACCGCGCACAAGACCTTACAGCAGCCTCTCCAGGTCCTGCAGGGTGTTGGCCTCGTGCATCGGCTTGTCGTCCCGGATACGCAGCATGCGCGGAAACCGCACCGCAATGCCGCTCTTGTGGCGTGGGCTGCGATTGATACCCTCGAATCCCAGCTCGAACACCAGCGAAGGCTTCACGCTGCGCACCGGCCCGAACTTCTCCAGCGTCGATTTTCGGATGATCGCGTCCACCTTTCGGAATTCCTCGTCGGTCAGGCCCGAATAGGCCTTGGCGAAGGCCACCAGTTGCAACGCACCCGGCTGTGCGGGTTCGCGGCTGGCGATGGCTTCGACCACGGCATCGGCCTCGGCCTTGTCCCGCGGCGTGCGGTTCCAGACGGCGAAGGTGTAGTCGGTGTAAACCGAGGCGCGGCGCCCATGGCCGGCCTGCGCATAGATCAGCACGCAGTCGATGGTCATCGGCTCGATCTTCCATTTCCACCACAGGCCATCGGCTTTGGTGCGGCCCGTGCCGTAGGCTGCGTCCTGGCGCTTGAGCATGAAGCCTTCCACGCCCAGTTCGCGCGAACGCTCTCGCATGCGCGCAAACTCGATCCAGCTGTCTGCGTTTTCGATCGGCGATATCTTGAAGCGTGTCGGCGCAAGCAGCGCCTCCAGCCGGACCCGGCGTTCACGCTGCGTCAGCGCCCGGATGTCGATTCCGCCGTCTTCCAGCACGTCGTAAGCCATGAAGGTCACTGGCGCGTCTTCCAGGATTTTCTTGCCGAGCGTCTTGCGGCCTATGCGCTTTTGCAGCAGCGCAAAAGGCGCCGGCCCCGTTCCTGCCCACACCATGATTTCGCCATCGAGCACCGTGCCGTCCGGCAGGTCTCGTGCAAGTGCCTCGATCTCGGGGAACCGCTCGGTGACCAACTCCTCACCGCGCGACCATACCCAGACCTTGCCGGCACGCCTGACGATCTGGCCGCGGATGCCGTCGTACTTCCATTCCACCTGCCAGTCGGTCACCGGGCCCAGCCGCGCATTGAACACTTCGGGCGGGGCCTCGAACTGATGGGCGAGAAAAAAGGGATAGGGCTGCCCGGCATCCTGCGGCGAAGGCTCGCCCTCGGGTGTGAGCGCAATGAGCGACTCGAACCGCTCGGCGGTCGGCATCGCCTTGATGTCGGTGTAGCCCATCATGCGTTGCGCCACGCGCTTGGCATCGACGCCCGAATGCGCGGCGAGTGCGCGCTGAACCAGCAGTTTGCTCACGCCCACGCGAAAGCCGCCACCCACGAGCTTGGTCATCAGAAAGCGGCCCTGCGGATCGAGCTCGCGCCAGTACGATCGCACCCGCATCGCAATCTCTTGCTCCGGCAGGCCGCGAAGCGGCAGCAACCGGTCTTCGACCCACTCGGCCAGCCCGACATCGGAAGGCTGCGCGTCTCGCGGCAGCACATGCGCAATCGTTTCGGCCATGTCCCCCACGGCCTGATAGCACTCATCGAAAAGCCACGGTTCAATGCCAGCCACTTCGCACGCGAGCAGCGCCAGCGAAGCCATCGAGACGACCTGCCTGGGCTTGCCGCCGGAAAGAAAATACACCGCCCATGCCGCATCGCGCGCAGGCGCCTGGGCGAAGTAACGCTGCAATGCATCGACCTTGGCGTTGGTCGAAGTGGTGGTGTCGAGTTCGGTGAACAGCGCAGCAAAGCTCTTCATGCGGTGGGCGTCTCCACGTCGGCTTCCACCGCATCGCCGCCGTACTCGGTTTCGAAGGATTCGGCTTCGAGACCCTGCTCGCGCAGATAGCGAACCATCACCGGAATGCTTCCATGCGTGACGATGACACGCTGCGCGCCCGTGGCGCCGATCGCGCTCATGAGTCCGGGCCAGTCTGCGTGGTCCGACAGGACGAAGCCCCGGTCCCAGCCACCACGCCGGCGCGCACCGCGCAGCTGCATCCAGCCACTGGCGAATGCCGTGCTGGCATCGCCAAAGCGGCGCAGCCAGGTGCTTGCCGCCGCGCCCGGCGGGCACACCACGAGCGCGCGCTTCAGGTCCGACTTGTCAGTGATGTCGGTGACCATCCTTGTCGGCGGCAGCTCAACACCCTCGGCCCGATAGGCGCGATTGAGCGGCTCGACCGCGCCATGGACAATGATCGGACCGATGGATGCATCGACACCGGACAGGACGCGTTGCGCCTTGCCGAACGAATAGCACGCGATCACGCTGGCCCGCCCGGCCAGCACGTTGCGGCTCCACCAGTCGTTGATGTCGGTGAACAGCTCGTCATCGCTGACCCAGCGATAGATCGGCAGGCCGAACGTCGATTCCGTGATGAATACATCGCACCTGACTGCTTCGAAAGGGGCGCAGGTGCGATCGGGCGCGACCTTGTAGTCGCCGCTGGCCACCCATACGCGGCCCGCATGCTCCAGCCGGACCTGCGACGAGCCAAGCACGTGGCCCGCCGGATGAAGCGACAGCTTCACGCCGTTGTGCACGATCTGCTGGCCGTATGGCAAGGTTTCCAGGTCGATCTCGCCCAGGCGCGTCCGCAGGACACCTTCGGCGGCCGCGCTGGCCAGGTATTTGCCATGGCCGACCCGCGCGTGGTCGGCATGGGCGTGCGTGATGACCGCGCGGCCGACCGGCCGCCACGGATCGATATAAAAATCACCCGGCGGGCAATAAAGTCCCTCGGGGCGCTGGACGATCAAGTCACCGGCTTGCATCTGGGGCCTAAAGATACTTCTTTCCCTGCACCAGAAGCAGCAGGCGCATCACGAACAGGGCCACTCGCTCGAACACGCGCTGCCGAAAAGGCCGGTTGCCAAACTCGTCCGGGTTCATGATCCGGCCGCCGTGCTCGATGGCATGCACCAGGCGATCGCGCAGCTGCAGGGCGAAGGCTTCATCATCGACCATCACATTGGCTTCACGCGCCAGCAGGAGGCTGAGCGGATCGAGATTGGAGGACCCGACGGTTGCCCACCGACCATCGATCACCGCCACCTTCGCGTGCAGGAAGCTCGGCGAATATTCATGGATCTCGACGCCCGCCTCCAGCAGCGCACTGTAGATCGGCCGTGCCGCGTAATACTGCATGAAATACTCGTAGCGGCCCTGTAGCAGGAGCTTGACGGTCACGCCGCGCCGGGCGGCCGAAATGATCGCCCGGCGCATCTTGCCGCCCGGCACGAAATACGCATTGGCGATGATGACTTCGCTGCGGGCCGCGCCGATGGCCTTGCGGTAGGCGCGTTCGATACTCGTGCGGTTCTTGAGCGCGCCGCGCAGCACCAGCGCCGCACGGGCTGACTTGCCGGGGTCGGGCGGGGGACCCAGCGTAGAAGAGGCCTGGCGCGCGCCGATTCCGGAGGCACGCAGCGAAGTGATCGCGCCCGCAAGCCGTGCGTGTCGCATGTCACTCGCGGCCTTCATTCGCAGCCACAGCCGCTGCATCGCTTCTTCAGCCTGGGCGACCAGTGGGCCGGTGACGCGCACCGCAAAATCGAATCTCGGCGCCTGCAGGGCGCCGTGGTTGGGGTCGTGCCAGTCGTCCAGCAGGTTGATCCCGCCGCAAAACGCCACTTCGCCATCCACGACGCACAGCTTGCGGTGCATCCGGCTCCAGTTGCCGGGCCACAGCATGCCGAACGTTCCGAGCGGCCCGAACACCCGCAGTTGGATCCCCATCTGAAGGAACCGCTCGCGCCAGGCGGGCGGCAGGGAGGCCGTGCCGTATCCATCGACGACGACCATGACCGAGACACCGCGCCGCGCGGCGCGCTCCATTGCATAAACCACTTCGACGCTGCCGGCCGTGAAATCGAAGATGTACGTCTCCAGCCGCACTGCCCGTGACGAGCCGTCGATCGCTTCGACCAGCGCGGGAAAATACGCCTGTGCCCCCTGCAGCAATTGCAGCTGGTGGCCCGGGCGCGGCAACGGAACGTTCTGTGCCATCGCCAGGAGACCTACAGCGCGAACTCGGCAATCAGCGGCAGATGGTCGGACATCTGCGACCAGATGCGGCCACGCGGGACCTCGACGCCGATCGGCTTGAGCCGCCGCCCATAGACAAAGTCGAGCTGACCCAGTGGCAGCCGCGAAGGAAACGTGTTTTGCCGCTCGCCGATGAAGTCCTTGAAACCGGCGGCGTTCATCGTGGGCCTGAGCTTGGCGCCCCAGTCGTTGAGATCACCCGCAATGATCACGGCGTCGCGCTCGGGTATCTCGCGCCCGATGAACCGCACCACCTGCTCGACCTGCCGCAAACGGCTCCCGGCGATCAGACCCAGGTGAAGAACCAGCACGTGGACGGGCGTGCCGTGCGCCTCGATCTTCACGTGCAGCAAGCCGCGTTGCTCGAAGCGGTGGTCGGACATGTCTTCGTGACCGCGCGAGACCACCGGCCAGCGCGACAGCATCGCGTTGCCGTGTTCGCCGTGCTTGGTGGTCGCATTGGTCTGATAGACCGCCTCGTAGCCCTCGGGGCAGAGGAACTCCGCCTGCGGCAGTTCGGGCCAGCGCTTGAAGTAGCGCTCTTCCTGCCGGTGGAGCTTGCGCACTTCCTGCAGGCAGACCACATCGGCATCAAGCTGCTCGACCGCATGGCCGAGATTGTGAATTTCCAGCCGGCGCACCGGCCCGATACCTTGAACGCCCTTGTGGATGTTGTAGGTGGCGACTCTTAGGGTATCTCCGCTCATGCGGCAAATTGTGGCAGCAAGAGGATCGCCTCGGCATTGGAGGGCGAAAAGCAGGCATCGGCAGCTTCGCGCCAAGGTAACCACCGGTGTCCGGTGTGCTCACGCGGATTCAGTATCACCGGGGTTCCCTCGGGTACGCAAAGGCCGAACACATGCTCGGTGTTGCGTGTAACTCCGGGGGCGTAGCGGTGCTGCCAGCGCGGATAGATTTCGTAGACGTTCTGCAGGCGCCAGTCAGTGAGCCTGGAATGCATCGCAGTGCCCTGCGCACATCTGATTCCGGTTTCTTCAAATACCTCGCGCGCAGCAGTCACCCGCAGGTCCTCGGCAAGCTCATCCTTGCTGCCGGTCACCGATTGCCAGAAATTGGGAGCATCGGCGCGGTTGATCAGCAGCACATCGAGCGCTGGCGTGTAGATCACGACCAGCACGGACTCGGGGATCTTGAAGGAGCGATCAGACGCCACTGAGCACAGCGTCCATGGCCGAAGCGACTTCTCCTGCACGATGCGCGAGTGAAGTAACCGGACTCTTGAGGAGCCTGGCAGCAAGCGGGGCGGCCTGGTGTGGCATCAGCGACAACGCTTCACCTTCGATGTGTACTGCCGGGCAGAGGTTCAGCGGAAGTCTGGGCGAGCCAGCTCCAACTCTCGACAATGGCATGACCAGACGCGTCGGCAACTGATCGAGCAATGCACTTTGCACGTCAATGACATAGGGCACCGAGTCGCGTGCGTTTGGCAGAGGATTGGGATAGACGTCGTACTGGGCCACATCAGTCCTGCTGCCAGCCCACCGCGCCGTCGCACCAAACGCCGTTCCTTTCGAATTCGACATTCTGGGCGCGAATCCAGTCGCGATAGATGTCATTGAATTCTTTCTTCCGGGACGCGATGGACTGGCCCCGCGCGGCGACTGTGAGAGCCTGGAAGTCCTCGTAATTGAGCAACACGGTGTCAGGCCGACCATCTTTCTCAACGATCACGGGCTCGTTCTTGGCCTGGCTACAGAAATAGCCGAACCGGTTCTTGGCTTGCGTGGCGGTGACTTGCATGCGGATCTCCTTATGGCTATTTTAGCCATCGATCAGATACCGGCGTGCCAAGCGCCCCTTACCCTCGCTCAGACGGCCGTCGTATTGCGCAGCTTGATATGCAGCTCGCGCAGCTGTTTCTCATCGACCGGCCCCGGCGCCTGCGTGAGCAGATCCTGGGCGCGCTGCGTCTTGGGAAAGGCGATCACGTCGCGCAAGCTCTCTGCACCGGTCATGAGCATCACGAAACGGTCCAGGCCGATGGCGATGCCGCCATGCGGAGGGGCGCCGTATTGCAGCGCGTCCAGCAGGAAACCGAATTTCAGCTGGGCTTCTTCCGCGTCGATCTTCAGCGCACGGAACACTTTGCTCTGCACGTCTTCACGGTGGATACGGACCGAGCCGCCGCCAAGTTCGATGCCGTTGAGCACCGCGTCGTAGGCCTTGGCGATCGCCTTGCCGGGGTCGTTTTCCAGCAGGTCTTCGTGGCCATCCTTGGGCGAAGTGAACGGGTGATGCACCGCGTTCCAGCGCTGGCCGTCTTCGTCGAATTCGAACATCGGGAAGTCGACGACCCACAAGGGCTTCCACTCGCCTTCGACCAGCCCGTGGGACTTGCCGAATTCGCTGTGGCCGACTTTGACGCGCAGCGCGCCGATCGCGTCGTTCACGACCTTTGCCTTGTCGGCGCCAAAGAAGATCAGATCGCCGTCGGCGGCGCCCGTGCGCTTCATGATTTCGGCGATGGCTGCGTCATGAATGTTCTTCACGATGGGCGATTGCAAGCCATCTCGACCCTTGGCGACTTCATTGACCTTGATCCAGGCCAGTCCCTTGGCACCATAGATCTTGACGAACTCGGTGTAGGCGTCGATTTCGCTTCGGCTCATGCCGCTGCCACCGGGCACGCGCAGCGCCACCACGCGGCCGTCTTCCGCATTGGCCGGGCCGGAAAACACCTTGAAGTCCACGTCCTTCATCACGTCGGTGATTTCGGTGAACTCCATC
>JAZKFD010000273.1:0-16300 GCA_040386635.1 Pseudomonadota bacterium
CGTCCTGCCACTTGCCGTCGATGAAGAGTTGTGTGTTGGGGTAGGTCATGGGAAAGGGTCCTCGGGATGCGGGCGAAAGGGGCTATTTTGCGGCAATCGGCAAGGCGCTGCTGCCGGCTGCCTACTTCACGGAATCCGCCAGCCTGGCCAGCAAGGGCTCAATCGCGGAAAGGTCCACCGGCTTGGTCAGGTGTTCGTCAAAGCCGGCCTCGCGCGACTTGCGGCGGTCTTCCTCGCCGCCCCAGCCCGTGAGCGCAACCAGCAGTGTGCGGCTGAACCGGGGATCGGCGCGCAGCAGCCGGGCGACTTCATAGCCCGTCAACCCCGGCAGGCCTATATCAAGCAGGACGACATCCGGGTCGAACTCACGTGCGGCATCGAGCACCTCGCGTCCGTCGAATACGGTGCGCGTGCGGCGACCGGTCATCTCCAGCACGGTCGCCAATGTCTCCGCAGCATCGACGTTGTCGTCCACAACCAGCACCTTCAACCCGGAATCGACGGGTGTCTCCGGGCTTGCCGAAACGGGCTCCACCTGCGGCGCGGCCTGCAGCAGGCACGGAATGCGGACGGTGAACGTGCTGCCCTTGCCCGGCCCGTCACTCCGGCCGGAGACCGTGCCGCCGTGCATTTCAATCAGGCTGCGCACGAGGTACAGGCCGATCCCCAAACCGCCCTGGGAGCGATCCAGCGTGCGGCCGACCTGGGTGAACAGCGAGAACACCTTCTCCTGCATTTCCGCAGGAATCCCGACCCCGTTGTCGGTGATTTCAATGACAGCCTGGTTGCCCTGCTGATAGGCATGCACCAGGATACGGCCGCCCTGGGGCGTGTATTTGGCCGCATTGTTCAGCAGGTTGCCAAGGGCCTGGGCCAGGCGCGTCGGATCGGCCATGAGCTCGATGGGCGAGGGTGCGAGTTCGACCGTCAGCAGATGGCCTCGTGCCTCGATGGCGGGCCGGCTGATTTCCACCGCGCTTTCCACTGCAGTGGAAAGACGCATGCGCGACGTCTCCAGCCGGATCTTGCCGCTGTTGATGCGCGAGATGTCCAGCAGATCGTCGATGAGCCGGATCATGTGGACGAGCTGCCGCTCCATCGTCTCGCGCGCGCGCGCTGAAGCCGGGCCGTTGGACTTGTCCTTTTTCAGGATTTCCAGGCCCGTGCGGATCGGTGCCAGCGGATTGCGCAATTCGTGCGCCAAGGTGGCGATGAACTCGTCCTTGGCGCGGTTGGCTTCCTGCAGCACGTGTTCGGCACGCTTGCGCTCGCTCACGTCGATGACGGATCCGGCCATGCGAAATGCCTGGCCGAGCGCGTTTTTCTGGGCCATGCCGTTGATGAGGAACCAGCGCCATTCGCCCGATTTAAGCCGCAGCCGGCACTCGACCTGGTAGGGCAGGTCTTCGCTCAGGTGCAGCCGTAGCGCTTCCTTTGCCAGTGCCAGGTCGTCCTCGTTCATCACGTTGGACAGGGACGAGGGCAAATCCGGAAATTCATGTGCGGTGTAGCCGAGCAACTGCCTGAGCCGCGGCGAGTAGAACATGGTGTCTGCCAGCATGTCCCAGTCCCAGAGGCCCGCGCTGGAGCCGCGCACCGCCAGCTGATAGCGCTCGTCGCTGGCCCGCAGCGCCGATACGGTCTGTTCCAGTGTCTGTGCGCGTCGGCCGAGTTCGTCGAGCATCGAATTGAAAACGTTCACCAGATCGCCGATCTCGTCTTCGCTGGTGCGCACGGCCCGCAGGTCGAAGTTCGGCCCTTGCTGGATGCGACGCGCCACGTCGCTGATCTCCAGGATGGGCTCGGTCACCATCCGCTGCATGCGGTTGGACCAGACCAGCGCCGCTGCGAGCGCTGTCGTCAGGATGAAAGTGAGAACCCCCAGATACTCCAGGGCGCGATCCAGCAGGTCATGGCGCGCCTGCAGGTACACCGTGCCGACGGTTTCGCGGTTGGATAGCACCGGGCGCCACACATGGACCCAGGTCCGGTCAAACGACAGGCCCGTCGCCTCGGCACGCGCAGGCACGGCGCTGCGAGCCAAGTCGTTCGCCTCGTAAGCGGCGAATACCTGGCCTTTGACGTCAAAGAGAACGGCCGACGTCACGTTGGGTTTGGCCCGGAGCACGCGCAGATTTTCGGATGCAACCTTCGCGTCGTCGAAGGCTAGCGCAGGCCCGCTCACCAGGCCCATGATGTCGGCCTGTGTGATCAGGTCGATCTCCATGGCACGCATCTGGCTGCGCGTGTCGAACAGCACCAGCGCAATGCCCGCGATCATCAGCGCGAGCATGGTCGTCGATGTGAGGATCAGGTTGAGCTTTTGCCGGATCGAGCGGATGGCCGGAAACTTCAACGCAGGCCTCCACCATCAATGAACTGCGCCACGGCCAGCAGGCGCGCGCTCAGGCGAAGCTGGTGCCGTTCGGCTGCCGCAAGCGAAGCTGAAAACCGCACCCTGCCGGCCTCGGACGAAAAGTTGATGACGCTGCCCGCCTGCAATCCCTGGTTCTGGCTGGTGACGATGAGCACCGGGCCCTTGATGCCCTGGATCACCTCACGCAAACGTGAATCGCGGCGCGATCCCAGGTAGAGGATATGCAGGCCCGTGGCAGCGGCCCCTTCAGCGAATTTGCGCACCACGACGGGCCGCTCATCGACAGTGCGGCCGGCCACCAGTTGCTCCAGGGCGGCCTGGAATTCATCGTCATCCGATACGCCGATGACCAGGGGCTGGCCGGGGCGAGCGAACGTGCCGGCAGGCCACTCGACAAAACTTGCGAACTTGACCAGAAAGGCCGCCTTGATGCTGCTTTCGCGCGGCTCGCCGACGACTTGCGACCACGACTGCTGCACCGCCACGATCAACGCGAACACGATGATTGCACCCATGCGCAGCAGTGCAGCCGTCGGCCATGGATGAGCAGGTCGCCCGGCAGTCATGGAGAAATTATTCAAGTGCGCATCAGTATAAAAGGCCGAGGATGCGCGTGGGGCCGCTGGTATTTTTACCAAGCGCGTGCTTGCTAAAAATAAAGGCCTCTGCTAACGTCTTTTGTCTTATGCAAGCCGCCGTACACGCCGTACACGCCGCACTCGCCGAACCAGCCGCGCCGCGCCGGCGTCCGCGCGGGCGGCCACGCAAAACACTGGAAGAGCAGGGCGACGGCAATCGGCGCGGTGAGTTGCTGCGAACCGCAGCGCGATTGTTTCGCCGCAAGGGCTCGACGGCACCACGACCCGCGACATCGCTGCGGCCGCTGGCATGCGCAGCGGCTCACCGTTCTATCATTTCAAAAGCAAGGGCGCCCTGCTGTTCGCCGTCATGGAAGAGGGCATGCGCTGCGCCATCGCACAACAGGCCAGGGCGATCGAAGGGGCCAATCCAGCGACGGATGACAGCGCACAGCTGCTGCGCTTGCTCATCCGCAATCATTTCGATGTGTTACTCGGGCCGGGCAGCGACTTCATCCCGGTGATGCTTTACGAGGCACGGTCCATCACGCCGCGCCAGCGCACGGCGCTCGCTGAACTGCAGCTCGAATACGAAGCCCAGTGGATGCCGGTTCTGGATGCGCTGCATGCCGATGGGCGCCTGCGCGCCGAAGTCAGGCTCGCGCGCCTGCTGATTTTCGGAGCGCTCAACTGGTCGGCGCAGTGGTATGACCGGCGCAAAGGCGCCACACTGGACGAACTGGCGGACACCGCTGTCAGACTTTTCATTGGAGACGCTTCATGAGCGAGCATTACCGCTCGGTTTTTGCACCGGGGATTTTTCAGGGCAAGGTCATTCTGGTGACCGGCGGCGGTTCCGGCATCGGCAGGTGCATAGCCCATGAACTCGCGTCGCTGGGCGCCCATGTGGTGCTGGTGGGCCGCAAGCTCGAAAAGCTGCATGACGTGGCCAGTGAAATCGTGGCCGACGGCGGCCGCGCGAGCTTTCATGCATGCGACATCCGCGACGAATCAGCCGTCCGGACCACGGTGACGGCGGCGCTCGCCGTGCACGGAAAGATCGACGGGCTCGTCAACAACGCCGGCGGCCAGTACATCACCCCGCTGGAGAAAATCAGCGCCAGGGGCTGGGACGCGGTCATCGCCACCAATCTCACCGGCGGCTTTTTGATGGCGCGTGAGTGTTACCTGCAGTCGATGCAGGCCCATGGCGGCAGCATCGTGAACATCGTCGCCGACATCTGGGGTTCGATGCCCAGCATGGGTCACAGCGGGGCCGCACGCGCAGGCATGGTGAGCCTGACCGAGACAGCCGCAGCCGAATGGGCGCACAGCGGCGTGCGCGTCAATGCGGTGGCGCCCGGCTATATCGCCTCGAGCGGCATGGATCACTATCCCGAGGATGCAGGCCCGATGCTGCGCGAGATGAGCAAGACCGTACCGCTGGGCCGGTTCGGCACCGAAGCCGAAACATCGGCTGCCGTGGTGTTCCTGCTCAGCCCGGCGGCGTCATTCATCAGTGGTGAGACGCTGCGCGTCGATGGCGCAAGGCCGCAGGTGCGCCAGGGCTGGCCCATGCAGATGCCCGATGACAGCGCCATGCAGCGCGAGTCGATCCGGCCCTTCAACGGTTTCCACCGCGCGACCATTCCCCGGGTCTTCCAGAAGTGACCGCATTCGAATCAGGCTGGAACGCGCTGGGTGCTGCCGCGCAGGAGCGGCGCGCGGCGATGCTCGCGCGCATCGATCGTCTGCGCACGCTCGAAGCGCGATCCGCGCAGGCCTCCGCGCGATCCAAGCCCGTGTTCGACAAGCGCGGCCAGCTCTTGCCGCGCGAGCGTGTTGCGCTGCTGCTTGACACCGGGGCGCCGTGGATCGCGCTGTGCAGTCTGGCGGGCTACATGCACGATATCCGGGATGAGGCCGCTTCGGTGCCCGGCGGCGGAATCGTTGCGGGTATCGGCTTCGTGAGTGGTGTGCGCTGCATGGTGGTTGCAAGCGATTCCGGAATCGACGCGGGTGCGATCCAGCCCATGGGCCTTGAGAAGATCCTGCGCGTGCAGGAGATTGCGCTGCAAAACAAGCTGCCGTTCGTGCACCTGGTGGAAAGCGCAGGCGCCAACCTGATGCGCTATCGCGTCGAAGGCTTCGTGCACGGCGGCTCGCTGTTTCGAAATCTTGCGCGCCTGTCGGCTGCGGGCATACCTGTGATTACCGTGCAGCATGGTTCGGGCACGGCAGGCGGCGCCTACATGCCGGGACTGTCGGACGTGGTGGTCATGGTGCGCAACCGCTCGCGCGCATTCCTGGCAGGGCCGCCGCTGCTGATGGCGGCGACCGGAGAATCGGCGACCGAAGAGGAGCTCGGCGGGGCGCTGATGCACACGTCGGTGTCGGGGCTTGGCGAGTATCTGGCTGAGGATGACCGCGAAGCCCTGGGGGTTGCGCGCGCCATTGTTGCGCAGCTGGAGCCCACCCTGCCCTCCAATGGTCGAAGCACGCCTGCCTGGGGTACTGAAGACGCATGCAAGCCGGTCATCGACCGGGAAGAACTCCTCACCCTCATGCCGCTCAGCTTGCGCGAACCCATCGACATGCGCGAGGTCATTGCACGCATTGTCGATGGATCGGAGCTGCTCGAGTTCAAGTCGCTCTACGGCCCCGCCACGGTGTGCGTGCAGTCGCGCCTCGAGGGCCACGCCGTTGGAATCATCACCAACAACGGTCCCATCGATGTGGCGGGCGCCAACAAGGCAGCGCACTTCATCCAGTGGATGTGCCAGCTGGGCCATCCGCTCATCTACCTGCAGAACACGACCGGCTACATGGTGGGCAAGGACAGCGAGCAAGGCGGAATGATCAAGCACGGCAGCAAGATGATCCAGGCCGTGACGAACGCGAATGTGCCGCAGATCACCATCCAGTGCGGTGCTTCCTTCGGCGCGGGCAATTACGGCATGTGCGGACGTGGCTATGCGCCCCGTTTTCTCTTCAGCTGGCCGAGTGCGAAGACTGCGGTGATGGGCGGCGAACAGGCAGCGCGCACCATGCAGATCGTGAGCGAGGCCGCGCTGGCTCGCAAGGGCATAGCGCCCGATGCGGAAAAGTCCAGGGCGCAGTTCGACCAGATCGTGGCGATTTTTGAATCGCAGTCTGACGCATTCCACACCTCGGCCCTGCTGCTGGACGACGGCGTGATCGATCCGCGAGATACGCGCGATGTGCTGGCGCAGTGCCTGGCCATGTGCGCGCAGGCGGAGCAGAAGAAGTCCAGGCCGGTGCAGTTTGGTGTTGCGCGCATGTAGAAGGCAATAGAAGGCAATAGAAAACAACCCATGAAATTCACCCACGAGCACCTCGAAATCCAGAAGACCCTCAAGCGATTCATCGACGAGGAAATCAATCCGCATGTGGATGAATGGGAAGCCGCCGAGATCTTTCCGGCGCACCAGGTCTTCAAGCGCCTGGGGGACCTGGGACTGCTGGGCCTGACCAAGCCAGAGGCTTTCGGCGGCGCCGGACTGGATTACTCCTACGCCATGGCCATGGCCGAAGCGCTGGGCCACATCGAGTGTGGTGGCGTCCCGATGGCCATCGGCGTCCAGACCGATATGGCAACGCCCGCGCTGGCGCGGTTTGGCAGCGACGAATTGCGCAAGGAGTTTCTCGCACCGGCGATTGCCGGCGACATGGTCGCCTGTATTGGCGTGAGCGAGCCGGGGGCCGGAAGCGACGTTGCAGGTATCAAGAGCCGCGCGGTCAGGGACGGCGACGACTACGTCATCACCGGGCAGAAGATGTGGATCACCAACAGCCTGCAGGCCGACTGGATGTGCATGCTGGTGAACACTGGAGAGGGACCGGTGCACAAGAACAAGTCGCTGGTGATCGTGCCGATGCGCGATGGACCCAATGGCAAGCTCACCAAAGGCATCGAGGTTGCGCAGAAGATCCGCAAGATCGGCATGAATTCATCGGACACGGGCCTGATCTACTTCGACGGCGTGCGCGTGCCGCGGCGAAACCTCATCGGCACCGAAGGGCAGGGCTTCATCTACCAGATGCAGCAGTTCCAGGAAGAGCGGCTGTGGGCCGCCGCGAGTTGTCTGCAGTCGCTGACCAATTGCATTGGTTGGACGATCGAGTGGGCTCAGGAGCGCAAGCTGTTCGGTGCGGCGCTCGCCGACCAGCAATGGGTGCAGTTCAAGCTGGCCGAGATGAAAACCGAAGTGGAGAGTTTGCGTGCGCTGACGTATCGCGCGTGTGAGCTCTATGTGGCTGGCGAAGACGTGCTGGAGCTGGCCTCGATGGCCAAGCTCAAGGCCGGTCGCCTGAACCGCCTGGTTCCCGACGGGTGCCTGCAGTTCTGGGGCGGGATGGGCTACACATGGGAAAACAAGGTCTCGCGCATGTTCCGCGATGGACGGCTGGGCTCCATCGGTGGCGGCGCGGATGAAGTGATGCTAGGCATCCTCGCGCGGATCATGGGCGTCGCCAAAAAGCCGCGCGCCTCGTGAAGATCACCAAACTCCTCATTGCCAATCGCGGCGAGATTGCCCGGCGCGTTATTCGCACGGCGCATCGTTTGGGCTTGCAGACGGTCGCGGTGTACTCCGATGCAGACGCGATGGCGCTGCATGTTCGGGAAGCGACACAATCGTTTGCACTCGGAGGCAACACGTCGGCCGATTCGTATTTACGTATCGACAGAATCATCGACGCGGCTCGGGCCGCCGGTGCCGATTCAGTGCATCCGGGTTACGGGTTTCTCAGCGAGAACGCGGACTTCGCCCAGGCCGTGATCGATGCGGGTCTGCTCTGGGTCGGGCCGCCGCCTGCGGCGATCCGTTCGCTGGGCAGCAAGTCGTCTGCCAAGCAACTCGCGCAATCGCGTGGCGTGCCTTGCCTGCCCGGCTATTTCGGCGTGGACCAGTCAGATGAGCGCCTGGCTGCAGAGGCCCAGGCCATCGGCTATCCGGTGATGGTCAAAGCCGCAGCCGGCGGTGGCGGACGTGGCATGCGCTTGGTGACGCAGGCTTCGGACTTGCTGGAGGCGGTGCGAAGCGCGCGATCGGAATCGCAGTCGGCATTCGGTTGCGGCGAGTTGCTGCTGGAGCGGGCCCTGATTCGCCCCCGCCATGTGGAATTGCAGGTGTTTGCCGATTCGCTGGGCAACTGCATCACGCTCGGAGAGCGCGATTGCTCGGTGCAGCGCCGCCACCAGAAGCTGATCGAAGAATCGCCCAGCCCCGGTATCGATGCCGCGATGCGGGAACGCATGGGACGCAGCGCCGCAGAGCTGGCGCAGGCGGCAGGCTATGTGGGCGCGGGCACGGTGGAGTTTCTTGTCGCGACTTCCCTTGAGACCGGCGTATCCGAGTTTTTCCTGATGGAGATGAATACGCGACTGCAGGTGGAGCATCCGGTAACCGAAGCCGTGACGGGGCTGGATCTGGTCGAGTGGCAGCTGCGTGTCGCGCAAGGAGAGGCGCTTCCCCTGAAGCACTACCAGGTCAAGCTGCAGGGGCATGCGATCGAGGTGCGCTTGTGCGCGGAAGATGAGAACTTCATCCCACGTACCGGGACGATTTCGCATTTTCTGCCGCCTCCGCTGGGGGAGGGCTGGGGTGGGGGCACACGCTTTGATCATGCGATCGAATCCGGTCTGGTCATCACCGCCCACTACGACTCCATGCTGGGCAAGCTCATCGCCCACGCACCCACCCGTGATGGCGCGATCGAGCAGCTGGCCAATGCGCTCGACCGCCTGGAAATCCTGGGTGTTGCGACCAACCGCCGCCTGCTCGCCGCGTGCCTGCGCCATGAAACTTTCCGCGCGGGCCACGCACTGATTCCCTTCCTGCAGGAACATGCGCACGCGTTGCGCGAGCAAATCGCAGCAGACGAGCGGGCCGTGGCCGCCGAAGCATTTCGCGCCGCGCAGGCGCCGGATGCGAGGTCGAGGCTTCAGTGCCCATTTCCGCGGCCCGATCGATTCCGGCATCGGGGTGAGATAGCCGAGTTGCCTGCCGCGCTGGAGGGCGCCAGGCTGCTGCGCGTCTCGGCTGCGCGCCTCCCGGGTGGCGGATGGCATGTGCAGGCGGGTGCGGTGGACCTGGTCGTCGAAGACGCCTCTTTCGCGCCGACCCAGCAGGGCGGAAGCAACACTGCCGCGATGGAACTTCGCGCACCCTTCAATGGCAAGGTCGTGGCGGTGCATGTGGGCGCGGGTGCACGCATTGCACGCGGAGATACCTTGCTCGTCCTGGAGTCGATGAAGCTGGAGCACGGCCTGACCGCGACCCGCGATGGCGTTGTCAAGTCCGTACACGTCGAGTCTGGCCAGCAGGCGGGTACATCTCAACTGCTGGTCACTTTCGAGTCCGGGGATGGCACGCAGGAAGAGATGAAGGATCTGGCCGCGAGACAATCGGGGCTATGAAAAACCGGGATAACAAAACACCGCCTGTCGAATTCGAAGCTGAATTCGTTGAGGGACTGAAGGATATCTTCGAGAGCCGGATCGTGTTCAACCGGGTTCTCGGACTGAAGATCGTCACCATCCGGCCTGAGCAGGTGGTGGGACGGATTGCGATGAAGCCCGAGCTGGTGGGCCACTACTCGCATCAGCGCCTGCATGGCGGTGTCATCAGCGCGGCGCTCGACGCGCTGGGCGGTCTTGCAGTGCTTGCAGCCATCGGCGCGCGGCACATGGATGAAACGCCGGCGCAGCGGATGGCCCGGTTCGGCAAGCTGGGCACGATCGACCTGCGCATCGACTACCTGCGGCCAGCGCTCGGCGAAAGCTTCGAACTGCGCGCGGAAGTCATGCGCGTCGGGTCGCGCGTGGCATCCACGCGGATGGAGTTTTATGGGGCCGACGGAAAGCTGATGTCCACCGGGGCCGGCGCCTATATCGTTTCCTGAGCGGAAGTTTCCTTGATCAGGGCTGGGGCGGCCGCCTTCTGCGACGCCGCGAGGCGCGCGGCTCCTGGTCGACGAGATCGGGAGGTGAGTTCGGCAACGGCTCGCGACCAGCCGAAGAACGCGACCGTTCCGACAGCCGCGCCTCGGTGAATATCTCCCAGGCCGCAATGAAGAGCGCCGCGATCACCGGCCCGATCACGAACCCATTCAGACCGAATACCGAAAGCCCGCCCAGGGTTGCAATCAGTACCAGGTAGTCAGGCATGCGCGTTTCCTTGCCGACCAGGATAGGGCGAAGCACGTTGTCGATCAGGCCGATCACCAGCACGCCCCAGGCCAGCAAACCGATGGCGGGAATGATGGCGCCGGTTGCCAGCAGGTAGAGCGCCACCGGGCCCCAGACGAGCGCCGCACCCACTGCAGGCAACAGCGACAGCAAGGCCATCAGCGCGCCCCAGAGCAGGGCACCCGGAATGTCCAGCACCCAGAACGCGAGCCAGCCAAGGGCGCCCTGTACGAGGGCGACCACGACATTGCCCTTGACCGTGGCGCGGACGACCACGGCAAACTGGTTGAGCAGGCGCGTGGTGTGCTGCGGCTTGAGCGGCAAGGCTCGGGCGGCGATTGCTGCCAGGTGGTGGCCGTCGCGCAGCAGGAAATACAGCACGTACAGCATCACGAAAAAGCTGACGACGAAGTCGAGCGTGTTCTGCCCGATGTTGAACACGCGCGTGGTGATCGCCTCGCTGCTGCGTCCCAGTCCATCGACCAGCTTGCTCTGCACCGCAGCCAGATCCGCCATGCCGTACCGTTCGAGCATGCCGCGCACCCACTGGGGCAACACATCGATCACGGCCTGGAAGTAGGTGGCCACCTGGATTTCGCCCGACTTGAACCGGCCATAGAAGGCAGAGGCTTCATGCGCGATGGATACGCTGAGCATGGCCATGGGCATCAGCACGCTCACCATGATGACCAGCAATGTGCTGAAGGCGGCCCAGCCCTCGCGCCCACCGCAGGCCACCACCGCGCGGCGTTGCAGCGACGAGAAGACGATCGCCATGAACACCGCCCAGGACACGGCTCCCGACATGGGCCACAGGATGACAAGGAATAGCAGCGTGACGATCAGCACCAGCCAGAGCAAGGCCTTGGACTGCAGTGATGGCGAATTGAGGGGGTCGATGTCGTTCATGGGCGCGGCAAGGTTAACACCGTGCAGCAAAAAGCCGCCCTCAGGCGGCTTCGAACTGGCAAAAACAGCGCGTCAGTTCTTCACATAGTCCGACACGACTTTCCAGCGCGCATCCTGCAGCTGCGACAGGCGCGACAGCTCGTTGCCCAGGCGCTTTTTCGGGCCGAACCGGGATTCGGGGCTGCCGAAGATGTCAGCCGGTATGACCATGGTGTCCATGGCCTTGATGAATGATTCGGTGCTGAGGTTGGGACCGGCTTTCTGGGCGGCGGCCAGGAACGAATCGATCAGCTGGTAGCCATAGACCGAGAACACGGTCGGATCTTCGTTGAACTTGGTCTTGTATTTGTTGGCCCAGAAACGGATCGGCTGCGAAGCTTCGTCCAGGTACGGGTGCTGGGCCGTGTGCGCTGCGTAGAAACCGTCCATGGCCTTGCCGCCCAGCTTGTGGATCAGGTCGGTGTAGGCCGCGCTGGAGCCGATGAAAGTGGGGTTGTAGCCAGTCTTTTTCGATTCGGCGATGGCGCCGATGGTCTCGCGGATGATGGTGCCCAGCACCACCATGTCGCAGCCCGATGCCTTGAGCCTGGCGATCTGCGAGGAGAAGTCGGTTGCGCCCCGCTTGTAGCTGGTCTTTTCGGCCAGCTCCATTCCGGCTGCCTTCAGGCCCGCTTCTGCGCCGCGCATGACTTCGAGGCCGAACTCGTCGTCCTGGTACATCGTGCAGACCTTCTTGGCTCCCTTGTCCTTTGCCAGTTTCGGCACCGCGGTGCGCATCTGGTCGTAGTAGGTCGCCGCGAATGAATACTTCAGGCGGTGGAAGGGCTCATACATTTCGCGCGCCGCAGTGACCGGGAAGAAGTTGATCACGTTCTTTTCGAACTGAACCGGCATCGCGGCCATGTTCTGCGCGGTTCCGATGTGGCCGACCATCGCGAAAATCTTGTCCTGGTTCACCAGCTTCTGGGCTGCGAGAACGGCCTTCTTCGGGTCGTAGGCCGAATCTTCGACGATCAGCTTGATCTTGCGGCCGTTGACGCCGCCCTGCTCGTTGATCTCGTCCACGCGCAGCATCATGCCCAGGCGCACCTGCTTGCCGAAGCCGGCGATAGGGCCGGACAGGTCCTGGATCGATCCGAGCGTGATCTCGGTCTTGCTCACGCCCTGGTTGGCGTTCTGGGCGGTGGCCACGGATGCCCCCAGCGCCAGTGCGGCGAGGGTCGCTGCGGTCCTGATTTTCATGATGTGTCTCCTTTGAATCGTGCCTGCATCGAACGTGCCGGTGATCGTCTACATTTTTGCCCCGTGGCCCTGCCTGTCAAGCTGGCGTATTCACTTAGGGCTGAACCCTGCAATGGCGTGGCGGGTGCCCTCTACGCGTACATCGCCTCGATCTGCGGCGAGTATTTCTGCTGCACCAGCTTGCGTTTGAGCTTCATCGTCGGCGTCAGCTCCTCGTCTTCCGCTGACAGCTGCGTGTCGAGCAAAAAGAACTTCTTGATCTGCTCGACCCGTGCGAACTTGGCGTTGACCCGGTCCAGTTCCGCCTGAATGAGCGCCTGCACCTGCGGTGTACGCGTCAGGCTGGCGTAGTTGGAAAAAGGCACATCGTTGTCCTGCGCAAATTTCTCGACGTTCTCCTGGTCGATCATGACGATCACCGTGAGGTACGGGCGCTTATCACCGATGACGACGGCATCGGTGATGTAGGGCGAGAACTTCAACTCGTTTTCCAGCTCGCTGGGCGTGATGTTCTTGCCGCCCGCCGTGATGATGATGTCCTTCATGCGGTCGGTGATGCGAAAGAAGCCGTCCTCATCGACCATGCCCACGTCGCCCGTGTGCAGCCATCCATCCCGGTCGATGGTCTCCGCGGTTTTCTCGGGCTGGTTCAGGTAGCCCATGAAGACGTTGTCGCCGCGCACCAGCAGCTCGCTGGTTTGCGGGTCGAGCCTGACTTCGTTGAAGGAAGCGGCGGGACCGATGGAGCCTGGCTTCATCTTCAATGCCGGTATCCCGGTGGACGCGCCACAGGATTCCGTCATGCCCCACACCTCCAGCATCGGCACGCCCAGTGCGAGGTACCACCGCACGAGCTCAGGTGATATCGGCGCCGCCCCGGTCACCAGAAAGCGCGCTCGATGGATGCCGATCAGCTTGCGAACGTTGTCGAGCGCGAGCCACCGGGCGATGGTGAACTTGAATTTCAACGCACCATCGACGGATTCGCCCGCCAGCACCTTGTCGGCGATCTCGCGGCCGACGCCGATCCCCCATGCGTAGGCGGCTTGCTGCACCGGGCTGGCTTCCTTCAGCGCGATCATCACGGCCGAATAGAACTTCTCCCACACGCGCGGCACAGCCGTGAAAACGGTGGGTGCGATCTCGCGTACGTTTTCCGGGACGGTCTCGGGGTTCTCGACGAAGTTGAGGATGGCGCCGGTGTAGAGGGCAAAGTACTCGCCGCCAACGCGCTCGGCGATGTGGCACAGCGGCAGGAAGCACATGCGCTCATCGCGCTCGTCCTGGGCGATCAGCGTGTTGTAGCCGCGCACGGTGTACACGATGCCCTTGTGGCTGTGCATCGCGCCCTTGGGCTTGCCGGTGGTGCCCGAGGTGTACACCAGCATGGCGAGGTCTTGCGGGCGGCAGGCCTGCACACGCTGCATCAACTCGTCGGGATGCCCTGCGTTGTAGTCGCGGCCCAGTTCGCGCAGTGCGTCCAGGCTCATCACGCCCGCGTCGTCGAGGTCGCGAAGGCCCTCCATGTCGAACACGACGATCTTGGTGAGCGCGCCGAGGTGGTCGCGCACTTCAAGCGCCTTGTCGAGTTGCTCATCGTCTTCGACGAAAAGCACCGTGGTGCCAGAGTCCTCGCACAGGTACTGCACCTGCGAAGCTGCGTCGGTTGGGTAGATGCCGTTGGAGACGCCGCCACATGAGAGTACGGCCAGGTCGGTAATCACCCACTCGATGACCGTGTTGGACAGGATCGACGCCGTGTGCCCGCGCTGGAAGCCCAACGCCATCAGGCCGCCGGCGATCTCGCGCACGGCATCGCCGGTCTGCGTCCATGTCCACGAGCGCCAGATGCCCAGTTTTTTTTGCCGCATCCAGGTCTGTGCGCCGCGTCGCTGCACGCCGTTCCAGAACATGGCGCTGATGGTGTCGCCTTCCAGCCTGATTGTCGTTTCGGGCTGGATGTGGGAGAGGTCCCAGAGGTTGCTCATGATGGGTCTGCCTTTGCGCTGCTATCGCCAGTTCTTCTTTTTCTTCCAGCGCCGCTCACCGCGAACGCCGGCTTCCTTCATGCCGAGGTAGAACTCCTTGATGTCGTCCTTCTCGCGCAGTCGTGCGCAGGTGTCTTCCATCACGATGCGGCCGTTCTCCAGCACATAACCATAGTCACTCGCGTTCAGCGCCATGTTCGCGTTCTGCTCGACCAGCAAGATGGTGGTGCCTCGCTCGCGATTGATGCGAACGACGATCTCGAAGATTTCCTTGGTGAGCTTGGGCGATAAACCCAGGCTTGGCTCGTCGAGCAGGATCAGGTCGGGCGCAGCCATGATCGCGCGCGAGATCGACAGCATCTGCTGCTGGCCGCCCGAGAGCAATCCGGCATCCTGCGCAGCGCGCTCGCGAAGAATCGGAAAGTAGGTGTAAACCGCCTCCATGTCGCGCGCGATGCCGTCCTTGTCCTTGCGTGTGTAGGCGCCCATCAGCAGGTTGTCGTGTACCGACAGCAGCGGAAACACCTCGCGGCCTTCAGGCACATGCGACAGCCCCTGCTGAACGATGTGCGCGGGGTCCTTGGCGGTGATGCTCTCACCCTTGAATTCGATGGTGCCCTTGCGTGGATCGATGATTCCGGAGATGGTTTTCAGGATCGTCGTCTTGCCCGCGCCGTTTGAGCCGAGGACGGTGGCGATTTCGCCCCGCCGCACCTGCAGACTCACACCGCGGATCGCGCGGATCGGCCCATAGGCCGACTCCACATTCGACAGCTTGAGCACTGGCGTGTCGGACACTGCTGGAGGGCTCTGTGACATTACGCGGCCTCCCTTCGCAGCGAAGAGACGTCGTCCACCGAGCCCAGATACGCCTCGATGACGCCGGGATGCGTCTGCACCTCGCGCGGCGTTCCCATTGCAAGCACTTCACCCATGTTCATGGCAAGCACGCGGTCAGAAACCTTGGAGACGAGTGACATGTCATGCTCGACCATCAAGACCGTGATGCCCAGTTCGTTTTTGATGTCCTGAATCCAGAACGCCATGTCCTCGGTCTCTTCGACGTTCAGGCCGGACGAGGGCTCATCGAGCAGCAGCAGTTTGGGTTCGGTGCACAGCGCGCGCGCAAGTTCGACGACCTTTCGCACACCGTAGGGCAAGCCTGCCACCATCGAATCGCGGTGCTTCTGGAGATCGAGGAAGTCGATGACGCGTTCGGTTTTCTCGCGCGCCTCAATCTCGCCGCGCCGTGCCTTGCCGGTAAAGAACAGATCGCTCCACAGGCTGGTCGTACGATGGGTGTGACGCCCGATCAGCATGTTCTGCAGCACGGTGGCGTGCTCGAACAGCTCGATGTTCTGGAAGGTGCGTGCAATGCCCAGCGAAGCGATCTTGTGCGGCGGCTGCCCGGTGAGGGCGCCTTCGTATTCGATGGTGCCGGTGGTGGGCGTGTAGATACGGCTGATCAGGTTGAACACGGTGGTCTTGCCCGCGCCATTGGGCCCGATCAGTGTGAACACTTCGCCGCGCTTCACGTCGAAGCTGACATTGTTGACCGCCAGCACGCCGCCGAAGCGCACGCTGAGGTTTTTGGCCGACAGCAACACCGATTGATCTGGGCTGGTCGAAGAGGTCATTTGAGGCGATCCGACTTCAGGAAGGACTTCTGCCGCTTGAACAGGCCCTTGCGATAGAACGGAAATATCTGCAGGTAGGTGCGTATCTTGAGCCACCGGCCATAAATACCCAGGGGCTCGAACAGCACGAACATGATGAGAACAAGGCCGTACACCAGCCCCTGGAGTCCGGGCGCCTGGCCGATGACTGCAGGCAGGTAGTCCTTGGTCAGCGAAATCACCTGCGGCATCGAGATGAGAAAGATGGCCCCCAGGAAGGCACCATGTACCGAACCGAGTCCGCCGATCACCACCATCAGCAACAGGTCGATCGACTGCAGGATGTTGAACTGGTCGGGCGAGATGAAGGTGAGCTT
>JAZKFD010000274.1:0-14567 GCA_040386635.1 Pseudomonadota bacterium
CGACCAGGGCCTGATGTTCGGCTATGCCTGCGACGAAACGCCAGAGCTGATGCCTGCGCCGATCTACTACGCCCACCGCCTCGTGGAGCGCCAGGCGCAATTGCGCAAGGACGGACGCCTGCCGTTCCTTCGGCCGGATGCAAAGAGCCAGGTCACGATGCGCTATGTCGATGGCAAACCGCACAGCATCGATACCGTGGTGCTGTCCACCCAGCACAGCCCCGAGCAAAGCGACGGCAAGCACATGCTGCCCTCGTTCAACGAAGCCATCATCGAAGAGATCATCAAGCCCGTCCTGCCCAGGGAATGGCTGAAGGAGACGCGCTACCTGATCAACCCGACCGGCCGATTTGTCGTCGGCGGTCCGCAGGGCGATTGCGGCCTGACTGGACGCAAGATCATCGTGGATACCTACGGCGGTGCTTGCCCGCACGGCGGCGGCGCATTCTCGGGCAAGGACCCGAGCAAGGTGGACCGCTCGGCGGCATACGCAGCGCGTTATGTGGCCAAGAACATCGTTGCTGCCGGTCTTGCACGCCAGTGCCAGATCCAGGTGGCCTACGCAATTGGCGTGGCCAAGCCGATGAACGTGACGGTGTACACCGAAGGCACCGGCGTTATCCCCGATGACCAGATCGCCTCGCTGATTCACGACCACTTCGACCTGCGCCCCAAGGGCATCATCCAGATGCTGGACCTGCTGCGCCCGATCTACCAGAAGACCGCTGCATATGGTCACTTCGGCCGTGAAGAGCCGGAGTTCACCTGGGAGCGAACCGACAAGGCGGCTGCGCTGCGCGCGGCGGCCGGCCTGAACTAGTTGATGGCCGCCTGCTGCCGTTCGTGTTCGCCGCGTTTCATCGCGACATAGGTGTCGCGGTCCATCTCGTGAAGCTGGCGGGCATAGCGCTCAGTCGAGTTGAACCATCCCTGGATTTTCCTGTCCAGCCGCTGCGCGGGCGGCGCGGACAACGCGGCGAGATGCGAATCGATCGCCAGGTAATACCGCATGGCGTTGCGCTCGATCGCGCCTCGCATTCCACCGATATAGACCGGCTGCCCGCTCGAATCCCGGCCGGAGACCGTAAAGCCGATCTTGCTCGCGCCAACGGTTGAGAGGTAGCCCTGCATGGCGACCTTACCTGCGAAACCGTAGCCGTAGGAATAGCGCAAGTGCATGAATGTCCTGCCTGAATCCAGCGGCACCGCTTCGACGACGATCCGGTAGTCCTTGGTGCCGACCGGACCGGTCGGTGCGATCAGCCGGCTTTCAAAATAGTCGGTGGTCGCAGACACGGGACGCAGTGCGAAGCTGATGCGATACGCATCCTCCACGGGCTGGTCCACCTTGCGGCCGATGCGTACGTCCAGGTTCGCGCCATTTGCACTGCCTTTGGCGTGGCAATACTTGGTGTTGAACGGCAGGATCATGATCTCGCACCAGTCGTCCGGATCCTTCAGCGCGCCGCGCACCGTTTCAAACGGATGGTCAAGCACCGCATACACATCGCCCGTCAGCGAATCACCCCTTTCGGTGGAATCGATGTGCATGGCACGCCCATAATTGTTGCTTCGCAGCTGCTCCCTGAGCTCCGCGTGCTTGGCGCGAAGCGAACCTGCATCGGCATTCGCCTGCATTGAAGCCAGCGCCAGCATGACTCCCGCTGCGCAGCTGGCCATCTTGCCCAGATTTCTCATCATGAGGTCCTAATGTTCTTCGAGCGAGTGCTCGAGGCTTTGCATCACGGCTGCGTTGTCGAGCACTTGTTGCACGTCCAGCTGAACACCACCCATGAACAGGGAATGTGGAAGCACCTGGTAGAGAAAGCGTCCGCGTTCGCCCAGGTCCAGACACATGCGCATCTGTGGACTCGCCACCTGCTCCCAGGCCCGGATCAACCGGGTGCGAACCAGGTTGTCGGTGCACTGCAGGTACCGCAGCTTGTGGTGGTTGTGCGCGAGATTGATGGCATCGATATAAGTCGATGCCGCCTTGTTGCGTGTGTGGAAATTGGGTGTCAGATCGACGGTCAGGGTCAAGATCTGCCCATCGACTTCAAGGATGAAGTTGCGCCCGACGAGGCTGTCACTTCCCTCGCCGTATTTATAGGCCAGATGCAGATGCGAAGGCGTCTTGCGCAGTGCGTGCTTCATGAGCTGCATGATCGGCGCCGCTTGCGACCGGCCGTTGTAGGACAAGGGTGGATTCACCTGTGGGCTCGACCGCGTCGCGGTTCTCCTACATCTGCTTGCCGAATTCTCTGACTGTCGAAGTTCACGCGCAGCCCAAAGATCGGAAGCTCACCAGTCAACGCTGACATTTAAGGAGCAACCATGGCCGCAGAAGACAAAAATTTCAACCTCCATTCCTCAACGAGCGAAGGCTCCGGCGCTGCTGCCGCTGTCGGTTCTGCCCAGGCTGCCGGCAACAACAGCGGCGACAAGGGCGACATCATCGATGTCCTGCAGGATCTGGCCGAGTGCTCCCATGATGGCGAGTACGGCTTTCGAGCCTGCGCCGAACAGGCCGAACGCGCAGACCTCAAGTCGTTTTTCCTGCAGCACGCCGACGAGTGCCGCGCAGCCGCGGCTGAACTGAACGAACAAATCCGCATGCTGGGCGGCAACACTGCCGACCACGGAACCGCGGCGGGCGCACTCCATCGCGGCTGGGTTGCGGTGAAGGCAACACTCTCGACCTACGACGACAAGGCCGTACTCGAAGAGTGCGAGCGCGGCCAGGACAACGCCAAGGCACGATACACCAACGCCATGAAAAAGCCGCTGCCCGAGTCCATCAAGGCCATCGTCGCGCGCCAGTTGCAGGGCGTGCAGCGCAACCATGACCAGATCAAGCAGATGCGCGATCAGGCACGCGCTGCTTCCTGATAGAGCAAAGCGAGATCCGATGCTGCTCGCGCCCTTCAAAGGCATCGAAGCGGCATCGTCCGGGGCCAGCGCCCAGCGCTGGCCTTTTTCGTTTCCGGCGGGCAATGGCGTTCTTGCGATTCTCGCAACGCCAATGAAAGGCTGAGCCATATGGACGACCGACCTTCCACCGCCCTGAAGGCATACCGGGACAAACGCAATTTCGACGCCACACCCGAGCCCGCAGAGGGCGGTGTTCCCAACGAGGCGAAGCGTGCCTTCGTCATCCAGAAGCACTGGGCTTCGCGTCTTCACTATGACCTGCGTCTGGAACTAGGCGGAACCATGAAAAGCTGGGCGGTGCCCAAAGGACCCAGCTTCGACCCGGCCGACAAGCGAATGGCTGTGCATGTCGAAGACCATCCGATTTCATACAACAGCTTCGAGGGCGAGATTCCCAAGGGCAACTACGGCGCGGGCAAGGTCATCATCTGGGACAAGGGCGAATGGATTCCCCTTGAAGACCCGGAGCAGGGCTATCGCGACGGCAAACTCAAGTTCGAGATGCGCGGGCACAAGATGCACGGGCGGTGGACGCTGATCCGGATCAAGGGCCGCGGCGATGACCGCCAGGAGCCGTGGCTGCTGATCAAGGAAAAGGATGAGCATGTGAGGCCCGCATCTGAATACAGCGTGGTCGATGAGATGCCAGACAGCGTGAAGTCGCTGGGGGAGCCACAGGCAGAAGGCGCCGCGCGAACAGCCGACCCCACACCATCGGCATCAGGCCCGCCTGCCGGCGCCCGGAAAGCGCCCTTTCCCAAGACCCTGCAACCACAGCTCGCGACACTGGTGGACAAGCCACCTGCCGATCCAGACAACTGGGTCTTCGAGATCAAGTTCGACGGCTATCGCATGCTTGCACGCGCGCAGGCCGGTGCAGTCCAGCTCTTTACGCGCAATGGCAATGACTGGACCCACAAGCTGCCGCACCTGGAGCAGGCGCTCAGGGAGATGGACCTACCCGATGGCTGGTACGACGGCGAGATCATCATGCCGGGCCAGGCCGGGCCCGCCGATTTCCAGGCATTGCAGGGCAGCTTCGACTCGGCCCGCACGGCCAACATCCTCTACTACCTGTTCGATGTGCCCTGGTGCGCCGGCTATGACCTGCGCGAGGTGCCGCTGGTTGAACGGCGCTCGGTGCTGCAACGCATCGTGGAGCGCAAGCCGCACCCCAATGTGCGGTTCAGTGCCGTCTTCGATTCACCGCCTGACGAGATCATCGCGTCCGCCTGCAAGCTCGGCCTGGAGGGCGTGATCGCCAAGCGCAAGGATTCGGCCTATGTGCTGCGCCGCTCCAGCGACTGGATCAAGCTCAAGTGCGGACAGCGCCAGGAGTTCGTGATCGGCGGCTGGACCGATCCCAAGGGCTCTCGCGCGGGCATTGGCGCCCTGCTGCTCGGTGTGCACACCCCGGATGGAAAGCTGAAGTATTCAGGCAACGTCGGCACGGGCTTCAGCGATGCAACGCTGCGTGACCTGCGCGAAAAACTCGATGCCATCCAGGCCGCCGAGCCGCCCTTCGCGCGTGATCCGGATCTTCCGCGCAATGCGCATTGGGTCAAGCCCGAGCTGATCTGCGAGGTCGCTTTCGCCGAATGGACCCAGACCGGACGCGTGCGGCACTCGGTCTTTCATGGACTGCGCACTGACAAGCCCGCGCACCAGATCGAGCGCGAAGAGGCGCAGCACAAGGCGCCAGTGGACAAGCCCGCGAGAGCTGCCCGGAAGAAAACAGCGAAGGCAGTTCCGCCGGCTGCAGAGTCCAACCCCGGGGTTGCCAGTCCGGTCGATGTGGAGCTTCCGTCCACCCTGCGTGTCAGCAACCCCGATCGCGTGATCGACGCACAGTCAGGCATCACCAAGATCGAACTGGTTCGCTACTATCACCTGGTTGCGCCCCTCATGATGGAGCACCTGAAAGGCAGGCCGGTATCGCTGGTGCGCGCGCCCAAGGGAATCGGGGGCGAGCTGTTCTTCCAGAAGCATTCCGAGCGCTACAGGATGCCGGGCATTGAGGACCTGCCCCGATCGCTTTATCCGGCGCACGCCCCGATGCTGGAGGTCGCGCAACCGCTGGGCCTGCTGTCGGCCGCGCAGATGAACGTGATCGAGTTCCACACCTGGAACGGCGTGAAGACCGCCATCGACAAGCCCGATCGCATGACATTCGACCTCGACCCCGGCGAAGGCGTGACCTGGAAACAGGTGCAGGAGGCCGCGCATCTGGTCCATGCATTCCTGGCCGAACTCAAGCTGCCCTCGTTTCTCAAGACCAGTGGCGGCAAGGGCCTGCATGTGGTCGTGCCCCTGAAAAAGCAGTTCGACTGGGACACGGTCAAGAGCTTTTCCCAGGCCGTGGTCCAGCACCTCTCGCGCGCCCTGCCCGACCGCTTCGTTGCCAAGAGCGGTGGCAGCAATCGGGTCGGCAAGATCTTCATCGACTACCTGCGCAATGGCTTTGGCGCAACGACGGTGTCGGCCTGGTCGGCCCGTTCAAGGCCGGGACTGGGCATCTCGGTGCCGGTTCGCTGGGACGAACTCGACGGACTTTCGAGCGGCGCGCACTGGAATGTAAGAACCGTGCAAACCCGTCTGGATCAGGGCAACGCCCCGTGGGCCGACTACGCATCGAGCGCCACCGCACTCGCAGGCGCGATGAAGACCCTCGGATTCAAGAACAAGCCGGGCAAGACTGAATAGATGTCCAAGCGCTGGCCAAAAACACTCTGGGTCGTCCGGCACGGGCAAAGCGCGGGCAATGTAGCCCGCGACGCTGCCGAGGCCGCCGGTCACCACATGATCGACATCGCATTTCGGGACATCGATACGCCGCTCTCCGAACTCGGACGCCAGCAGTCGATGGCGCTGGGCGCCTGGTTCGGCGGCATGCCGGCCGAGCGGCGCCCCGAAGTCATCCTGTGCTCACCATACGTGCGGGCGCGTGACACCGCCGAACTCATTCTGGATGCCGCCAGGTGGCCCGGCGACCGTATGCGAATACGTATCGACGAGCGACTGCGGGAAAAGGAGTTCGGCATCCTGGACCGCCTGACGGTGCATGGCATTCAGCAAAAGCATCCGGAACTGAGCGAGCAGCGATCACATGTCGGCAAGTTCTACTTTCGCCCCCCGGGCGGTGAAAGCTGGTGCGATGTCATCCTGCGTTTGCGCAGCCTGCTGGAGATGATGACGCGGGAGCACGAAGGCCAGCGCGTCCTTGTGGTCGGGCATCAGGTCATCGTCAATTGCATGCGCTACCTGGTGGAGTGCATGGACGAAGCCCAGATACTGGCGATCGACAAGCTCGCAGATGTACCCAACTGCGGCGTGACATCGTACGAGCTCGACCCAATCAGTGAATCGCTCGCCACCGACCTCGTCAATTTCGTCGCGCCGCTGCGTGACGCCGGCACGTCGGTCACCGTCGAGCCCGATGCGGCCGGCGCACCCAAGCCGTAGACGATGGCAAGCCGCAGCGATTTCACCCGTCTCGACGCCGCAACGCTGCGCAGTTGGCCGCTTCCCGAAATCGCACCGGACGCCGACAAGGAAGAACGCGGCCAGATTCTGGTCATCGCCGGTAGTCGTGAGATCGCGGGCGCAGCGATGCTCGCAGGTACCGCTGCCATGCGTGCCGGTGCCGGCAAGCTCGCGATCGCGACGGCCGCGTCCGTGGCCGTGCCACTGTCGCTTCTCGTGCCAGAGGCCCGTGTCATCGGCCTGCATGAGTCACCGGCCGGCGCCTTCACCGCGCACGGGTTGGACCCGTTGGTTGATTGCGGCCAGCGGGCCAGCGCCGTGCTGATCGGGCCGGGGCTGATGGACGAAGCGGGCACGATCGCATTCGTCGCCGCCCTTCTGCCGAGGCTCGGGAGCGCAGATGTGGTGCTCGACGCGCTTGCCATGGACGTCGTCAAGAAAGTGCGCCGCTTCGACCGGCCCGTCGTCCTGACGCCTCACGCAGGCGAGATGGCCAATCTGCTGGACATGTCCAAGGAAGAAGTGCTGGCCGATCCACGGGCCTGCGTGATCCGCGCTGCGGCGCAGTGGAACGCGGTAGTCGCGCTCAAGGGCGCCTCGACCTGGCTCGCCGATCCGCAAGGCAGCGTCTGGCATCACGAAGCGGACCTGCCGGGCCTTGCAACTTCCGGATCCGGAGACGTGCTGGCCGGATTGATCGCCGGTCTCGCCGCGCGCCAAGTGCCGCTCATCCAGGCCGCTGCGTGGGGCATCGTGTTGCACGCCCTTGCAGGCGCCTGCCTTTCGCGCCAGCAAAAGCCCATCGGCTTCCTGGCGCGTGAATTGGCAGCCGAAGTGCCCGCGCTCATGGATCAGTTGCGCAGCGCAAACGTGAGGTTGCCCCAGTAGCTGTCCCAGTCGTCTTCGCGAGAAGCCGGGGACTCGCGTGCTGCCACCATGTGCACCGTGCTGGCCATCCAGGTCCCGGGCCAGGGTGGGGTGAACTTCACCTTGCCGTCGGCATCGGTGATCGTGCGCACGATCATCACCTGCCCGAAGTCCTTGTTCCAGAATTTCAGCAACGCGCCCTGTAGCGGTTTGCTGTCAAAGAACACCTGGAATTCGATCGGCCTGCGCGAGACGTGCACATGCGGGTCCGACATGGGCACGATCTCCAGTAACTGGCCCGTGCGGCGCGCGAAGGTCGCATCGGATTGCGCGCCGGCCTGGACCAGCACCTTCACGTTGCGGCGGTAGCGCTCCCGGCCCGGTGTGTTGGCCGTGCCCGCCGCTTCGCGCGCTTTCGCGATGAAGTCCAGGCCTTCTTCACGCAGGTACGCATGAAACTTGTCGGCCGAAAGCGTGATCCGACTCGGATGCGAATCCATGGCGATCACATGCGTGCCGCTTCGCGCGATCGGCACCTTGAACGTTCCTGTGGGGGAACCGGCAGCAAGCCCGGCGCCGAGGTCAGTGATGCCTGCGGCGCTGTACGCACGAAACGAGGCCACCAGATCCCGTGAGAATCCGACCTGCTCACCCGAGAAGTTTTCCCCGACGGCGAGCGTAAGAGAAACGGGCGTGCCGGCTGCGGGTGCGAACCGGTCCGGCAGCATCCAGAATTCGTGGGCCTGCGCCGGCAGATGCAAAAGCAGCGAAGCCGCCAGGCCGCCAATCGCTGCCGCCCAAGTGCGTAGTCGTCGATAGATTGTCATGACGTCTGTTTAAAGGTTCACGAAAAAAAGCGCCGTTGAGCGCACAGGTGCATTCAACGGCGCCGGGTCTTTCGCTCAGTCGCAGTTCAGGGCGAAGGCTCCGCCGTCTCGCTCACCGGAAGCACCGCGTCCCCAACCAGAACCGGCGAGCCGGTTTCGTTGGTGCTGCCCGAGATCAAGCCGTTCAGGTAGGCGATCAGTCCTTCGATCGTTGACTGGGCCGACAGCGGCACGTCAGATGTCGGCGCGGGCGGCGGCGGCGGTACCGCCGCGGCGTCGTCGCCTCCGCTGCTGCCGCAGCCCGCCAGGGCCGCAACCGCGACGGACGCGGCCAGCGCAAGTCGTAATGTGGATATCGACATGTGGTTCTCCCTTTCGTTTACGGCGAGACCGTACCGGCAGCAGGCGCCGGATTGAAATTGCCGTTGATGGGCGTCGTGAGGTAGGGGAAGGTCGTGCCGTAGTTGGCGGCGGTCTTTCTGACACCGTCGGTGAGGGCCAGGCCACCGGCGGGCGCGTCCGAAGGCTTGCAACCCACTTTCAGGCTGTCATTGGCGCCAGTCAGGACACACAGGGCGCCCATGGCAACCCGCAGCGACACGTCCACCACGTCGTCGGCCGGACGGCGACCGTTCGGAAAGCCGGCAAGATCGCCGCCGGGAACGCCGAGCGCATTCTGGGCGGCTGCGGCGGTCGGTGCGATCGCGGTGTTCAGGCGCAGCATTTCCGATGCAACCACGTTCTTGGGCTGGTTCACTCCTTCAATGCCTTTGAGGAATGCCGTGACCAGATCGGTGCGCGGGAAGTTCGTCGGAGCCTTGGCAGATGGGAACAGCAGTTCGATCAGCGCGGGCAAGGACGGGTTGGTCACATAGTCGATGAACTGTCCGTCACCTGTCGGCTTCGACGCATTGAACTTGTCCTTGTCGGTCATGCCGATCACGACTTCGTTCACCAGCGGCATGCCCAGGCGCGAGACCTGCGCCCATGCGCCGCCGTCCTTGGTGGCTTTGTTGAGGCCGGTCGCAGGTGCGCCATTGATCAGGCGAGCCTGGCGGACGCTGGCAGTCGTGTAGGCGCCGATGACCGGGTCTGCCGCGGTCGTCACGCAGTCGATGGGCAACTCCATCGCGATGGTGCTGACGCTCTTGGCTTCGAGGTCGTTGTTGTTGCCGCCAACTTCAGCGCCGAGCGGATTGATATTGATCAGGTCGAACACCTTGCCCACGGCAATATAGAACGGCTCCTTGCGCTGACCCACGAAAACCTTGCCGGGCGTCGTGCAGCCGGGGATCGCCACGTTGTAGACGTGCTGTCCGGCGTAGGCGGCATAACCGCCGGGGAACGACTTCTCGCCGATGTTATCCACCGGCTTGTCGAACGTGGTGGAGCCGCCGCCGCTGGCCGCAACCGAAGTGCGGGTGCCCGTGCGGCGGTTGCCGCGCACCAGGTCGATCGTGAATGTCTCGCGGACATTGAGCGAGCCGGGATTGACGCCATTGATGGGGCCGCTGTTGATGAGCGGAATCTTCACCTGCTTGCCGCCCACGGTCAGTGCGGTGTCCTTCGGCGTGCTGGTGAAGCGGAACTGGAACGTCATGTCCTCTACCGCATCACCGTTGTTGTCGATGTGGATCTCGTAGAGCCCGTTCGGGTTGAACTGATAGAAATTCGGGCCACCCTGCGGATCCTGGAATGGCATGTAGTTAGCCAGCATGGTCACGAAGTTCTGGCGGCCCGGCTCGTAACTGCGGAACATGTAGAAATCGGTCGCGTCGTTCTGCGGCTGACCCGCAATGAACGGAGCTTCCCGGTGACTCGATGCGATCGCACCAGTGGTAAAGCCGAAGGTCAGCGCAAGGCCGACACTCAACGCAAGCCTGGAAAGGGAAGGGCGCTTTGCCGCTTCCCCGGATTCGGATCCGAATGCTGATTTGCTCATGGGTGCTCCTGAGTAAGGGTGAACACAACGGGGACGGCATTGCCCCCGAGCCATGAATACGCGGCTGGTTCCGGTTCGGTTTCGATTTTTTTTGTAGGACGGGACGCCGTCAAGCGACTGCTGGCGTTCCCCATTCACAAGCCGAGCACCTAATTCAAAGAAGCATTTGTAGCAATGTTTATAATTCCAACCGGGCATCTCGAGTGCCCGGCAATTCCGGACTTTCCCGCCTCCATTCAGGAGGCGTTTTTTTGGGCGCCGGCCATGGACAACTCATCATATGATCAGCCCCGATGCCCAAGGCTGCAGTCAAACCTCATCCGACCAACCCGTCTCACACAGCACCGGCGGCGCTGGCACTGCGGCGCTTCCGGCTCATCTTCAACGCGGTCAAAACACACTTTCGCGAGGTCGAGAAAAAGGCGGGGCTCGCGGGCGCCCAACTATGGGCGCTGAGCGTGATCCATCAGGCCCCCGGTATTGGCGTGGGCGAACTGGCCAACACGATGGATGTGCATCAGTCCACCGCCAGCAATCTGTTGAAGGCACTTCTGGCTGCGGGCCTCGTCAAGGTTGAGCGCATCGCCGCCGACCGGCGCGCGGTGGCGCTATTCACGACTGCCGCTGGCCTCAAGCTGCTCAAGCGCGCGCCGGGCCCGTTTTCGGGTGTGCTGCCCCAGGCGCTGGCGAGCCTGGACGCCAGGACCCTGGCGCGCCTCAACCGTGACTTGGACAAGGTCATCCAGGCACTGGATGTGGACGAGCATGCGGCAAACATTCCGCTCGGGCAACCGGACAAGTGAGCGCGCAGGCCGCGTCGTTCAACGGCGCAGCCAGCTCATCATTACCAGAACATCCGATCAGGCTCGGCCATATACATTTGAGGCAATATAATGGCCGGCCTCGTCATCGGGCTGCGGCCGCACCTCTCACGAATGAAGACCTTTCGCCTTCAACTGCGATTTCTGATCCCGCTGGTTCTCATTCTTTCGGCAGCTGCCTACCTGGCGTTGCCGTTGATGGACCGCCTGACGCTGCGCTGGTTCGCGCGCGACCTGAACATGCGCGGCACGCTGGTGGCCAGCGCCCTGTCCGGGTCCATCGCCGACGCCCAGCCCGATCCGCGCGGGCGCAAGCTGCAGGCCCTGTTCAATCGGGCCGTGCAGGACGAACGCCTCGTCGCCATCGGCGTTTGCTCGCAGGAAATGAAACTGCTCGACAGCACGTCCAACTTTCCCAAGGAGCTGGACTGCACAAGGGCCGGGCAGATTGCCGCCGAGGCTGATCCGATGTTGCGCATTGGCGGCGGCCCCGTTCATGTCGGCATCTATCCGGTGACAGCCGAATCGGGCAACGTGGGGCATCTGGTACTGCTGCAGGATCTGAGCTTCATCGAGCGGCGAAGCAAGGACACGCGGCAATACCTGATCATCCTCATCGCGAGCCTGGGCGGCGTCATCGCGCTTGTAACGATGATCGTGGCGCAGCTGAGCTGGCGCGGGTGGGTGTCGGGCACGCGCGCCCTCCTGCGCGGAGAAGGTCTCGTGCGCCCCATGGCCGGCACCGCGCCCGAGCTCGCACCCCTGGCAGCCGACCTGCGCTCGCGGCTGCGCGACCTGGAAGACGAGTACCGCCGCTCGCAGGGGCCCGAGACCGAGTGGAATCCGCAACGCCTGCAGTCGCTGCTGCGCACGCAACTGAGCGGGGACCAGGTCATCGTGGTGTCCAATCGCGAGCCTTACATTCATGACCGGGAAAATGGCGCGGTGGTGGTGCGCCGGCCTGCCAGCGGTCTGGTCACCGCTGTAGAGCCGGTCATGCGCGCGTGCTCCGGGACCTGGATCGCACACGGCAGCGGCGGCGCAGACCGCGACGTGGTCGATCGGCATGACCGGGTTGCCCTGCCACCCGGCCAGGATGAGTACCTGCTACGGCGGCTCTGGCTGAGTGAAGAAGAGGAGCAGGGTTATTACTACGGCTTCGCCAACGAAGGGTTATGGCCGCTCTGTCACGTTGCCCACGTGCGGCCGGTCTTTCGCGAGTCGGACTGGCAGCATTACCGCGCGGTGAACCAGCGGTTTGCCGACGCTGTTGTCGCCGAGGCGCGAAGCGAAGACCCGGTCGTTCTCGTACAGGATTACCATTTCGCCTTGCTGCCGGCGATGGTGCGGGCAAAACTACCAAGGGCTACCATCCTGACCTTCTGGCACATACCCTGGCCCAATCCCGAATCGTTCGGCATCTGCCCGTGGCGTCGGGAGATTCTGGAGGGCTTGCTCGGCAGCACGATCCTGGGCTTTCACACCCGCTTTCACTGCAAGAACTTCATCGAGACCGTGGACCGTTACCTGGAGGCGCGTATCGAGCATGAACACTCCACCATCTCATTCCAGGGCGCGGACACGTTCGTGGAAAGCTATCCCATTTCAATCGCCTGGCCGGATACGGCCGAGCGCGAAAGCTGGCCCGCAGTCCCGGATTGCAGGCGCAGGGTCTTCAAGCGTCTGGGTATTGCTGACGGCCACCGGCTGGCCATCGGTATCGATCGTTTCGACTACACCAAGGGCATCCTGGAGCGGCTGCACGCGGTGGAACGGATGCTCGAGAAGTATCCGCAGTGGCTGGGCCGGTTCACCTTCGTCCAGGTGGCTGCGCCCTCGCGAAGCGCCCTGGAAGAATATCGCGCCTTCCAGGACAGGATCCAGCAGGTGACAGCGCGCATCAATCAGCGTTTCGCCACGCCGGAGGCTCCGGTGATCCGGCTGCTTGCCCAGCATCACGACCACATTGCCGTCAATGAGCTGTACCGCGCTGCCGATGCCTGCCTGGTCACCAGCCTGCATGACGGAATGAATCTGGTGTGCAAGGAGTTCGTGGCGGCGCGCGACGACGAGCGCGGTGTCCTGATCCTCAGCCGCTTCGCGGGGGCAGCGCGTGAGATGCCAGAAGCACTGATAGTCAATCCGTACCACGTGGAGGAAACCGCAGACGCGCTGCACCAGGCGCTGCTGATGCCCGAGGGCGAGCAGCGCGAGCGCATGGCCAGTCTGCGCACCACGGTGCGGGAATTCAACGTCTATCGCTGGGCAGGCCGCATGCTCTCCGATGCCGCCCGCTGGCGGCTGCGCGAGCGCATCGCACAGCGTGTACAGAGGCACCGGGTGGAATGAGCCGCGAACCACTTCCTGATGATGTCCGGCGTTTCGTTCTCACGAGCGTGCCGTCGGTCCCCTACATCGAATCCCTGCTGCTGATGAGGCGTGAGACCGGCGCCAGCTGGACGGCCTCGCAGCTGGCCAGCCGGATCTACGTGCCGGAGGCCCGCGCCGTTGAACTGCTGCAGACTCTTGAAGGCTCCGGCATCGCGACCCGGGTCGATACGCCGACAGGTGCGTATCAATATGCGCCCTCGCAGGACCTGGCGCAGCTGCTGGACCGGGTAGCGGCTCATTACGTCACCAACCTGGTCACGATTACCGACCTGATCCATTCCAGCCTGAACCGCCGTGCAACCCAGTTTGCGGATGCCTTCCGCTTTCGATAGGAAACGATATGGCACCAGTGATCTACCTGATGTGCGCGCTGACCTGCCTTGCCTGCTTTGCGCTCCTGCTGCGGGCATGGAAGGCCAGCCATAGCCGCCTGCTGTTCTGGAGCGCGATGTGCTTTGCAGGCTTGAGCGTCAACAACTTCCTGCTGGTCCTTGACCGGGTCGTGCTCCCTTCAAGTGACCTGTCCACCTGGCGGCTTTCGGTTGCCTTGCTGGCACTGCTATTGCTGCTGTTCGGTCTTATCTGGGAGGAAAAATGAGCGCCGCCAATCAAATGTTGATGGGTGCCATCTCAGTGGCGTCGCTGCTGGCCGGACTGTTCTTCTTCAGGTTCTGGCGCCACACGCGCGATCGGTTCTTCCTGTATTTCGCCCTGTCATTCTGGCTGGAGGCGATCAATCGCGTGGGGCTCGGCCTGGTTGCCGGCGCGGGGGAGAACGACGTGGTGTTCTACAGCGTCCGGCTGGTGAGTTACTCGCTCATTCTGCTGGCGATCTGGCACAAGAATAAACCGGAGTAGCAAACCCGCCACCGATTCAGCGCAGCTTGGGCGGCAGCGCCGCCAGTGCCTTGCGGATCACGCCTGCAATGAGCTGCTGCCGCTCCTTGGGCATGCGGCCCATCGCCGCTGCGACGCTAATGCCGGCGATGGGTGTGCCGTCGGGGGCACACAATGCCATTCCCACGCCCATGGCGCCCTTGACTGCGTGATTGCCCACCACCGACCAGCCACGTTCGCGCGTCGCGCGCACCAGAAGGTCCATTCGCGCAGATGTCATGCCGCCAAAACGGGCGAGCGCTTCGCTGCTTGCCCTGGTGACGGCGTCGGCCTCGTCGGGCGGCAACGCACTCAGCAGGGCGAGGCCCGCCGCGCCCACGCCAAGCGGCTGGCGCGTGCCGACCTCCACTGCCAGGATCTGCACGGGATGGGTGCCGATCTGCCGCGCAATGCAATGCGAGAGCGAAC
>JAZKFD010000275.1:0-8335 GCA_040386635.1 Pseudomonadota bacterium
GCAGCTCCTGGGCTGCTCGATTCGCGAATACTTCGCCCGTGAGGGCGAAGCTGCGTTTCGTGATGTCGAGGAAAGCACGATCCGCGAGCTTGCCTTGCGGGGCAACGGCGTTCTTGCCACCGGGGGAGGCGCCGTGCTTCGTCCCGCCAATCGCAAGGTGCTGCGCGAATCTGGTCAGGTCATCTATCTCCATTCATCGCCCGAAGAGGTTTTCAGGCGCGTGCGCCACGACACGAATCGTCCCCTGCTGCAAGTGGACGACCCGCTGGTGAGGCTACGCGCACTGCAGGCCGAGCGTGATCCGCTGTATCGCGAAACGGCGCACTTTGTGATCGAAACCGGGCGCCCATCGGTCTCGACGCTCGTCAATATGATCCTCATGCAACTCGAACTCGCAGGTGTGGTGCCCGGCCACCCTTAAACTTGCTGGATGTCTCTGGCCCCAAGCAGCGTTTTTCACGAAGTCACCATCGCCCTGGATGACCGCAGTTACCCGATTCGCATCGGATCGGGCCTGATTGGTGCGGCTTCCACCTGGATCGGCGTTCCCTCCTCGGAGCAGGCCCTCGTCGTCACAAACACGACGGTTGCGCCGCTGTATGCAGATGCCCTTGCCAGGGCAGTTGCCGGCAATCACAAGTCCATCCGCATCCTGCAATTGCCAGACGGTGAAGCGCACAAGAACTGGCAGACCCTCAACCTGATTTTCGATTCGCTCCTGGAAGCCGCATCGGACCGCAGGACGGTGCTCTACGCCCTGGGCGGCGGCGTTGTGGGCGACATGACCGGATTCGCGGCGGCCTGCTACATGCGCGGCGTGCCTTTCGTGCAGGTGGCAACCACGCTTCTCGCGCAGGTCGATTCATCGGTTGGCGGCAAGACGGCGATCAATCACCCGCTGGGCAAGAACATGATCGGCGCGTTCTACCAGCCCCGCCTGGTGGTCTGCGACCTCGACACGCTTGCCACATTGCCGGCACGCGAGTTCAGTGCGGGGCTGGCCGAAATCATCAAGTACGGTCCCATTGCGGACATGGCGTTTCTCGACTGGATCGAAGCGAACATCGCAGGCCTCATGAACCGCGATACCGCGCTGCTCGCGCACGCTGTGCGGCGCAGCTGCGAAATCAAGGCCTGGGTGGTGGGCCAGGACGAACGCGAAGCGGGCCTGCGCGCCATCCTCAATTTCGGCCACACCTTCGGCCATGCCATCGAAGCAGGAATGGGTTATGGCCAGTGGCTGCACGGCGAAGCCGTGGGCTGCGGCATGGTGATGGCCTCGCATCTTTCGCAGCGGCTGGGCCTCATCGACCGTGCGCTGGTCGAACGCATCACGCGCATCGTCAGCGCCGCAGGGCTTCCGGTCACCGGACCCGCGCTCGGTGCCGATCGCTACCTGGAGCTCATGCAGGTGGACAAGAAAGCCGAAGCTGGCGAGATCCGGTTCGTGGTCATCGACCGGCCGGGTAGCGCGGTGATGCGCCCGGCACCGGATGCCGTGGTGCGCGAGGTCATCGAGCAGTGCTGCCGCGCCTGACCCTTCAAGTCGATGACGCTAGCACGCTACGCATGTGACCCTGCGCAGTCGCGCGGCCGCAGGTATCCGGAAAGTCCCGCCCCGACGCGCACGCAATACCAGCGCGATCGCGACCGCATCGTTCATTCCACCGCGTTTCGCCGGCTGGTCTACAAGACGCAGGTTTTCCTCAATCACGAAGGCGATCTGTTTCGCACCCGGCTCACGCATTCGCTGGAAGTCGCTCAACTGGCCCGCTCCATCGCGCGCGCCCTGCGGCTCAATGAAGATCTGGTGGAGGCGATCGCCCTGGCGCACGACCTGGGCCATACGCCGTTCGGCCATGCGGGCCAGGATGCACTTGACGATTGCATGGCGGGACGCGGCGGGTTCGAGCACAACCTGCAAAGCCTGCGCGTCGTCGATGAACTGGAAGAGCGCTACCCCTCGTTCAACGGCCTGAATCTCACGTTCGAGACCCGCGAGGGCATCCTCAAACACTGCTCGCGCGTCAACGCGCAGCGGCTCGAAGCGGCGCAGCCGCAGGGTGTGGGGCGCCGTTTTCTCGACCGCAGCCAGCCGAGCCTGGAAGCGCAGCTGTGCAACCTGGCCGATGAGATCGCCTACAACGCTCACGATATCGACGACGGCGTGCGATCGGGTCTCATCACCCTGGAGCAGTTGGGCGACGTGCCGCTCTTCGAGCAGTTCCGGCTCGTCACGCTCGGCGAGTTTCCAGATCTCCAGGGTCGGCGCCTGCTTTATGAATCGATCCGCCGGATGTTGAGCGCCCAGGTGTACGACGTGATCGACTGCACCCGCGCTGCCATAGACACGGCAGCGCCAGCCAGTGCCGACGAAGCGCGCGCGAGCAAGGCACTGGTCAATTTCAGCGAAGCGATGCGTGAACAGTCGGCAGCGCTCAAGCGATTTTTGCTGACCAACCTGTACCGGCATCCGCAGGTGATGACCACCACCGGGCAGGCCAAGCAGGTCGTTCGCGAGCTGTTTGCCGCTTACCTGGACGATCCCCGCCGCATGCCGGCTGACTTCACATCGCGTGCCGACCTGCCGCGCGCAGTGGCCGATTACATCGCCGGCATGACCGACCGCTTTGCGGCGCGCGAGCATGAGCGCGTGACTGGCCGCAAATTGATCGCCTGACGCTGCGATGCAAAAGCTGGATCCAGCCATACTCGTCGTGCTGGGCGGGGTCAGCGCGGCGCTGCATGTTGGCAAACTGCCCACCGCCTTGCCGGTCTTGCAGGAGACGCTGGGCGTGACCCTGGTGGAGGCCGGATTCCTGTTGTCACTGGTGCAGCTGGCCGGAATGTCGCTGGGTTTGGTGGTGGGACTGGCAGCCGATGCGCTCGGTCTGAAGCGCACCATGGTGTGGGGCCTGGCCATTGTTTCAATCGCCAGTTTTCTGGGCGCCGGTGCGACGGATACATCCAGGTTGATGGTGCTGCGCGCCGCGGAAGGCTTTGGTTTCCTGTTGGCTTCGATGCCAGCGCCCGGGCTCATCCGCCGCCTGGTCAGTCCCTCGCGCACGACCCTGTCGATGGGCCTGTGGGGCGCGTACATGCCGCTTGGCACGGCCCTGGCGCTGCTGTGCGGCCCGCTGGCGATTGCGTGGATCGGCTGGCAGGGCTGGTGGGTCCTCCTCGCAGCGATCTCCGCAGTGATGTGCCTCTGGCTCTGGCTGGTCCTTCCGGCAGACCGGCTCGCTGCGCGTCCGGTTGATGCATCCGATCGGACTGCCTGGCCGCAGCGTCTGGCCAGCACGCTGTCCGCCAGGGGACCCTGGCTCGTGGCGCTGTCTTTTGCGTTCTATTCCAGCCAGTGGCTCGCGGTGATCGGATTTCTGCCGTCCATCTACACGCAGGGCGGCCTGGCACCGGCGCTCGCCGGTGCGGCGACGGCGCTGGCCGCGGCCGTCAATATCGTCGGCAATGTGGCCTCCGGTCGCCTGCTGCACAGGGGCGTTCAGTCGCATCATCTGCTCTACACCGGGTTCATCGCCATGGGGATCGGTGGTTTCCTCAGCTTTGCGCCTTTGCCCGGCGATCAGGCCGTCGTGGCGGTGATTCGCTTCTGCGCAGTGCTGATGTTCTCTATGGCAGGCGGCCTGGTTCCCGGTACGCTTTTTTCCCTGGCGGTGCGGGTCTCCCCCGGGGATCGCATGGTCTCCACGACGCTCGGCTGGATGCAGCAGTGGTCGGCGCTCGGCCAGTTCCTGGGGCCGCCCGCGGTGGCATGGGTCGCGACGCGCGCAGGCGGCTGGACGTGGAGCTGGCTCGTCACCGTGGGATGCGCGTCGGCCGGGATACTGACGGCATACATCACAGGACGACTGATGCAAAAAGTACGCCTTCAATAACGGGCCCGTGCGGTCGGCACGTAAAATCGCGCTCACTTCGCGCACCCCCACCGTGACATTCCTCAATCACCTCAAGACCCAGGCCCGTGCGCTGCAGACCCAGCAGTCGCAGGTACAGACCAGCCTCGAGGAAAGCTGCGAGCAAACCGAGCAGGCTTGCAAGTTCGCGCTCCACTATGTGCAGGATCTCGCCCGGCAACTCAGTGTCATCGAGCCGCCTGCACCGCGATTCACGCTCGACGGCAAGACGCCCTGGCCAGCGATGAAGTTTGTTGATTTCAGGGTCGATTGGCGCAAGAAGATGCTGCGTGATCGCGAGGTATTCAGCTACATCGCCATGGGCTGGCGAGTGGTTCCCCAGCTGGGCAAACCGGTGGGCGGGCAAGTGATGGTGAACTTCCCGCCTGACCTGCAGCGCGTGGAATCCCGGCTTGCTTTCGGCATGGTGGAACACGAGCGCAAGGAAGTGCGGCATCCCGAAAAGAACACCCTGCAGGCGATCCGGTTCAACTACATCACCGAGACGCGTGGCAACGTCACCGTGACACCCGATCACGACAAGAGCCAGCTTGCGTTCCGGGTGCTCAATGCCAATGGCTTCGACATCACCAACACCCAGTGGCCCGCCGACAGGATCAAGACCGATCTGCTTGACGAACTGGCGAAGCTGATCGTCGGCGAGGCGAGCCGTTTTGCCTGAACTGCAGGCCGCCTCGGTGGTGCGCGACACGCGCAACTGGCTCGAGCGCGTGGTCATCGGGCTGAACCTCTGCCCTTTTGCAAAGGCCGTACATGTGAAGCAGCAGATTCACTACGCGGTGAGCGAAGCGCGGGACAGGGCGGTGCTCCTTCATGATCTGGGCAACGAGCTTGATGCCCTGCTTGCCGCTGATGCGTCGGTGCGTGAGACGACATTGCTCATCGCGCCCTGCCTGCCGGGGGATTTCCTGGACTTCAACGACCTGCTGGGCGCCTGCGAGCGGCTGCTTCGAAAACGAAAGCTGGACGGCGTGATCCAGCTTGCCAGCTTCCACCCCCGCTATCAGTTCGCGGGCACCGAGCCGGATGACGTGACCAACTTTACCAATCGCTCGCCGTATCCGGTGCTGCACCTGCTCAGGGAAGCGAGCATCGACCGTGCGGTGGAGGCATTTCCCGAAGCTGAAGCCATCTACGATGCGAACATGCAGACCATGAAAGCGCTGGGTGTTGGCGGCTGGACGGCGCTCGATGTGGGGGCGCACGAATGAAGGCGCAGGACCAGCTCGAGCTTCGGCCGGGTCAATCGACGGAGTTGCTCAAAGAGCTTCATATCCTTACGCGCGAAGGCAAGATCAACCAGGACTCGCGGCGCAAGCTCAAGCAGGTCTATCACCTGTACCAGTTCATCGAGAAATTGCTGGTGGAAGCGGCCCAGGCCGGATCAGCTCCCACGCTGGCCGACCACGGCGCGGGCAAGTCGTATCTCGGCTTCATCCTGTACGACCTGTTTTTCAGGCAGCGCGCCGACGGGTTCATCTACGGCATTGAAACCCGCTCCGATCTGGTTGCGAAATCGCAAGCGCTTGCCGCGAAGCTCGGATTCGATCGCATGGCTTTCCTCAACATCAGCGCGGCCGATGCTGCGGCTGCGGCTGCGCTGCCCGGAACCATCGACGTGGTGACGGCGCTGCACGCATGCGACACGGCCACCGATGACGCCATCGCGTTCGGACTTCGCAAGAATGCCCGCTTCATGGTGCTGGTGCCCTGTTGCCAGGCCGAAATCGCGGGCGTCCTGCGGCAGGACAAGGCGTCGGCATTGTCACGCACCCCGCTGGCGGAGCTGTGGCGGCACCCATTGCACACCCGGGAACTGGGGAGCCAGCTGACCAATGTGCTGCGCTGCCTGTACCTGGAAGCCTGCGGATACCAGGTCACGGTCACTGAATTGGTTGGCTGGGAACACAGCATGAAAAACGAGCTGATCCTGGCGCGCCGCACCGGCCAGAAAAAACGGGCCGCCGCAGAACGCCTGCGTGCCGTGCTCGCCGAATTCGGCCTGCAAGGCCTGGAGCCGCTGCGCTATCCGGGCCTCCCATAATTGGGGTCAGATTCCAATTAATCGGTTCCAATTAATCAGTTCCAATTGCTTTGACCCGATGGCGCGACTTCCCCGACTGACAGTACCCGGCTATCCGCATCACATCATCCAGCGTGGCAATAACCGCCAGGCGATTTTTGCGGCGACATCGGACTATGAGGCGCTGCTCGAGATGCTTGACGAGTACGCCCGCAAGTTGGGCGTGGCGATTCACGCTTATGTGTTGATGAGCAATCATTTCCATTTGCTGGCGACGCCCGAGACGGTGGAGGCGATCCCGCAAATGATGCAGGCTGTGGGGCGCCGGTATGTACGCTATTTCAACCAGCGCCAGGGGCGAACGGGCACCTTGTGGGAGGGGCGATACCGCTCCACGCTGATTCAGGCCGAGCGCTACCTCCTCGCCTGCATGGTCTATATCGACCTGAATCCGGTGCGAGCGGGGGTGGAAAGTTCGCCGGCTGCATACCCCTGGTCCAGTCATGCCCACTATGCCGGACTGCGCAGCGACCGGCTGATCACGCCGCATCCACTTTACTGGGATCTGGGCAACACGCCTTTTTCCCGGGACGCCGCTTACGCGCAGCTGGTTGCGTCGGGCGTCAGCACCCAGCAACAGAATGCGCTGACCGACTCGGCGCTTCGGGGCTGGGCCCTGGGTGAGACGGACTACGTGGCCGAACTCCAACGGCGGACCGAGCGACGGGTCAGCCCCGGCCGGGCAGGGCGACCCTTCGCGCAACGACAAACTTAACCTGTCCCCGATTACCTGAAATTTAAGCAAGCGGTGATTTAATTGGAATCTGACCCCAATTAATTTGTTTGGAATTGATGCTGCAGTGCGGTATTCTCGAAAACCCTAGAGAACCCGAGCAGGAGTGCGCCATGACTACGGACGCAGAGATCAAGTACTTGCAAGAACACGGCCTTTATTCAGGTGCGGACGAACATGACGCGTGCGGTGTGGGCTTCGTGGCCCACATCAAGGGCGAGAAAAGCCACTCCATCGTCCAGCAGGGCCTCAAGATTCTTGAGAACCTGGACCACCGCGGTGCCGTGGGCGCGGACAAGTTGATGGGCGATGGCGCCGGCATCCTGATCCAGCTGCCCGACGCGCTTTATCGCGAAGAGATGGCCAGCCAGGGCGTCGTGCTTCCGCCACCGGGCGAGTACGGCGTGGGCATGATCTTCCTGCCCAAGGAGCACGCCTCCCGCATGGCCTGCGAACAGGAGATGGAACGCGCCATCAAGGCCGAGGGCCAGGTGCTGCTCGGCTGGCGCGATGTACCGGTCGATCGCGAGATGCCGATGTCGCCGGCCGTCCGCAAGAAAGAGCCCATCCTGCGCCAGGTCTTCATCGGCCGCGGCCATGACGTGATCGTGCAGGACGCGCTGGAACGCAAGCTCTATGTGATCCGCAAAACGGCCAGCGCCGCGATCCAGAACCTCAAACTCAAGCACAGCAAGGAATATTACGTTCCGAGCATGTCCAGCCGGACGGTGGTGTACAAGGGCCTGCTGCTGGCCGACCAGGTCGGTACCTACTACCTCGACCTCAAGGACGTGCGCTGCGTCTCGGCGCTGGGCCTCGTGCACCAGCGCTTTTCGACCAACACCTTCCCCGAGTGGCCGCTCGCCCACCCCTATCGCTATGTCGCGCACAACGGCGAGATCAACACCGTCAAGGGCAATTACAACTGGATGAAGGCACGCGAAGGCGTGATGTCCTCGCCGGTCCTGGGCCCTGATCTAAAGAAGCTGTATCCGATCAGCTTCGCCAACCAGTCCGACACCGCCACTTTCGACAATTGCCTCGAGCTCCTCACGATGGCCGGTTACCCGATCAGCCAGGCCGTGATGATGATGATCCCGGAGCCGTGGGAGCAGCACACGACGATGGATGAGCGCCGCCGCGCGTTCTACGAATACCACGCAGCGATGCTGGAGCCGTGGGACGGCCCCGCATCGATCGTGTTCACCGACGGGCGCCAGATCGGCGCCACACTTGACCGCAACGGCCTGCGCCCCTCGCGCTACTGCGTGACCGACGACGACCTGGTCATCATGGCCTCCGAGACCGGCGTGCTGCCCGTTCCCGAAAACAAGATCGTTCGCAAGTGGCGCCTCCAGCCGGGCAAGATGTTCCTGATCGACCTGGAACAGGGCCGGATGATCGACGACGAGGAGCTCAAGGCCAACCTCGCCAACAGCAAGCCTTACAAGCAGTGGATCGAGAACCTGCGCATCCGCCTGGACGACCTGTCCGATACGTCGGGCAAGGTGCCGCACAGCGACGTGGAGCTGCTCGACCGCCAGCAGGCCTTCGGCTACACGCAGGAAGACATCAAGTTCCTGA
>JAZKFD010000276.1:0-8732 GCA_040386635.1 Pseudomonadota bacterium
TCTCCAAAGAAGGGGGCTTTGAGTCCCCTTTTTTACAACTGCATTGAACTGAACAGTACGAGGATTAAAGATATGGCTGCAATTACCGCAAGCATGGTCGCCGAGCTCCGCGCCAAGACCGACGCCCCCATGATGGAATGCAAGAAGGCGCTCACCGAGGCCAATGGCGACTTCGACAAGGCTGAAGAGCTGCTGCGCGTCAAGCTTGGCAACAAGGCCGGCAAGGCTGCATCGCGCATCACCGCTGAAGGTGTGGTCACCGCGTTCATCGACGGGGATGCCGGCGCGATCCTCGAAACCAATTGCGAAACCGACTTTGTCACCAAGAACGACAGCTTCCTGGCTCTGGCCCAGGCCGCTGCGCAGCTGGTGGCAAAGAACAACCCGGCTGACATCGCTGCGCTGGGCGCACTCCCGTACAGCCAGGACAGCTTCGGCCCCACGCTCGAAGACGTGCGCAAGGGCCTGATCGGCAAGATCGGCGAGAACATGAGCTTCCGCCGTTTCAAGCGGGTCTCCGGCGGCAAGGTCGCTTCCTATCTGCACGGCACGCGCATCGGCGTTCTGGTCGAGTACGAAGGTGACGAAACCGCGGCAAAAGACGTCGCCATGCATGTCGCAGCCATGAAGCCGGTCGCTCTGGCAGCATCCGATGTGCCCGCCGACCTGGTTGCCAAGGAGCGTTCGGTAGCAGCGGCTAAGGCCGACGAAGACCGCAAGGCAGCCGAGGCAGCAGGCAAGCCTGTTCAGTCTGAAGAAATCGTTGCCAAGCGCATCGAAGGTGGCGTCCAGAAGTACCTGAAGGAAGTCTCTTTGCTGCCGCAGCCTTTCGTGAAGAACGACAAGCTGTCGGTTGAGCAGATGCTCAAGGCTGCCAACACCACGGTGAAGGCGTTCACGCTGTTCGTCGTCGGCGAAGGCATCGAAAAGAAGGTCGACGACTTTGCAGCCGAAGTGGCTGCGCAAGTTGCTGCTGCCAAGCAGGCTGCCTGAAACTAGAATCATCGGCGCCCTGACCCCAGGCGCCGATCCACCACAAGGAACTCATCCATGCCCGATGCCCGCCCCGCACACAAGCGAATCTTGCTGAAGCTGTCCGGGGAGGCGTTGATGGGTGATGATGCTTTCGGCATCAACCGGACGGTCATCGTCCGGATGGTCCAGGAGGTGGCCGAGGTGGTCAACATGGGGGTGGAAGTGGCCATCGTCATCGGCGGGGGCAACATCTTCCGGGGTGTGGCCGGCGGTGCCGTCGGCATGGACCGCGCGACGGCGGATTACATGGGCATGCTCGCGACTGTGATGAATGCCCTGGCACTTGCCGACGCCATGAACAAGCAGGGCCTCATCGCGCGTGTCATGTCGGCGATTGCCATCGAGCAGGTGGTCGAGCCGTACGTGCGGCCCAAAGCCTTGCAGTATCTTGAAGAGGGCAAGGTCGTCGTGTTCGCTGCAGGCACGGGCAATCCGTTCTTCACCACCGATACGGCCGCCGCCTTGCGTGGTGCCGAGATCGGTGCCGAGCTGGTGCTCAAGGCGACAAAGGTCGATGGCGTTTATTCGGCCGATCCCAAGAAGGATCCGTCCGCGACCCGTTACACGAAGATCTCTTTCGATGAGGCCATGTCGCAGAATCTTGGCATCATGGATGCCACGGCGTTCGCGTTGTGCCGGGACCAGAAGCTGCCGATCAAGGTGTTTTCCATATTCAAGCATGGCGCCTTGAAACGTGTGGTGATGGGCGAGGACGAAGGCACTCTGGTTTACGCTTGAGAGCACGAGGAAGGAACACAACACATGAGCATTTTTGAAATCACCCGAAACATGCAAGGCAAGATGGATCAGTCCATCGCGGCATTCAAGAACAACCTCACCAAGATCCGCACCGGCCGCGCAAACCCGGGCCTGCTGGATACGGTGCATGTCGATTACTACGGCTCTTCAGTGCCTATCAGCCAGGTCGCGAATGTGTCGCTGCTCGACTCCCGCACGATCAGCGTCCAGCCTTGGGAAAAAGGCATGGGCGCCAAGATCGAAAAGGCCATCCGCGAAAGCGACCTGGGCCTGAACCCGGCTTCGATGGGCGACTTGATCCGCGTGCCGATGCCCCCGATGAGCGAGGAGCGTCGCAAGGAAATGACCAAGCTCGTCCGCACCGAAGGCGAGAGCGCCAAGGTGGCGGTGCGCAACTTGCGCCGCGACGCAAACGACCATGTCAAACGCCTTGTCAAGGACAAGGAAGCATCGGAAGACGAGCAAAAGCGATCCGAAGCCGAGATCCAGAAGATCACCGACCGGCACATCACCGAGATCGACCAGCTGGTGGCGGCCAAGGAACAGGAAATCCTGGCCGTCTAGGCCGTCTCACCAATCAATGGCCGCTGTACCGCATCACATCGCCATCGTCATGGATGGCAACGGTCGCTGGGCCACGCGCCGCTTCCTGCCACGGGCGGCAGGGCACAAAAAGGGCATGGACGCGTTGCGGGCGTGCGTTCGCCATTGCGGCGAACGTGGCGTCAAGGTGCTGACGGTCTTCGCGTTTTCATCCGAGAACTGGAACCGACCCCCCGACGAAGTCTCCTCGCTGATGGACTTGCTGGGCGTCGCCCTTGCGCGCGAAGTGCCGCAACTGAGCAAGGAAGGCGTGCGCGTGCATTTCGTGGGGGATCGTGCCTCGCTCTCCGACAAGGTCCGTGCCGGGCTGGCCCAGGCGGAGGCCGCCACTGCCGCCAACGACCGCCTGACATTCAACGTCTGCTTCAACTACGGCGGGCGCTGGGACATTGCACAGGCAGCTGCCAGGCTCGCCGCCGAAGGCGAACCCATCACGGAGGCGAGCCTCAAGCGTGTCATGGCGCTGGCCCACGTTTCCGATCCGGACCTGGTCATCCGCACGGGAGGCGAACGACGCCTTTCCAATTTCCTGCTTTGGCAAGCCGCTTACGCTGAACTCTATTTCAGCGACAAGCTCTGGCCCGAGTTCGATGAGGCCGCGCTCGACGAAGCCCTGGCCGACTACGCATCCCGCGAACGCCGCTTTGGCAAGACTTCCGAGCAGGTGTCCTCCACCGCCGTCGCCTGAAGGGGCCATTCATGCTGAAGCAGCGAATCATCACCGCCATCATCCTGCTGGCGATCCTGCTGCCCGCACTGTTCTGGCCTTCGCCCGTGCCGTTTTGCGCGGTCGCACTCATCCTCATTGCCGCTGCCGCCTGGGAGTGGGGAAAGCTCAATGGCCTGGGGCAGGGCGGTGCCGTAGCCTGTGCGATTGCGTGCGTCGTGCTTTGCGCTGGCTCCTGGTACCTGGGGCTGCTTGACCGTCAACTGCCGGCGCTCTGGCTGGCGGCGGGCGCCTTCTGGGTGATCGCAGGCGCATTCCTGATTCGCGGGGGTGTCGCCGGCTGGCCGCGCATCCCCCGGCTGGTGCGCGTGGTCGCTGGTGTGCTCGCACTGTGGGCGGCCTGGCTTGCCGTCGCCCAGGCCCGCGTCATCGGAATCAACTTCCTGCTGTCGTTGCTGGTGCTGGTCTGGGTTGCGGACATCTTTGCGTATTTCGCCGGACGCGCGTTCGGCCTGAAGTTCACCAAACGCAAACTCGCGCCTGCGATCAGTCCCGGCAAGAGCTGGGAAGGCGTCTGGGGGGGCATGGCCGGAGTGCTGGTGCTGGCCGTCGCGTGGGCCCTGGCGGACCGCGCGATGCAGGCGAGCGTGCCCAGCCTTTACTCGCGCCTGGCCGCGCAAGGCTGGTGGCTGCTCGTCATCGCTGCCATCTTCATGGCTGCGATGAGCGTCGTCGGAGATTTGGTGGAATCACTGGTCAAACGAAGCGCGGGCGCCAAGGATTCCAGCAATCTCCTGCCGGGTCACGGCGGCGTGCTCGATCGCGTGGACGCGCTATTGCCCACCTTGCCGCTGGCGATGATGCTGGCGAGCCTTGCGGCGGGATGAGGGAATGAGGAAGCATCGGGTAACCGTTCTTGGATCCACCGGTTCGGTGGGTGCCAACACGCTGGACGTCATCGCGCGGCATCCGGGCGCATTCGAAGTATTTGCGCTCAGCGCTGCAACGCAGGTCGAGACCATGCTGCAGCAGTGTGTGCAGTTCCGCCCGGCATTTGCCGTCATGGCCCATGAAGGCGCTGCGCGCGATCTGGCCGCGCGACTCGGATCGGCCGGGCTTTCGACCCGCGTCCTTGCCGGGCAAGGCGCCATCGAGGAAGTCGCGGCCCATGAGTCGGTGGATACGGTCATGGCCGCCATCGTCGGCGCCGCCGGGCTGGCCTCATGCCTTGCAGCCGCGCGTGCGGGCAAGCGACTGCTGCTGGCCAACAAGGAGGCGCTGGTGGTTGGTGGCGAGCTGTTCATGGCAACCGTCCGGGAGGGCGGCGCCAGGCTCCTGCCCATTGACAGTGAGCATTCGGCCATCTTCCAGTCACTGCCGGAAGACGCATCGACCTGGGATTGCCGGGTTGAAAAGATCATCCTGACATCGTCCGGTGGACCGTTTCGCACGCGCGACATAGCCACACTGCGGGATGTGAGCCCCGATGAGGCATGTGCCCATCCCAACTGGGTGATGGGCCGCAAGATTTCGGTCGATTCGGCAACCATGATGAACAAGGCGCTCGAAGTGATTGAGGCGCGCTACCTGTTCGGACTGCCACCCGAACGCCTCGAAGTCGTGATTCATCCGCAGAGCATCATTCATTCGATGGTTCAGTACCGGGACACTTCGGTAGTAGCGCAGCTGGGAACGCCCGACATGCGGGTTCCGATTGCTTACGGCCTGGCCTGGCCCGAACGCATCAGCTCTGGTGCACAGGCGCTCGATTTTCATACACTCGCCGACATGACATTCGAGGCGATCGACAGCCGTGGTCATGGCGAACGTTTCCCCGGCCTCGCGCTTGCGTGGGAGTCGCTGCGGGCCGCGCCGGGCACCACGGCAGTGCTCAATGCAGCCAACGAAATCGCAGTGGCTGCGTTTCTGGATCGCCGGATCCGGTTCGATCAGATCCATCAGGTAAACCTTGCAACTTTGGAAGCCGTCACAACCTCCAAGCCTGAGTCGCTGGGCGACCTGCTGGCACTGGATGAGCGATCACGCGTTGCCGCGCAGGCTGCCATCTCCAGGCTTGGAAAGTAAGGTCCGCTACCCATGCTCACAGTTGTTGCCTTTATCGTGGCCCTTGGCCTGCTGATCGCCGTTCACGAATACGGCCATTACCGCGTCGCGGTAGCCTGTGGCGTCAAGGTTCTGCGGTTTTCGGTCGGCTTCGGAAATACGCTCTACCGGTGGAAGCCGAAGAAGCAGCGTCCGGGGCAGGACACCGAGTTCGTGCTGGGCGCATTTCCGCTCGGCGGCTATGTGAAGATGCTCGACGAGCGCGAGGGTGACGTTCCGGAAAACGAGCGTCACCTCGCGTTCAACAACCAGCCGCTGAAGTCCCGGGCAGCCATCGTTGCCGCAGGACCCGCCGCCAACCTGCTCCTGGCCATCTTGCTGTACGCGGTGGTGAACTGGTATGGCGTCCAGGAACCCAGGGCGATTCTCGCCAGCCCCGTTCCGGCATCGATTGCCGAGCAGGCCGGATTGCGCGGCGGCGAACGAGTGGATAGCGCGGGCTTCGATGGCGACGCCTTGCAACCCGTCCGCTCCTTCGAGAGCCTGCGCTGGCTGCTCACCCGTGGCGCGCTGGACGGCAAGGATGTGCGCCTGCAGCTCAGCTCCGGAACTTCGGATGCGCAGCGCGAAGTCGTGTTGCCCCTGAGTTCCATGCCCACCCGGGAGGCTGACGCCCAGCTGTTTCGCAAGGTCGGCATCCTGGGTCCCTGGACGCCGCCTGTCATCAGCGAAGTGCAGCCAGGGGCAGCGGGCCAGCGGGCCGGCCTGCGTGAGGGCGATCTGATTGTTGCGGTCGGCGCCACTGCGGTGGTGGATGGGCAGCAGTTGCGGGAGCTGATTCGCGCCAGTGCGAAGTCCGGTAACGTGACACGCGACACCTGGCAGGTTCGCCGCGACGGACGTACCGTTGAAGTTGCCGTCCAGCCCGACAAGGTGGCAGAAGGCGACGGGTTCATCGGACGCATCGGCGCCTATGTTGGCGCGCCCCCTGAATTCGTCACGGTGCGACACGGCCCGGTCGAAGGCCTGTGGAACGGCGTGGTGCGTACCTGGGAAGTCTCTGTCCTGACCCTGCGCATGATGGGCCGCATGGTGATCGGGGAAGCTTCGCTCAAGAATCTGAGCGGCCCGCTGACGATTGCCGATTACGCCGGAAAGTCTGCCAGCATGGGCCTGACCCAGTATCTGGTGTTTCTGGCACTGATCAGTGTGAGCCTGGGTGTGCTCAACCTGCTGCCGCTTCCGGTATTGGACGGCGGGCACCTGATGTATTATCTTTGGGAGGCAGTCACGGGCAGGGGCGTCTCTGATCTGATGAAAAAACAATACAAGCGCTTTCGCCTGCGTACCGTATCGGCCATCGCCGCACTGGCTTTCACGGCCAACGCATGGGCCGTCGAGCCCTTCACGGTGCGTGATATCCGGGTAGAGGGCTTGCAGCGCGCAGAGCCCGGCACGATCTTCGCGTCGCTTCCATTTCGCATCGGCGAGATATACAACGACGAAAAGGGTGCAGCTGCGATCCGGTCGCTGTTCGCGCTGGGCCTGTTCAAGGACGTGCGGCTGGAAACCAATGGCGATGTGCTCGTCGTCATCGTCGAAGAGCGCCCCACCATTGCCGATATCGACTTCTCGGGCCTCAAGGAGTTCGACAAGGATGCGCTGCGCAAGGCGCTGCGCGACATCGGCCTGACTGAAGGACGTCCGTACGACCAGAGCCTGGCTGATCGCGCCGAGCAGGAACTGCGCCGCCAGTACATCAACAAGAGCCTGTATGCCGCCGAGATCCAGACGACCCTGACGCCGATTGAGCGCAACCGGGTGAACCTGACTTTCAGTGTGAGCGAAGGCGAGCCCGCCCGCATCAAGGAAATCCGGGTCGTCGGCAACAAGGCTTTCAGCGAGAAAACGCTGCTCGACCAGTTCGACCAGGATTCAGGCGGGTTTCTCAGCTGGTACACCAAGTCCGATCGCTACTCACGCGCCAAGCTCACCGCTGACGTGGAGGCGCTTCGCTCCTATTACCTGAGCCGCGGCTTCCTCGAGTTCCGCGTGGAGTCGTCCCAGGTGGCGATCTCGCCCAACAAGCAGGACATCTCGATCACTATCAATGTGTTCGAAGGCGAGCGCTTCGTGGTGTCGGCAGTTCGACTGGAAGGCAACTATCTCACCAAGGACGACGAGTTCAAGTCGCTGGTCACGATCCGCCCGGGAGAACCGTATAACGCCGACCGTGTGGCCGAAACCACCAAGGCCTTCACCGATTACTTCGGCAACTTCGGCTATGCATTCGCCAACGTCGAAGCCCGGCCCGAGATCGATCGCAGCAATAACCGCGTCACGCTGGTGCTGGCAGCCGAGCCGTCACGCCGTGCCTATGTGCGCCGCATCAACGTCGCCGGCAACAGCAAGACCCGTGATGAAGTCGTGCGCCGCGAAATGCGCCAGTTCGAGTCATCGTGGTACGACGCCGAGAAGATCAAGCTGTCGCGCGATCGCATTGACCGCCTGAGCTTCTTCAAGGAAGTGAATGTCGAGACCTCCGAGGTGCCTGGCGCACCCGACCAGGTGGACCTGAACGTGACCGTGGTCGAAAAACCCAGCGGCAGCCTTCAGCTGGGCGCAGGTTTTTCGCAGGCTGAAAAGCTCGCGCTGTCGTTCTCGATCAAGCAGGAGAACGCGTTCGGCTCGGGCAACTACCTGGGCGTCGAGGTCAATACCAGCAAGTACAACCGGACGATCGTTTTCAACTCGGTCAATCCATACTTCACACCCGACGGCATCTCGCGCACGATCGACATTTACCACCGGGCCCAGCGTCCTTATGAGGACCAGGGCGGCAACTACCAGCTGGTCACCACCGGCGCCGGCCTGCGGTTCGGCGTCCCGTTCAGCGAACTCGATACGGTGTTCTTCGGCGCCGCTGCAGAGCGAATCCAGATCCGCCCCGGCACCAATATCCCGGCCGCCTACCTGGCTTATGCCAACCGCTTCGGCTACACCAGCGCCAACCTGCCGCTGACGATCGGCTGGGGCCGCGATGACCGCGACAGTTCCATCACGCCGACCTCGGGGCGTCTGCAAAGGGTCGCCGTCGAGCTTGGCGTTGCCGGCGACGCACGCTTCCTGAAGACCAGCTACCAGTTCCAGCAATACATCCCGATCAACAAGCAGTTCACGCTGGCGTTCAATGCCGAAGCGGGCTACGGCAAGGGTCTGGGCGGCAGGCCGTTCCCGGTGTTCAAGAACTTCTACGGCGGCGGTCTGGGCTCGGTGCGCGGCTTCGACCAGGGCACGATCGGCCCGCGCGACGTGACCGGCGCCTCCATCGGTGGCCCGAAGAAACTCACACTCAATGCAGAGGTGATCACGCCGTTCCCGGGTGCGGGCAATGACAAGTCGCTGCGCGCCTTCGGCTTCGTGGACGTCGGCAATGTGTTTGGCGAAAATGAGCGCTTCGATGTGGGCCAGCTGCGGGCCTCTGTCGGCCTGGGCCTGTCCTGGATTTCGCCTGTGGGACCGCTTCGCATGGCGGCGGCTATACCCGTTCGCAAGTTCCCCGGCGATAGAATCCAGAAAATGCAATTCCAGATCGGAACCTCCT
>JAZKFD010000277.1:0-1567 GCA_040386635.1 Pseudomonadota bacterium
GTCCACGCCTTCCATCGCGAGCAGCTTGCCGTATTGCTTGACGAGCGCGTTCTTCGGCTCGGTCAGGATCTGGATCATCGCGTCCTCGGACAGCTCCGACAAGGTCGCGACGACCGGCATGCGTCCCACCAGTTCAGGAATGAGGCCGAACTTGATGAGGTCCTCCGGCTCGACCTCACGGAACACATCGGTGAGGCTGCGCTGCGCCTTGCTCTTGACCGACGCGCCAAAACCGATACCAGAAGCCTCGGTGCGCTGCTCGATCACTTTCTCGAGACCCGAAAACGCACCACCGCAAATGAACAGGATATTGGTCGTGTCGATCTGCAGGAAGTCCTGATTGGGGTGCTTGCGCCCGCCCTGCGGGGGCACGCTGGCCATCGTGCCTTCGATGAGCTTGAGCAGGGCTTGCTGCACGCCCTCGCCTGACACATCACGCGTGATCGACGGGTTGTCGGACTTGCGTGAGATCTTGTCGATCTCGTCGATGTAGACGATGCCCCGCTGCGCGCGCTCGACTTCGTAATTGCAGCTTTGCAGCAATTTCTGGATGATGTTCTCGACGTCTTCGCCAACATAGCCAGCCTCGGTGAGCGTCGTCGCGTCAGCCATGACAAAGGGCACGTCCAGCATGCGCGCGAGGGTCTGCGCCAGCAGCGTCTTGCCCGAACCCGTGGGCCCGATCAGAAGGATGTTGCTCTTGGTGAGCTCGACATCGTCCTTCTTGGCTTTTTCCTTGTGGCGCAGGCGCTTGTAATGGTTGTAGACCGCGACCGAAAGACCGCGCTTGGCGGGCTCCTGCCCAATCACGTAGTTGTCGAGGTTGGCCTTGATCTCGGCCGGCGTCGGCAGATCGGTGCGCTGCTCGCGCGCTTCATCTCCCGCAGGCAACTCGTCACGGATGATTTCGTTGCACAGGTCAATGCACTCGTCGCAGATGAAAACGGAAGGCCCTGCGATCAGCTTCTTGACCTCATGCTGGCTCTTGCCGCAGAAGGAGCAGTAAAGGGTTTTCTCGCTGGAAGAGCCTTTTTTGTCGGCCATTGGGGCTTGCCTTATATGGGAGATTCAATGATACCGAAATAAAAACGGCGCCCTCCCTGTCACGGGAGGCGCCGTTGCTGAGCTGCAACCGCTAGAAAGCGCGGCGGGGCCCCGCCGGGAGACAGGTTCAAGCTCCCTGCGGTGCGGCGCTCAGGCGCGCTTGGCAAGCACCTGGTCAACCAGGCCATATGCCTTGGATTCTTCAGCATCGAGGAAATAATCACGCTCGGTGTCGCGCTCGACCTTTTCGATCGGCTGGCCCGTGCGCTCGGCAAGGATCCGGTTCATCACGGCCTTGGTCTTCAGGATGTCCTTCGCGTGAATCTCGATATCGGTTGCCTGGCCGGACGCGCCGCCGAGCACCTGATGAATCATGACCTTGGAATTGGGCAGCGCAAATCGTTTGCCCTTCTCGCCTGCGGCCAGCAAGAACGCGCCCATGCTGGCCGCCATGCCCGTGCACAACGTCGAGACCTGCGGCTTGATGAAGTTCATCGTGTCGTAGATCGCCATGCCGGCGCTC
>JAZKFD010000278.1:0-2660 GCA_040386635.1 Pseudomonadota bacterium
GCACAGGTAGTGCGCCTTGCCAAGCTTGTTGATCTGGTAGGCCAGCTGGCGGCGTCCCCAGTCTTCTACACGGTGCACTTTTCCACCGCTGGCGGTGATCATGCCCTTGTAGCGTTCCAGCATGGCTGGAACCTGTTCGCTCTGGTCCGGATGGATCAGAAGAATGATTTCATAGTGACGCATATGACTCCTTGTGGGTTCGAGCCGCTGCAAATACAGGGCTCTGGTTACAGCTGCCTGGCGCGTCGGTGCCGGTGCAGCAAGGTGAGCCCACGATTATAGCCCGCATCACGGGAAAAGTCGTGACACCGCAAAGTCGTGCCCGATGCCGCTTCCCAGCCACCGATAGTTCAGCGATCGTTAAGGGCGTCGTCCAGCGGCGCGTACTTTTCAGGCCCCACGGCCTCCAGGATGCGGGGCGCCACGACCAACAGCTGCTCGTAGTTGGTTGCTCCTTCCACTGCCAGATTCAGGCGGAAACCACGCAAGCCAAGGGCTGCCGTCAATCGCGTCGCAATCGGATAGGCATCTGTGTAGCGCTCCTGGGGAGTGCGGTGCTTGTGCTGCTCCACCCTTTCAGCCCGTGCCTGGCTGGCGGCCTGCTCCAGGGCAGTCTGGCGGGGCGCGGAATCCGCGATGAGACCGAGTTCGATGAGCTTGTCGATGTCGTCCCGGGTGACCCCGGCGGCGGCGGTGGCCGTCAACACTTGCTCGATGGTCTTCTTGCCGTCAATCAGGATCAGGAGCGAGCGCTGTCGGGGCGTCAACTGTACCGAGCGATCCTTGATGACCTGCTGTCCCGCTTCGGTCTTTGCAATGTGCATTTTTCCCCCATAGCCGTGTTGGCGATCTTCCCGACGACTTCCGGCGTTTGACCGTGCCCTGCTTCGGTGCGTGCAGCTTTGCACGCTGGCTCGCCACTCGCATCGGGGTTTATCCATAGGCCTGACGAAAAAAGCCCGCTCATTCGAGCGGGCTTTTTGGACTTTCCTATCAATTCAATACATCAGTCGTTCGCGTAGATGTCCACATCCTTGGTCTCGCGAATGAACAGCATGCCGATCACGAACGTGCCAGCCGCAACGATGACGGGATACCACAGGCCGTAGAAGATGTCGCCCGTTGCCGCCACCATCGCGAACGCCGTGGTCGGCAGCAATCCGCCGAACCAGCCGTTGCCGATGTGATACGGCAGGCTCATCGAGGTGTAGCGAATCCGGGTCGGGAACATCTCGACCAGCATCGCGGCGATCGGTCCGTACACCATCGTGACCAGGATCACCAGGAACACGAGCAGCAGCAGCACCATGGCCTTGTTCATCTTCGCGGGATCCGCAGCCACGGTCAGGTTGGCGGCCTTGGCCGTGTCGCCCAGCGACTTGCGGAAGTCTGCGATGGCTTTCGCACTTTCCGGAGCGAAGCCGTTGGCGGCAGCGTTCAGGGTACCCGCCGGAGCCGCGATCACCTTGTCACCCAGCGTGATGGTCGCAGGCGTGCCGGCCGGGCCTGCCTTGTTTTCGTAGGGGATGTACGACTGCGTCAGTGCTCGCTTGGCGATGTCGCACGAGGTGCGGAAATCGATGTCGCGCGCAATCGGGCTGCCCTGGAACGAGCATTCCTTCGGATCGGCCGTGACGGTGACCTTGGAAGCCTGTTGAGCCGCCAGCAACGCCGGGTTCGAATACTTCAGCAGCAGCGGGAAGATCGTGAAGTAGGTCAGCGCAGCGATCAGGCAACCCGCCATGATGATGGGCTTGCGGCCGATCTTGTCCGACAGCGTTCCGAAGACGATGAAGAACGGCGTGCCGATCAGCAGCGACGCGGCGATCAACAGGTTGGCCGTCGTGATGTCCACCTTGGCGATCGTGGTCATGAAGAAAAGCGCGTAGAACTGGCCCGTGTACCAGACCACTGCCTGACCGGCCGTCAGGCCCAGCAGCGCCAGGATCACGATCTTCAGGTTCTTCCACTCACCAAACGACTCGGTCAGCGGCGCCTTGGAGGTCTTGCCCTCGGACTTCATCTTCTGGAACGCAGGCGACTCGTTGAGGCTCAAGCGGATCCACACCGAAATTCCCAGCAGCACGATCGACAGCAGGAACGGAATGCGCCAGCCCCAGTCGCCGAACTCTTTCTCGCCAAGCACATTGCGCACGCCCAGGATCACCAGCAGCGACAGGAACAGGCCCAGCGTCGCGGTGGTTTGAATCCAGGATGTGAACGCGCCGCGCTTGCCGTGCGGTGCATGCTCGGCCACGTAGGTGGCAGCACCGCCGTACTCGCCGCCCAAGGCCAGGCCCTGCAGCATCCGCAGCACGATCAGGATGACCGGAGCGGCCATGCCGATCGATGCATAGCTGGGTAGCAGGCCGACGATGAACGTCGATGCACCCATGATCAGGATCGTCACCAGGAAGGTGTATTTGCGACCGATCATGTCGCCGATGCGGCCGAAGAAAATCGCGCCGAACGGACGGACCAGAAAGCCTGCGGCAAAAGCCAGCAGCGCGAAAATGTAGGCGGATGTCGGATCGAGTCCCGAGAAGAACTGCCGCGCAATGATCGCGGCGAGAGAGCCGTACAGATAGAAGTCGTACCACTCGAACACGGTGCCCAGCGAGGAAGCGAAGATCACCTTCTTTTCCTCACGGGTCATCGGT
>JAZKFD010000278.1:2670-5151 GCA_040386635.1 Pseudomonadota bacterium
AACGGGTTTGACCCCGCTCGCGGACGCTGTCGCCATGCATGTCTCCTCAGGTTGGTTCTGGTGGGGTCAGAGTGCGCATTGCGTCTGACGCGAACCTGACTCGACCCCCACAAGTTCCGCCCACAGGGGCAAGCCCTACTAGGGGAATCCCTAGGATCGTTGCTGCACCGGGACAGCAGCAGCTGCAGCCGAAGGCCGCGTCAGCAGACTGACCGCAATGGTCACTGCAAAGCCGATGGGAACGCCAAAGACCCCTGCCGATACGGGCTGGATTCCAAACCACAGATCCTGGCCGGGTGACGCCTGGAAGAACGCGCGAACCGCCGGGGAATTCACCAGCATGTAGTACACGGTCACGCCAAGTCCCGCGAGCATTCCGGCGACTGCGCCCCGACGGTTGGCCCTGCGCCAGAAGATTCCGAGCACCATGGTGGGCACGAATGCGGAAGCCGCGAGCGAAAACGCCGACGCCACCAGAGGCAGGATCTCGGCGGGCTTGAACGACGCCACGACCGCCGCCACCAGCGCCACCGCCAGCAGTGCGAATTTGGAAAGGATCACACGCTGCTCGGCCGTCACCCTGTGGTTGATCTCGTGGGAATAGATGTCCCGCACCATCGCATTGCTGATGGTGAGCAACAGGCCGTCGGCGGTCGAGAGCGCAGCGGCCAGACCGCCGGCTGCCACCAGGCCCGAGATGACGTAGGGCAAGCCGCCCAGCTCGGGTGTCGCCAGCATGATCATGTCTGCGCCCAGGCGAATCTCGCCCCATTGAAGAATCCGGTCCCCGTTCACATCGGCCACCGAGATCAGCGAGCTGTCCACCTTGGCCCACTGCGCGATCCATTGCGGTAGCGAATCGAAGCTGCTGCCCACCAGGTTGTTCATCACTTCGAATTTCACCAGCACCGCCAGCGCAGGTGCACTGAGATAAACCAGTGCAATGAAAAAGAGGGTCCAGGCCACCGAAGAACGCGCCTCGGCTACGGTCGGTGTCGTGTAGTAGCGCGTGAGTAGATGGGGCAAACCGGCGGTGCCAAGCATCAGGCAGAACATGAGGGCGATGAAGTTCAGGCGCGCATTGCCAAAGGCTTCCTGTTCAGCAGCGGTGCCGTTCGGATCGCCCGCAAAAGGCTGGCTGTGCGCGGGCACTCCACCCAGGGGCTTGGCGCGCTCATGGTTGTCATGAACCACGCGCGTCCATTGCTCACGGGCGGCAGCCGCGTCTTTCGGCAGTGCTGCCAGCTCTCGATTGGCCTGGACGATCAGAGCCGAATCGGCGCCTCGCGCCTTGAGTTGTCGTATGCGTTGCTGCGCGGCCGAGCGCTCCCGCTGCAACGCGCCTTCGATATCCTGGAGCCGCACTTCATACTCACGCGCCCGTTGCAGGAAGATGGCGGCCACCTGCTTTTCCGCAGGATCGTCCATCAGTTTTTTTTCAAGCTCGCTGATCTTCTGGATCTGCGCGCCATAGACAAGCGGGGCCGCCGGATTGCCCAGCTGCTTGAAGGCCAGCCACGACACCGGAATCAGGAAAGCCAGCAGCAAGATCACGTACTGGGCCACCTGCGTCCACGTGATGGCGCGCATGCCGCCGAGAAACGAGCAAAGAAGCACGCCACCCAGGCCGAGCAAGACGCCGATCTCGAACTGCACGCCGGTCAGGCGGGACGCAATCAGACCGATGCCGTAGATCTGCGCCACCACATAGGTGAACGAACACAGGATTGCAGCCAGCGCCGCAATGACGCGCGGCCACCTGCCGCCATAACGCAGGCTGAAGTAGTCGGGAATCGTGTAGAGATTGAGCTTGCGAAGGTGCGGCGCGATCAGCAGCGCCACGAGGCAGAAACCCCCCGTCCATCCCAGGATGAATGCAAGCCCGCCGGGCTGTCCGTCGGTTCCGCCGAAACCTTGCAGATAGAGGCCGCCGGCCAGGCTGATGAAAGAGGCCGCGCTCATCCAGTCAGCAGCTGCCGCCATGCCGTTGTACATGGCCGGAATGCGTCGGCCCGCAACGTAGTACTCCTCGGGATCGGTCGTGCGCCCATAGATACCGATGGCCGCATACATCATGACCGTCGAGAACATGAAAATGGGGCCGAGCCAGTAGCGCGAAAGTCCGCTGTTTTCCGCCCACGCCATGAGCAAGAGAAAGACCAGGAACCCGGCAACGAAGATGGCAAGGTTTCGGTGCAGCCTGCGCTTGTAGGCGCTGTAGGCAGGCGAGTCAGACATCGATGCCCGTGGCCTTGGGAGCCTCGTCATCCTCTGGCGCGAGGCGTTTCATGGCGGCCGCATAAAAGGCAACAATCGCGATGAAGACCAGCACCGTGCCCTGAGCTGCCATCCAGTAGCCGAACGGCCAGGGTCCCATCATGAACTGCAGGTCGCGTGCAAACCAGCAGACACCGAAAGTCACGAGAGCCCACACGGCCAGCAAGCCGGCCTTCAATGCGAGCACGCGCGGATCGTGCTTTT
>JAZKFD010000279.1:0-4312 GCA_040386635.1 Pseudomonadota bacterium
CCGCTGACCTCTTGCATGCCATGCAAGCGCTCTCCCAGCTGAGCTATACCCCCAAAAATCAACTGTTTGCCTGTTACAGCAGCCCGTCAATTTCCGAGCCTCGAATTATAGCCAGATTTTTCATCACTCCAGTTTCAATCGAGCCAGGGCGGTCTCACGTCCGCACAATTCGATCACTGAATCGAGTGACGGCGTCTGTGCTGTGCCAAGTAAAAGCACGCGCACGGGCATCGCCAGTTGCGGCATTTTCATACCTGTGGCGCGCAGCACTTCCCTGATTGATTCGGTGATGGCGGGCTTCTCCCACGGGCAGGTCTCGAGCATCTTTGAAAGCATGCTGATCGCAGGCCGCACGCCCTCGGTGACATGCTTTGCGAGTTCTTCTGCGTTGGGTTCAACGGGCTTGTAGAACTTCTCTGCCCAGTCAGCAAGTGCGACGGTGGTGTCGCAGCGGTCCTTGAAGAGCGCGCAGATGCGCGCGAGGTGTGCGCGATGTCCTTCGACGAGCTCAGGACGAACGGTTGACGGCTCCAGCAGCGAAGGACGAACGGCCCTGAGATGCTCGACCAAGGTGTCATCCGGCGTTGACTTGATGTGTTGTGCATTGACCCACCGCAGCTTTGCTTCATCGAACTGCGCGGCACTCTTGCCCAGGTGATCGAGGTCGAACCACTCAAGAAACTGCTCTCGGCTGAAGATCTCTTCGTCGCCGTGGCTCCATCCCAATCGCGCAAGATAGTTGACCATCGCGTCGGGCAGAAAGCCCTCATCACGGTACTGGGTGACCGGCTTGGCGCCGGCGCGCTTGCTCATCTTCTCGCCCTGCTCGTTGAGCACCGTGGGCAAGTGGGCATACACAGGCGGCTCCTTGCCCAGCGCGCGAAAGATGTTGATCTGCCGGGGCGTGTTGTTGACATGATCGTCACCGCGGATCACGTGCGTGATGTTCATGTCGAGGTCATCGACGACCACGCAGAAGTTATAGGTCGGCGTGCCATCCGGCCGCGCGATGACCAGGTCATCGAGCTCGTCATTGCTGATCTCGATGCGACCCTTGACCTTGTCGTCCCAGATCACCGATCCGCCGACGGGATTCTTGAAACGCATCACAGGTTGCACGCCCGGCGGAACCGGCGGCAGCGTCTTGCCGGGTTCGGGGCGCCAGGTGCCGTCGTAGCGCGGCTTTTCCTTGTTGGTTTTCTGGCGTTCGCGCAGCACATCGAGCGCTTCCACGCTCATGTAGCACGGGTACACCAGCCCCTGGTCCTTCATCTGCGCCAGGACCTCCTTGTAGCGGTCCATGCGCTGCATCTGGAAGAACGGGCCCTCATCGTGGGCCAGGCCCAGCCACTCCATGCCTTCGACGATCACATCCACCGCTTCCTGCGACGAGCGCTCGACGTCCGTGTCCTCGATCCGGAGGATGAAAACGCCCTTTTGCGAACGCGCGAAGGCCCACGGATAAAGCGCAGAGCGGATGTTGCCCAGGTGGATGAAGCCGGTAGGTGAAGGAGCGAAACGGGTGCGTACTTGCATGGAAATATTTAAGCGTCTTGCGCGTTGGGCAATGCCAGGCGCGAGGTGTCTTCTTCGAGAGCGTCTTCCTGTCCGATGCGCGCTTCGTTGATGCGTGCGATGTCGTCAGGGTTGATGTCGCCGGTCACATACACGCCGTCGAAGCACGACGCATCGAAACCATCGAGCGTGGGGTTGAGCGAGCCGATCGCGCGCTTCATGCCTTCGACATCCTGGTAGATCAGCGCATCGCAACCGATGATCTCGCGGATTTCTTCAATCGTGCGGCCATGCGCAACCAGTTCGGTGGAGGTGGGCATGTCGATGCCGTACACATTGGGGTAGCGCACCGGTGGCGCGGCACTGGCAAGGTACACCTTCTTGGCGCCCGCATCGCGCGCCATCTGCACGATCTCGCGGCTGGTGGTTCCGCGGACGATGGAATCATCGACCAGCATCACGTTACGACCCTTGAACTCACTGGCGATCACGTTGAGCTTCTGGCGAACCGACTTCTTGCGCACGCCCTGCCCCGGCATGATGAAGGTGCGGCCGACATAGCGATTTTTCACGAAGCCTTCCCGGTACGGAATACCCAGCAGGTGCGCAAGCTGCGTGGCACTCGGCCGGCTCGATTCGGGGATCGGGATGATCACGTCGATTTCGTTGGGCGGGACGGTGGAGACCACCCGCTTGGCCAGCGTTTCGCCCAGGTTCAACCGGGCCTGGTACACCGAGATGCCATCGAGCACCGAATCGGGCCGCGCGAGGTACACGTATTCGAAGATGCACGGAAAGAGCTTCGGGTTGTCTGCGCACTGCCTCGAGTGCACCGCGCCTTCCAGATCGATGAAGATAGCCTCGCCGGGAGCGACGTGGCGCTCGAAAACATGGCCCGTGCCCTCCAGGGCCACGGTCTCGCTGGCGACCATGACGGCGCCATCGCTGCCGCGTCCGATCGACAGCGGACGGATGCCGAAAGGATCGCGAAACGCCAGTACGCCGTGGCCAGCAATCAGCGCGATGACGGCATAGGAGCCCCTCACGCGCTTGTGCACGGCGGCCACGGCCTTGAACACGTCTTCGGGCTGCAGCGTCGCCCCGCGCGTGGATTTTTCAAGCTCATGCGCGAACACGTTCAGCAATACTTCCGAATCGCTCTCGGTGTTGATGTGCCTGTGATCGGTCGTGAACAGCTCGCTTTTGAGCGCCTGTGCGTTGGTCAGGTTTCCGTTGTGCACCAGCACGATGCCGTAGGGCGCGTTGACGTAAAAGGGCTGCGCCTCTTCCTCGCTGTACGCGTTGCCTGCCGTTGGATAGCGCACCTGCCCCAGCCCCGCATTGCCCGGCAGCGCACGCATGTTGCGCGTGCGAAACACGTCACGCACCATGCCCTTGGCCTTGTGCATGAAGAACTTGCGCTCCTGCTGGGTCACGATACCGGCCGCGTCCTGTCCGCGATGCTGCAGCAGCAGCAAGCCGTCATAAATCAGCTGATTGACAGGCGCATTTGAGACAACGCCAACGATTCCACACATGTGCTACCCCGGTAGGTACTGCCAGAACTGTTCGGGCAATACCGGCTTCAAACCCTTGAGCACAGCCGTTGAAACGCCTGCGCCCACCGACTGTCTCCACCACGCTTCGTTCTTCATCGCCGTGAAGTTGACGACCACCGAAAATGCAAGCAACACCACCGCGCCGCGCATCGCGCCAAACAGGGCGCCCAGTGTCCTGTCCACCGGCCTCAGCCCCACCGACTCGATGAGTTTTTTGAGGAGCCAGGCGATCAGGGCGCCCGAAAACACGACCCCGATGAACACCACCGCAAATCCTGCTGCATAACGCACAGGCTCTGCCGCCCGGCCCATCGGAAGCCACGCTGCCGCATCAGGAGCCAGCCACTGCGCCACAAAAAACGCGGCGATCCAGGCGAACACCGACAACACTTCGTACACCAGTCCACGCCATGCGCCGATCAACAGCGAAACCAGCAGGACGGCGACAAATATCCAGTCCAGCGTCGCCATCTACAAGGTCAGGACAGCGGCCGGAAGATCCAGGCCCTTGATCTTCTCCGCTGCCTTGCCTGCCTCATCTTTCGACGCAAAAGGCCCCACACGCACCCGCGTGCGTTTACCGTCCTTGGTGTCGGCCACATGCGTATAGGTCTTCAGGCCCGCCCGCTCGAGCTTCTGGCGCGTTTCGCGGGCGATGGCCGCGTCAGCAAAGGCGCCCACCTGCACGACGAATCGCCCGTTGGCCGTGGCCTCGGGTGCTTTGCCTTCCAGCAAGGCGCGCGCCTTGGCACCGTCGTCCGTTCTGGCGGGCGGCTTCACGGACTCGGCCTTTGGCTCGGGCTTTGCTGCTTCAGCCTTGAGTTCGGGTTTGGGTTCTGGTTTCGTTTCAGGTTTGACCGCAGCAATTTTCGGCTCAGGCCTGGCCTCGGGCGCAAGCTCTGCCTTGGGCCCTGCCGATACGGCGGGTGCTTCCTCCCTGGGCGCAACAGGCGCCGCAGCCACTGCAACCCGTGCGGGCGCACTGGACGCTACCTGGGCAGCCGCAGGCGCAGAAGCGGCAACCTGCGCGGGCACCACGAGTGGTTTTGCCTTGTTCCGGTCGGGGATCTCGATCGGAATATCGACGGCGATGGGCCGGGGCTGGGTATCGAACAACAACGGGAATCCGACAACACCGATCACCACCAGCAGGACGGCGCCGATCAGGCGGTGCAACGCGCGCTTGCGCATGGCCTCGACACTCTCGGCGGGTTGCTGGGTGGCTGCGGGCTCGTCGC
>JAZKFD010000280.1:0-39199 GCA_040386635.1 Pseudomonadota bacterium
GCGCCGGACTGTTAATCCGTAGGTCCCTGGTTCGAGCCCAGGTCGAGGAGCCAAAAAATCGCAACGCCGAGAAGGACTTACGTTCTTCCCGGCGTTTTCGTTGGGGCGCGCGACCCTGGACACGACCTTGGGGAAGCCGGCGCGATAGACCTGGCGCAACCTTTGCGCAGTTCGCGACGGAGCGGATGAACCTTCCCTGGCTCGAACCCGGCGATTGCGAGCCGCGGACTGAAGTCTCCCGCGGGCGCACCGCTGCGCTAGGATGTGCTATGAACCTGCGCTTCCTCGAAACCTTCGTGTGGCTCGCCAAGCTGCGCAATTTCCGGATGACGGCGGAGAAGCTGCACACGACGCAGGCCGCCGTGTCCAGCCGCATCGCCACGCTCGAGCAGGAACTCGGCGTGCGTCTCTTCGACCGCGGCGACCGCGAAGTCAAGCTCACGCACGAAGGCGGCAAGGCGCTGGTGTTCGCCGACCGCATCCTGCGCATCTCGCATGAGATGGTCGACAGCCTGAAGGACCGGGCGCTGTTCACCGGCGTCATTCGCATCGGCGTGATCGAGTCGATCATCCACTCGTGGTTTCCAGACCTCATGGCGCGCATCCACCGGACGTGGCCGCAGATCGAGGTGGAGCTCGCCGGCGACACGACCATCAAGCTTATCGAGCAGTTCGGCAAGGGCAACCTCGATCTCATCCTCCACACTGACAACGTGCTCAGCCCGAACGTGCAGAACCTGCCGCTGTGCGATTTCCCGATGCGCTGGGTCGGCGCCACATCGCTCAACCTGCATGGCGAGTTGCTGACCTTGTCCGATCTCGCCAATTTTCCGGTGCTGAGTTTTTCGCGCAACTCGGGACCGCACCGCTTCATCGAGCGCCTCCTGGACGAGCACGTGGATCGCCGGGTGCACGTGAACTGCATGACATCGGTGTCCGCGATGATCCGGCTCGTGGTCGATGGCTTCGGCCTCGCGATGATCCCCCCGGCCATCATCCAGCGCGAACTCGCCGACGGCGACGTTCAGATGCTCCAGCTCGACACGGAAATGCCGGACATGCAGCTCGTATGCACCTACCGGTCGGGACCGGAGACGCCGCTCTTCCAGCAAATCGCCGCGCAGGCCCAGCAAACGGCGCAGGACTTCGCGCGCGAGCTGCCCGCACACGTGGCGCGCCTGCCAAGCGCGACGCCGGTCCCGGATCCGTGGTCGCGCGTGAAAGCCACTGTCGAGCCAGGCGATACGGGATTACCCGTGTCATCAGATTAGTTGATCGCAGTGGGCGATTATTATTTGTTGGACGGACGTGCCGATAACCGGAACACTCGCGTACAACCTCCACAACCGACGACACCGAACCGACATGACCGGACACAAGCCCCGTGGGCTGCTCTGCATCTGGACCGCCATCGATCCGGAACACGAATCCGATTTCAACCGCTGGTACGACCGCGAACACATGCAGGAACGCGTGGCGATCCCCGGCTTCCAGAACGCTCGCCGCTTCGTTGCCGTGGGCGACTGCCCCCGGCCCTACCTCGCGCTGTACTACACCGACACGCTGGATGTGTTCACGTCCGAGCCGTACCGGCGCGCATTCGCCAACCAGACGCCGTGGTCGCTGGACAACTTCAAGCGCATGCGCGGCACGCAGCGTCGCGTGGGCGAGCTCACGGTGGAAGCCGGCGAGGGCGAAGGCTGCGCCGTGTCCGTCTTCGTGGTGCCGCCGGCCAAACTGCTGGAGCCGGGTTTGCAGCCTTTGCTCATGAAGCGCACGGTGTCCAGCGTGGAAGAAGAATTCATCGTCCGCGCCAGCGTTCTGGAAACGGACGCCCCGCTGTCGGCGCCCGTGACGGCCGACGCACCGCCGGCGCCTGCGGACGCGCTGGTGATGATCGAAGCGTCGCGCGTAGACGCAGCGCGCACCCAGGCGCAGTTGCTCGCCCGCACCGTGGGCCTGCAGGATGCCGATGTCCATACCTTCCAGTTGCTCTGGCGGCTGGGCTGAATTTCCCCCCAAAGTTTTTTTAAGGAGAGCTGCCATGACCTTGAGCCGACGCTACCTTCTGTCCGCCTGCACCATCGCGTGCCTGGGTTGGACCTCCGCGCATGCCGCGGAAAAATGGAACATGTCCGCCGAACAGCCGGACGGCAACTACATCACCGCAGTCGCGAAGGAATTCGCCGCCGACGTGGGCAAGGCCACCAAGGGCGAACTGGAGATCAAGGTTCACTCGAACTCCGTGCTCTTCAAGCGCCCTGACCTGAAGCGCGCCGTGCAGACCGGCCAGGTGCCGGTGGGCGACGTGCTGATCTCGGTGCTGGGCAACGAAGACGCGATGTTCGAAGTCGATGCCGTGCCGCTGATGGCCCGCAATTTCGACAGCGCCTGGGCCCTCTGGCAGGCCAGCAAGCCCGGCATCGAGCAGCGCCTCGCCAAGCAGGGCATCAAGTTGCTGTACAGCGTGCCGTGGCCGCCCCAGGGCATCTACACCAAGGTGCCGATCAAGGCCATGTCCGACTTCAAGGGCATGAAGTTCCGCGCGTACAACGCCGCGACTTCGCGCATGGTGGAGCTGATGGGCGCATCGCCCACCACCGTGAACTCGGGTGACGTGCCGCAGGCCTTCGGCACGGGCCTCATCGAAGCGATGATCACCTCCCCCGCCACGGGCGTGGACTCGCAGGCATGGGACTTCTCCAAGTACTACTACGACGTGCAGGCGTTCATCCCGAAGAACGTGACGATGGTCAATGCGCGCGAGTTCGGCAAGCTGTCGCCCGCTTCGCAGAAGGCCGTGATGGACGCTGCTGCCGCGGCCGAAAAGCGCGGCTGGGACGAGGCCCGCAAGCAGACGGCGACGCTCACGCAGACGCTCGCCAGCAAAGGCATGACTGTCGGCCCGATGCCAGCGGCCATGGTGCCTGACCTCGCGAAGATCGGCGCCACGATGGCCGACGAGTGGGTGAAGAAGGCCGGCGCCGACGGCAAGGCCCTGGTCGACAAGATGCCGAAGTAAGCGCCATGCCTGCGCTGCATCGCCTGTACCTTGCCTCGGGGCTGCTGTCGGCGGCTTCCCTGGTACTCATCTGCGGGTTGATCCTGGCGCAGGTCATTGCGCGCAACCTCGGTTCCACCGTGCGGGATGCCGAGGAGTTCGCTGCCTGGGCGATGGCCGCCGCCGGTTTCTTCGGCCTGCCCTACGCGCTGCATTGCGGCTCGCACATCCGGGTGGAGGTGTTCACGCGCTTCCTCTCGCCTGCGGGACGGCATGTGCTGGAAGTAATTGCCAGCGTCATCGGCCTCGCACTTGCGGCCTTCTTCGCCTGGTACTGCATCGGCTTCGTGCTGGAGAGCTACACGCTCAAGGACGTCTCGCAGGGCCTCGTGCCCGTGCCGATGTGGTTGCCGCAACTGCCAATGGCGCTGGGCTCGGCCCTGCTGGTCGTGGCGTTTGCCGAGCGGCTGGTCTGCGTTTTGCAGCATCGCCAGTTCGAGTTGAGCACGAACGCTGAAATGAGTGAATGATGGAACTACCCCTGATTTCCGCGGTACTGCTGTTCACGCTTTTCCTCCTGCTGGGGCTGGGCGTCTGGATCGCACCCGCCCTGCTCGCGGTCGGCGTGGCCGGCATGTTGTTCGCCGATGCACCGGTCGGCTCGATCCTCGCCACCACGAGCTGGGCCTCCAGCGCGAGCTGGACCATGACCGCGTTGCCGCTGTTCATCTGGATGGGCGAGATCCTTTTCAGGACGCGCCTGTCCGACGACATGTTCGCCGGCCTCGCGCCGTGGGTTGAGCGCCTGCCGGGCCGCCTGCTGCACGTCAACGTGCTGGGCTGCGGCATCTTCGCTGCGGTGAGCGGGTCTTCCGCCGCCACGGCCGCGACCATCGGCCGCATCTCGCTCCCGGAGTTGAAGGCGCGCGGCTATCCCGAAAGTATTTCCCTTGGCTCGCTCGCCGGCTCGGGCACGCTGGGCCTGCTGATACCGCCGTCGATCATCATGATTGTGTACGGCGTCGCGGCGCAGGTCTCGGTCGCGCGTCTCTTTATCGCGGGCGTGCTGCCCGGCATCATGCTGATGCTACTGTTCTCGGGTTGGGTCGCCATCTGGTCGCTGATGCACAAGGACCAGATCCCGGCGGCCACCTTCAAGACCACGTTCGCGGAAAAAATGAAAGCCTCGGGCCGGCTACTGCCCGTCGTGCTGCTGATCATCGGCGTCATCGGCTCCATCTATGCGGGGTTGGCCACCGCCACCGAAGCCGCCGCGATCGGCGTAGTTGGCGCGCTGGTGATCGCGGGCATGTCCGGGCTGCTCAATCGCGCGACGCTCATCGACAGCCTGCTCGGCGCGGTGCGTACGTCCACGATGATCTTCTTCATCTTGCTGGGCGCGGCATTTCTCACATCGGCCATGAGCTTCACCGGACTGCCGGCGGCCATCGCTGAGTGGATCGCCGCGGCGAAGCTGCCCGCCTGGGGATTGATCGCCGCACTCACCCTGCTCTTCATCATCCTGGGCTGCTTCCTCGACGGCATCTCGATCGTGCTGCTCACCACGTCGGTGATCATGCCCGCGGTGCAGGCCGCCGGCATCGACCTGCTGTGGTTCGGCATCTTCATCGTCCTGGTGGTGGAGATGGCGCAGATCACGCCGCCCGTAGGGTTCAACCTCTTCGTGGTGCAGAGCCTGACGGGCAAAGACATTTTCACTGTCGCCAAGGCGAGCCTGCCCTTCTTCTTCCTGATGGTGATCGCCACCGTGCTCATCACCGTTTTCCCCGAGATCGTCCTCAGCCTGCCCCAGGCGATGACGGCCCGCTGACGCAACTTCCCCGACACCCCATGGCCCTACCGCACAAGCCACTTGCCCACTGGCAAGCCGAACTAGCCGCCCGCCGCACCACCAGCAGCGCACTCACGGATCAGGCGCTCGACGCAGCACTGAACGGCAGCGAAGCCCGCGCCACCTTCATCGCCGTGCATGTCGATGCAGCGCGCGCGACCGCGCGCGCGATCGACGGGATGCGCCAGGTCGGAGTGCCGTTGCCGCCGCTCGCGGGCATTCCGATCACGGTGAAAGATCTTTTCGACCAGCAAGGACAAGTCACGCGCGCCGGATCGCGGGTGCTGGAGAACGCGCCGGCCGCGAGTGCCGACAGCGTCGTCGTGCAGCGTTTGAGGGCGGCCGGGCTCGTCATCGTGGGACGCACGAACATGACCGAGTTTGCCTACTCGGGCCTCGGCCTCAATCCGCACCACGGCACGCCCCGCAATCCCTGGGACCGCGAGACCGGGCGCATCCCCGGCGGCTCGTCGTCGGGCGCCGCGATCTCCGTCACCGACGGCATGGGCGCCGCCGCGATTGGCACGGACACCGGCGGCTCGGTGCGGATCCCGTCGGCGCTATGCGGCCTCACCGGCTTCAAGCCGACGGCGCGACGTGTTCCCCTGAAAGGCGCCCTACCGCTGTCGGCGGCGCTCGATTCGATCGGACCATTGGCGCGCTCGGTGGATTGCTGTGTGCAACTCGACGCCGTTCTGTCCGCGTCGAGCCCTGTCGATACGCGCTCGGCCACGCTGGCGGGCGCGACGCTGGCACTGCCGCGCACAGTGGTTCGCGACGGCATGGACGACGTGGTGGCTGCAGCGTTCGAACAAGCCTGCGCTGCATTGACGGCGGCCGGCGCGCGCATCGTGGACATCGACATCCCCGAATTCGCCGAACTCGCGCAGATCAACAGCCTGGGCGGCTACACGGCGGCCGAGGCATGGGCCTGGCACGCGAAGCTGATCGAGCAATCAGGCAGCGAGTACGACCCGCGCGTGATGATGCGCATTCGCCGGGGAGCGACCATGACCGCCGCGCAGTTCATCGAGCTCGAAGCCGCGCGCGTGCGCTGGATCGCGGCCGTGGAGCAGCGCATCGCCGCGGCCAACGCGCACGCGCTGGTGCTGCCGACGGTGCCCGTCGTGGCCCCGCCGATCGCGTTGCTGCGGGACAGCGATGAAGCCTACGGCGCCGCCAACATCCTGATCCTGCGCAACTCGACGCTCATCAATTTCCTGGACGGCTGCGCGCTCAGCCTGCCGTGCCATCGCACGGGCGATGCGCCCGTCGGGCTGATGCTCGCGGCCCCCGGTGGCCGCGATGCCGCCCTGCTGGCGCTGAGCGCGGGTGCCGAATCGGCGCTGGCCGCGCGCGGGCTCGGCCCTGCCGCGTCCTGACTCGCTCCAACCCATCTTCTTCACAGGTGATTCGTATGACAGGGAAAGTAGCCGTGATCCTCGGCGGCACGGGCATGGTAGGCGCGAACATGGCGCAGCTGCTCGACCGCGAAGGCGACTGGGACGTGACCATCGTCTCCCGCCGCGCGCCGGAATTCGACACCCGCGCACGCCACCTGACCTGTGACATGAGCGATCCCGAGGACTGCCGCCGGCAACTCAGCACGCTGGGCAATGCGACGCACATCTTCTGGACCGGGCATGCCACGGGCACGCGCTGGGTCGACAAAGTCGCGCAGGACACGGACCTTTTTCGCAATGCGATGACCGCAATCGAGGCCGCAACGCCAGATCTGCAACACGTGTGCCTGTTGCAAGGCTCCAAGTACTACGGCCGGCACCTCGGCCCTTTCAAGACGCCCGCCAAGGAAAGCGATGCGCGACACTTCCCGCCGAACTTCTACTACACACAGGAAGACTTCCTGAAGGAGCTGGCGCAGGGAAAAAGCTGGAGCTGGTCGCTGATGCGACCGCACATCGTGTGCGGCTACGCGCGCAGCGACATCAATGTGCCGAAGCCGCTTGCCGTGTACGCGACGCTGTGCAAAAAACTCGGCCTGCCGCTTCGCTTTCCCGGCCCCGAAGCTGCGTTTCGCGCAGTGCACTGTGCAAGCGACGTGGAGCTGCTGAACAAGGGGATGTTGTGGGCTGCGACCGAGCCGGGCTGCGCGAATGAAGCATTCAACATGGTCAACGGCGACCACTTCCGCTGGGTGAACCTCTGGCCGCGCATCGCCGATTACTTCGGGCTCGAAAACGGCGGCGTGCAGCAGATCGACCTCGAAGCGATGATGGCCGACAAGGAGCCGCTGTGGAATGAGATCGTGCGCGAGCACGGCCTGCTGCCCACGCCGTTCGCCGAGGCGGCCAACTGGCACTTCGCCAACTATGCCTTCGCACCCACCTGGGACATCATGCTGGACAACACCAAGGCGCGTCGCTTCGGGTTCAACGAATTCGTGGACTCGGAACAGATGTTCTTCCGCATCTTCGACAGCTTCCGCGAGCAGCGCTTCATCCCGCGCTGAACGCCGTGCTGGCGCTGAAGCTCGCGCTGGTCGCGGCGTCCATCCTCGTCGCGACGCTGGCCGCCAGACGCTACGGCCACGCCCTCGGCGGCATCGTCGGCGGCATGCCCATGATCGCGGCGCCGATCTGCGCAGTGCTGCTGCTCGGTATCGGCGCGGACGCCGTGCGCGCCATCGCGCTCGCGGCTCTGGTATGCATTCCCGGATCGATCGTGCACAGCGTGAGCGTGGCGTGGACCGCGCGGGTCGCGCCGTGGCCGGTGAGCGTCGGCTTCGGATTGGTGCTGTTCACCATCGTAGGCCTGGCGTTCACGTGGCTTCAACTCCCTCCCGCCGCGAGCTGTGTGGTAGCGCTGGCCGCACCTTCGCTCGGGCTCCTCGCATCGCCCCGCGTGGCGCGCACGATCGGGCCGGTGCACCTGCCCCGAGCCGAGATCGTGCTGCGTATCGTGGCGGCCGTGGTAATGGCTGCCGCGGTGATCCTGAGCACCGATGCATTCCCGCCGGCCGTGAGCGGCCTTCTGCTGGCGGTGCCGATCACGGGTACCGTGATGCCGTGCTTCACGCTGCCCCGGCACGGCGCACAGGCGACTGCGGCGTTGATGGGCGGGTTCATCATGGGCCTGCACGGCTTCGCGGCGTTCTTCGTGGTGCTGTATTTAGCGCTCGGCGAGATGCCCCGCGTTTCCGCGTTCGCGCTTGCCCTGATCAGCGCGGGGCTTGTGGCCGGCGCCGCGCAATGGATGCGGCGCGCCAATATACTGAATCGCCCACCCCACGATAAGTCGCTGCCATGACCAAAAGCTCGCGATTCTTGATGGCGGTTTGAGTCGAGCTTTTCGCGCTGCGCAAAAGTCTCTTGTCACCAGCGGTATGGCGCGAATCCCGTGCGCCTTCTACATTGCGCTTTCTGCAATGGAAGGCTATATGGATCTCGATCTCACAGGGAAGACGGCGCTGGTCACGGGCTCGACGCGAGGCATCGGGCTGGCGAGCGCCACGGGACTTGCGCGCATGGGCGCGACGGTCATCATCAACGGCCGCGGGGAGCAAGCAGTAGGCGAGGCCCGGGCTAAGCTGCTAGAGCGTGTGCCCAACGCGAATGTCCGGGTGGCTGCGTTCGACCTCGGTACCGCCAAAGGTTGCGATGCCGTGATAGCCGAACACCCCTCGGTAGACATCCTGGTCAATAACCTGGGTGTGTATGAGCCCAAGGGTTTCTTCGACATCACCGACGAAGACTGGCTGCGCACCATCGAGGTGAACGTGATGAGCGGCATCCGGCTCACGCGCCACTATCTCAAGCGCATGCTGGATGCGAATCAGTGGGGCCGCGTGGTCTTCGTCTCCAGCGAGTCGGCCGTCTACGTGCCCAAGGAGATGGTGCACTACGGATTGTCCAAGGCGGCTCAGCTCTATGTTGCTCGGGGTGCCGCAGAACAGACCAAGGGCACGGAAGTCACGGTGAACTCGGTGCTGCCCGGCCCGACCTGGGTAGAGATGGCGCCGGTGCGATTGGCTGCGCGGGCCGCCAATCTCGGCACGACCGCCGATGACCTGGCCGCACGCACGTTCACAGAGCGTCGGCCTGCGTCGCTGCTGCAACGCTACGCCGCGCCAGAAGAGGTGGCAAACCTGATCTGCTATGTCTGCTCCAAGGCATCAAGCGCCACTAACGGTGCGGCGTTGCGCGTGGACGGCGGCATCGTCACCAACCCCTTCTGAGGCACTGCACCATGACGATCAGCATGGCAGCGCCACTGGAAGTCGGTATCTGCGTGCGAGACGTGGCCCGCATGGCGGAATTCTACGAGCGCGTGCTCGGCTTCACCCGGATATCCGAGGCGACGCTTGCGGCCGACCGGGCACAGCTTGCGGGCTTCGGTCCGGTGTCCTTCACCATGGTGCGAATGCAAACCGGCTGGGGCGAGCGGATCAAGCTGCTTCAGCCCACGCCCGGCGGGACCGATGCCGCGGGACAGGCCATCCTGGGCCGGGTCGGCATCGCCTACCTGACCTTCGTCGTGACCGATCTGGATGAAGCCTGGCAGCGCCTGCTCGACGCCGGCGTGACGATCCATAGCGACGGCCCGACGCAGACGCGTCCTGGCACCCGGCTGCTCTTTTTCGCCGACTGTGAAGGCAACCACCTCGAACTGGTGCAGTACGACGATCTCGCGAGTTACCGCCCCGACATACAGATGCGCTGAAGGGTGCTGTCGGGCTATTTCATCCCACCGTTCAATAACAGGAGACAACATCATGATCACCCGCCGCGCAGCTTCCCTGCTGCTGCTGAGCCTTGCGCCCCTGGCCGTCAGCGCCCAGGAGTGGAAACCGGACCGCCCCGTCACCATCGTGGTCCCCTTCCCGCCGGGCGGCACCGCAGACCAGGTGGCGCGACTGCTCGCGTCCGAGATGGAAAAGACGCTGGGACAACGCTTCGTTGTCACCAACCAACCGGGGGCAACCGGCGCGATCGGTGCACGTGCAGTGCGAGACGCGCCAAAGGACGGCTACACCTGGCTGGGTACGGCGCACCGGCTGGTGGGCACCTACGGGATCATGGGCGACGTCAAGGTCAGCCTGGACGAATTCCACCAGTTCCTCGCCATCACCAACGTGCCGGTGATCAGCGTTGCAGCCAACGCGCCCTACACCGACTTCGCTCCCCTGCTGGCCGCGCTGAAGGAAAAGCCGGGGCAGTTGAGTGTGGGCACCGCCGGGCCTGCTACCAGCGGCCACTTCGCGATGGAGGCGCTGGCGCAGACCACCAACGTCAAATACCGTCACGTTACCTACCAGGGCGGTGCGCCTGCCGTGCTCTCCACAGTCACGGGTGAGACCCTCATCAATGCCGAACTCGCGAGCGACCAGGCCGAAATGATTCGCGCCAAGCGCCTGCGCCCCCTGGCTGCGCTGAGCGCCACACCGTTGGAGATCAAAGGCTATGGCACCATTCCGTCCATCGGCCGGTGGGTGCCCGACATGCCTGCAGTCACCACCCAGTTCGGCATCCTCATTCCCAAGGGTGTGCCGCAAAACGTGATCGATACGGTCACGAAGGCCTGGACCGAGAAGATCGCCACATCCACCGCGCTGAAGACCTGGGCTGACGAGCGCGGCGCTCTGACCACCGTGCTGGCAGGCAAGGCTGCGCAAGACGCCGTCTGGCCGACCGTTGTCTCCTCCGCGTGGATGATGCATGCGGCCGGCCTTACGCGTGCGTCCCCCGAAACCATCGGTATCCCCCCGATGCGCCGTTGAAGATTTGCTCCTCATGCCCTTGCCTGCCCATCGCGAATACGCCTCCGGCGCCATCCTTGTCGTCATTGGCTGCTTCTTCGCCTTCACCGGACGACAGCTGACGATGACGGAAGGGGGCGCGATGGGCGCGGGCTACTTCCCGCGCGTGCTGGCCTTTGTTTTGATCATCCTGGGCGTCGTGGTGATGGTTGCAGGACGACGCACACCATCCCCTGGCGAAGCAGTCGAATCACGGCCTGTTGCATGGCGGGCCGTGCTGCTGATGACTGTCGCTCTGATCTGGTTCGGTGCGACGGTGCGTCCACTGGGCTTTGGCTTGGCACTGGCGGGAGCCACGGCCCTGGCTTGCGCGGCCAGTCCGCGGTCCACCCCGAAGGGCAGCATCGCCCTTACTGCGGGTGTCGTACTTTTTGCGTGGGTGGTGTTCGTCGTGTTGCTGAAGATGCCGGTGCCCATGCTGGGCGCCTGGCTGCGGTGAGGTTTTATGGGAGAGCTTTTTAGCGGCCTCCAACTGGGATTTGCCACCGCCCTCGGCTGGCAGAACCTGTTGATGTGCTTCGTAGGCGTGCTGCTTGGCACGCTGGTGGGTGTGCTGCCCGGTATTGGCCCGGTCGCCACCATTTCGATGCTACTGCCGCTCACCTTCGCGATGGAGCCGGTTTCGGCGCTCATCATGATGGCCGGCATCTATTACGGCACGCAGTACGGCGGCTCTACCACCGCCATCCTCATCAACATGCCCGGGGAGGCTTCTTCCGTCGTCACCGCCCTGGACGGGCATCGGATGGCCCGTGAGGGCCGAGCCGGTGCGGCGCTCGCGCTGGCGGCGCTGAGCTCTTTTTTCGCCGGGACCGTGTCAACGTTGCTGATTGCCCTGGTCGCACCGCCTTTAACGGAGTTCGCGCTCAAAGTCGGTTCGCCTGAGTATTTTGCGTTGATGGTGCTGGGCCTTGCCGCGTCGATTGCGCTTGCGCAAGGCTCCCTCATCAAGGCCATCGCCATGCTCGTGCTGGGCGTGCTTCTGGGCACCGTGGGGCAAGACAGGGCATTGGGCACAGAGCGCTTCACCTTCGGGCTTCCGGATCTCGCCGAAGGCCTGGAGTTCGTCGCGCTTGCGATGGGGCTGTTTGGAATCTGCGAAATCCTGCGCAACCTGGAGGGCGATGGCACGCGTGGCGAGGCTGTCTGCCGGCTGGGCTCGCTCATGCCCACGCGCGAGGAGCTGCGCACCAGCATTGCGCCTGCCGTCCGCGGCTCGGCCCTGGGCTCGGTGCTCGGCGTGTTACCCGGAGGCGGAGCGATTCTCGCGTCCTTCGCATCCTACGCGCTGGAGAAAAAGATCTCATCGGCGCCTGAGCGTTTCGGCAAGGGCGCGCCAGAAGGCGTGGCGGGGCCGGAGGCCGCAAACAACGCTGCGGCTCAGACCTCCTTCATTCCCATGCTGACGCTTGGCATCCCGGCGTCGCCGGTGCTTGCCCTGATGATCGGCGCGCTCATCGTGCAGGGCATCACGCCCGGGCCGACCGTGATGCTGCAAAAGCCGGAGCTGTTCTGGGGACTGATCGCCTCGATGTGGATCGGCAATGCCATGCTGCTGGTGCTGAATTTGCCGCTGGTGGGCATCTGGGTGCGGCTGCTGTCGGTTCGCTACCACCTTCTCTATCCCGTCATCGTCGGGTTCTGCTGCGTCGGCCTGATGAGCATCTCGGCCAATCCGTTTCACGTCTACACGCTGATCCTGTTTGGCATTGGCGGCTACTTTCTGCTTCGCATGGGCTTCGAGCCGGCGCCGCTGTTGCTGGGCTTCGTGATCGGCCCCATGCTGGAAGAGAACCTGCGTCGTTCGCTGGTGCTCTCTGGCGGCGACCCGCTTATCTTCGTGCAACGGCCCATGACCGCCGCGCTGCTGGCGGTGGCAGCCGCCGGCCTTGTTGTCGCGTCTTTGCCCGCGATGGGGCGACGGCGCCAGCAAACTTTCAACGAGTAGAACGTCGATGATCAAGCATATCGTTATGTGGAACGTGCGCGGCGACACCCGCGAGGAAAAGGATCGCGGCGCAAGCTTCATCAAAGAGCGTTTCGAAAGCCTGCGTGGACGGATTTCCGGAATGCGGCTCCTGGAGGTGGGTGTGGACACCAGCCACGTAGGCTACGCCTGCGATGTGGTGCTCTACACCGAGTTCGACGATGCGCATGCACTGCGCGCGTATGCCGACCATCCGGCGCATGCCGAGGTGCGGCGGGCTATCGGTGACCTGCGCACCGAGCGTCACCAGGTCGACTATGTCCCCGACGCCGGCCTGTCCGACGTCCCACCGCAGCGGCATGCCGGGTTGTCAAAGGCGAACCCGTGAAAGCCTTCACCTATACCAGCGCCGCTGCCCGGATCGTCTTCGGCGCAGGTTCGCTCGCGCGGCTGCCCGGCGAGATCGACCATCTCGCAGCCAGACGCGCGCTGGTGCTGTGCACGCCCGAACAGCGCGACCAGGCGGAGCGCGTGCGCGATCTGCTTGGCAACCGGGCAGTCGGCGTGTTCGACCAAGCAGTGATGCACGTGCCGCTGGAGACCGCCCGCGATGCGCGTGCACTTGCAGCAAGTCTGGATGCCGACTGCGCCGTGGCGATTGGCGGCGGATCGACGATCGGGCTGGCCAAGGCGATCGCACTGGAATCCGACTTGCCGATCCTCGCTATTCCAACCACCTACGCCGGCAGCGAAGTGACGCCCATCTATGGGGTGACGGAAGCGGGCTTGAAAACGACCGGCCGCGATGTGCGCGTGCTCCCTCGCACGGTGCTCTACGACCCGGAACTTACTATTGAACTGCCGGTGGAGATGAGCGTGACCAGCGGCATCAATGCGATCGCTCACGCAGCCGAAGGGCTTTACGCGGCCGACGCCAATCCAGTGATGGACCTGATGGCGCGTGAGGGGATCGCGGCGCTCGCACAGGCAATTCCCGCCATCCGCCGCGACCCTTCCTCGCTGGCGGCGCGCACCCAGGCACTCTACGGCGCCTGGCTGTGCGGCACGGTGCTGGGCAACGTGGGCATGGCGTTGCACCACAAGCTGTGCCACACCCTTGGCGGGACATTTAACCTGGCGCATGCGCCGACGCACACGATCGTGCTGCCGCACGTGATCGCGTACAACAGACTAGCGGCTCCCGAGGCGATGCGCGCCATTGCGCAGGCGCTCGGCACGGCCGACGCCGCCGCCGGGCTGTACGACCTGGCGCGAAGCAATGGCGCCCCGACAGCCTTGCGCGAGATCGGCATGCACGAAGTCGACATCGAGCGCGCTTGCGAACTGGCACTGCAGGCGCAATATCCGAACCCGCGACCGCTGGAGCAGCGCGCCTTGCTTGCCCTGCTGAAGGATGCCTTTGCGGGGCGTCCACCCGCAACGCCTGCGAGGGCTCAATGAAGGTCGGAACGCGCCAGCCACTTGCGCTCGTACTCCATGCGCGCGAAATGCGCTGCCATGTAGTCGATGAAGGCGCGCACCTTCGCCGACAGGTGCTTGCGGCTCGGGTAGGCCAGGTTGATGGTCAGGTGCGGCAAGTCCCACGCGTCGAGCACCGGCACGAGCCGGCCGGCGACGATGTCCTCGTACACGATGTAGGTCGGCTGGATCAGGATTCCCAGGCCATCGAGTGCAGCGGCGCGCAGCACCTGCCCGTCGTTGGATTCCAGCAGGCCCTTGATCGCAATAGTCTGCGTGCCGCCTGGGCCGGTAAAGCGCAGTTCATGCGCGTTGTTTGCATGGGTGTAGATCAGCATCTGGTGCTGGTCGAGGTCTTCCAGGCGCTCCGGCCGGCCGCGCCTGGAGAGGTATTCGGGCGAGGCTGCAAGGATGCGCCGCGTTTCGCCCAGTCTGCGGATGGTGATATTGGAATCGGGCTCGAACTCGCGCGTGCGGATCGCCACGTCAATGTTGTTGCTGATCAGGTCCAGGTAGCGGTTCGCCACCTCCACATGCACACGCAGCTTGGGATAGATCGAAGTGAAGCCCGACAGCAGCGGCGCAATGTGCTGTACCGAAAACGACAGCGACGCGCTCACGCGAAGTGTCCCCACCGGATCGACTGTCGTGGCGTTGACAGCCGACTCGGCGTCCTCCAGTTCCGCCAGGATGCTGCAGCTTCGCTGCAGGAAATCCTGCCCGGCTTCTGTGAGATAAAGCCTGCGCGTATTGCGCTCCACCAGACGTGCGTTAAGCCGCTCCTCAAGTGCGGACAAGTGCCTGCTTGCCGCCGCAACGGACAGTCCAAGCTTTTCTGCCGCACGGCTGATGCTGCCCAGCTCGGCGACCTGGATGAACAGCGCCATCTCGTTGAAACGATCCACTCTCTGCCTCCTCGACCACATGGCCTCGATGAGCCGGATCCATTATGTCCGGACCTGCCTCGCTGCCCCCAGGAGTAACCACCCATGCGCAACTTGACCGAAGACAACATCACCCAGGCGGTGATCGCCAGCTTTGCCGGAACACCCCAGCCGCGCCTGCGCGAGATCCTCACGCGGCTGGTGCAGCATCTGCACGCCTTCGCGCGGGAGGTCCGGTTAACCGAGGCCGAATGGATGCAGGGCATTGAATTCCTGACGCGGGTGGGCCATATGACTGACGAGAGGCGGCAGGAGTTCATCCTCCTGTCCGACACGCTGGGCTTGTCCATGCTCACTGTGGCGCTAAACAACCGCAAGGCGGCGGGTTGTACGGAGGCCACCGTGTTCGGTCCGTTCTACGTGCCGGACGCCCCTGACTACGCGCATGGCGACGACGTTGCAAATGGGGCGGCCGGACAGGCATGCACGGTGCGCGGCCACGTGCGGGGTCTGGACGGCGAGCCCGTCGCGGGCGCCACGATCGAGGTCTGGCAGGCGGACGCCGAAGGCATGTACGACGTGCAGCGCGATGGCTTGCAACAGGCCCAGGCGCGGGGCCGATTGAAAACCGGCGCGCAAGGCGAATACCACTTCCGCTCCATCCTGGCCGAGGCCTATCCGATTCCCACCGATGGGCCGGTGGGAGACATGCTGCGCGCAACCAGCCGCCACCCCTGGCGCCCGGCGCACCTGCACTTTCGCATCGAGGCTGCACACTACCAGAGCCTCATCACCCACGTGTTCCGGCGCGGTGACCCGTACCTCGATTCAGACGCGGTCTTTGGCGTTCGGGAATCGCTTGTCGCAGATTGGGAGAAGGACAGCGACGGCACCTTTGTCGTCGAATACGATTTCGTGCTTCAACCCACAGCCAGCGCCCCATGATCGACAAAATTGCTCCATCCGCCGAAGAAGCGCTCGCCGGGACCGCTGACGGCGCCACCGTGATGGTGGGCGGCTTCGGCACGGCGGGAATCCCCAATGAGCTCATCGAGGCATTGATCGCACAGGGCGCGCGCGAGCTCGTCGTGGTGAATAACAACGCCGGAAATGGCGATGCCGGGCTTGCCGCGCTGCTCAAGGCCGGCCGCGTGCGAAAGGTGATCTGCAGCTTCCCGCGCCAGGTGGACAGCTGGGTGTTCGACGACCTGTACCGGCGCGGGCAGATCGAGCTCGAGCTGGTGCCGCAGGGCAACCTCGCCGAGCGCATCCGCGCGGCAGGTGCTGGCCTGGGTGGTTTTTTTACGCCCACTGGCTACGGCACGCTGCTTGCACAAGGCCGGGAGACGCGAGAGATCAATGGACGCATGCACGTGTTCGAGACGCCCCTCTCCGCAGACCTTGCGTTAATCCGTGCCGAGCGGGGAGACCGTTGGGGCAACCTCACCTACCGCAAGGCCGCGCGCAACTTCGGGCCGGTGATGGCTACGGCGGCCAAGCGCACCGTGGCCTCGGTTCACGAGGTGGTCGACCTCGGTACGCTGGACCCCGAGGCCATCGTCACGCCGGGCATCTTCGTCAGCAAAATCGTGCACGTCGCGCGGAAGGTAGCAGCATGAGCCACACCCGCCGGACCAAGGCACAAATGGCGCAGTGCGTGGCGCGCGACATTCCCGACGGCGCGTATGTCAACCTTGGCATCGGAATGCCCACCACCGTGGCCGAATACATCGACGGCGGGCGCGAGGTCATCCTGCACAGCGAGAACGGCATCCTGGGCATGGGCCCGGCGCCGCCAGAGGGCGAGGAAGACTTCGACCTCATCAACGCCGGCAAACAGCCGGTCACGCTGCGCCGCGGCGGCGCGTACTTCCACCACGCCGACAGCTTTGCCATGATGCGCGGCGGTCATCTCGACATCTGCGTGCTGGGTGCGTTCCAGGTGTCTGTGCACGGGGACCTGGCCAACTGGCACACCGGTGAGGCTGGCTCCATCCCGGCCGTCGGGGGTGCGATGGACCTTGCGATTGGTGCCAAACAGACCTGGGTGATGATGGACCTTCTCACCAGGGACGGGCGCAGCAAGCTGGTCGCGCACTGCTCTTACCCCTTGACCAGCCTGGCCTGCGTGCGCCGCCTTTACACGGACCTGGCGACCTTCGCGATCACGCCGGCCGGGGTGCACGTGGTTGACATGGTCGAGGGACTGAGTGTGGGGGAACTTCAGGACTTGGTTGGGGTGCAGCTGCGATGACTGACTGACAGCTCCAGTACTCAACTTTGGCGGTGGAAAGCTCCCCTACAGCTGGAACTTCAATTCGCTCCCATTGTCGTGCTGGACGATGAGCGTCTTACCCCAGCTCATAGATCACGCCGTCGCCGCTAATACCGACCAGATAGGACGAGTGCTCATCGCGGTCGTAGCCAAGCAGCACGTAAGTGTTCATGCCTTCTGCCAGGAAAGCCGTGTCGAGTTCGCCCTCGCCGTCGTAGTCACCCACTACGATAGAAACGAGGCCGGCGTTATACGCATCTACCCAATCGAAGCTGAGCGCAAGGTCGTCTCCATCGAACCACGGGACCCAGGTTTGCGTCGTCACCAAGTCTGCGCCCGTGCTGAAGGCGATGTAGCTGCTGCCGCCCTCGAGTTCCAATTTTTCGACATCGGCACCAATAACGTCTTTGCCCCCACCGGCGCCATCGACCACGATCCCTCCGTAGTAGTCGATGTGGATGGAAGCCGTTGAAGCATCGGCCGCGATACTCACGAGATCGGCGCCGTCACCTCCGTAGTAGTGATTGAAGGCCCCGGATCCGCCGCCATGCATCCAGTCATCGCCGCCGTCCCCGATCATGAAGTTGTAGGCCGGGCCGCTCTCGCCGAAGAATTCGTTGTCTCCAGAATTGCCGAGCAAGACGTTTATCGATATGCCGTCAAACGGGGTGGATGGCGCGACTATGTCGTCATTCGAATCAGGCAGATAGAAATTGGCAAGCATGGATTTCCTAAACTGAATTCCGCGAGCCGCGCGGTACCGGTACTACATACACCTGATGCGGTCTACCGCATAGCTTGAGCATAAAGGTCGGCCCCGTTCGCGAGAGTTATGGCTGACCCTGTTTCATTTTCCGCGGCCTGAGACCATACTGCGGGGTCATGGTGACGGAGCTGTTGGACCGCGCGCCTGTCGAAATCAGCCGGGCCCCCGGGCTCAACCAAGAGAGATCGAACATGAAGCATAGCTCTGCAGTTCGTCGTCTGTTTGTGGCCGCAGCCGTGTCGGCTGTCCTTGCGCTCAGCGGTTGCGGCGGCGGGTCGTCTGCGACGACCGGCGACGTGACCATCAGACACCTCCCCTCATCCACGGCGTTGGCTAGCGCCCCGGCAAAACCGCTTTCCGCGCCGGCTTCACTGCTTCCAGCCACCATCGACGCCATGCACGTCGAATTTTTCGATAACGCAGGGCGGTCGGTGTTTGGCCCGGTGGAGGTGGCGAGCAGCCCGCTGGTGACGATCCGCGACGTTCCCCTATCCGCCAGCTCAACAACCGTGCATTACCTTCGTAATGGAGGTTTCGCGCTGGCAAGGGATGACGAGCCGGTGGCCTGGGACGGTGCGGTGGGCTCGGCAAGCCCGACGCCGACCACCGTTGCCGCGTCATCTTCATTCACGCGCTGGAAAACCTCGGTGGACTCGAACGGCGTGGCCCGCATATCGCTGTCGAGCAGCCAGATTAGTGGCGGCGCCCCCAAAGACTTTCTGCTGAAGGGCGTTGCCTATTCACCGGCTCCGATCGGAACCAGCAACGAGAATGCACCCGGTTTTGGAGACCTTTTCTGGGACACGCCAAGGCCCGGTGGTTTCCTCGACTTCGACCGGGTCTGGAAGCGCGACATCGAGAACATTCGCGCCAGGGGCTTCAATTCCGTGCGCGTGTATTCACTGATAGCCAACTTCACCTGGGACAACGGCGGCACGCCCCCTACCCCGGCACAGATCGCTGACGAAAGTCAGCTGCGATATCGGGAACACAAGAAATTTCTGGATGAGGCCTGGAACAACGGGCTCAACCCGGTTTACGTTCTTGCCGGCATTCCCATGCCTGACCACATTTTTATCAAAGGCGTCTTTGACGGTCCAAGCGCTGCGAATGCGGCGCAAAAGGTGTTCTGGGACAACAACTTCACCGCAACCGTCGAGCAGCTAAAAGATCACCCCGCCATCATCGGCTTCACCATGTTCAATGAACTTGGTGGAGAAAACGATTTTCAGGGCACCTCCCCCAGTTCCACGCACTACTGGAGCCAGGTCCAGGAATACTCTAAGCGGGCCAAATCAATTGCTCCCGACAAGCTGATTGGCTGGGCGTTCTTCGACAACGTTCCCTTCGCCAACAACACGATCGAACTGCGCAGGACCTACGCCAAAGCCGTCGATTTCTACGGCGTGAACGCTTTCCAGCCCGAGACCATCGCCTCGCTGGATCCCTGGAAAAAGGCCACCCAGGGTGACACCGCACGCCCGATCTTCTTGACTGAATTCGGTATTCCCGCGACGGGCCGCAACAACGCCAATCCGGGGGCGATCTACGCGGACGACAGCACCATTCAAAAGGCCGCTGATGCAATGGCCAAAATGCTGCCGCTGGTCTTTCAACATCCTGCCGTGGCAGGCATGTTCTACTTTGAATGGAGCGACGAATGGTGGAAACAGAACCCCTCGCCTGAATCGATCAAGCGACATGATGGCGGAGTGGCTGCAGCCAATTTCCCGAATCGCTGGTATGACGAAGAGGGCTTTGGATTGCATTCGATCGCGCTCGGTGACCGCACCGTGGACCAACTCTATGCGGACGCGTTATGGGGCAAGGGATCAAACGTCCAGTTTGACATATTGACGCCCAGAACTTCTCTGATGGATGCGGTGATGAAAGCCTACGCCAACGCCGAGCAGGGACGGAAAACGGCGCTGGGTATCAACTAGCTGCACCTGCCAGATGGCGCTGCACCCATGATCGATCGTCCCTGGCGTTCGATGCCACGGCTCCTGACGGGCTTTTTCGGCTGCGTCGCGCTGCTGGCAGGATGCGGCGGCGGACGCGAACCAACAACAGGCGGCACGAAGGTCGACGCGCCCCTTGCGCAGGCCGCGGTGTGCGACGGCGCCGACCTCGCTGCTCTGATGACCCGTGTGCATGTCTCGTCGAAAGGTACGGACACCGACGCATGCGGCGCAACCACTGGCACTGCTTGCCGCACGATCCAGCGAGGCATCAACGCCTGCCCGATAGGGTCCGGCTGCGGCGTGCTGGTGCGGCACGGCCTGTACCCGACGACGGATACGATTCATTTAAAGACCGGCGTGAGCATTTTCGGCAGTTGCCGCTTCAACGGCGAGCCGGCCAGGGGCTATCGCACGACGATTCAGGCGAGCCCCCCGCCGGGGGGGCCAGCCATCAGTGCAAGCGACATCAACGTCCCGACCGTCGTGCACGGGCTGGTCGTTGTCGGCAAGGACGAATCTTCGAACGGTTTCCCGAGCATTGCGGTCGCGGTACTCAGGAGTCGTGGACTGACTTTCACCCAGTCCGTTCTCTCCAGCGGTCACGGCGGCGCTGGCGCAGGAGGGGCAACTACAAGCGCTGCGGGTGGACCAGGGGCCAACGGTGCGCAGGGAGTCTGGGGCGGCGCCCAGGGCGGCGATAGCTGCCCATCGCACAAGGTGAGCAGTGACGGCAACGGCGGCGCTGGCGGCACCGACAGGACCCAGGAGGACAACGGCAACTGCACCACCTACGACGACGGCAAAAATGGCAACAGCAGTGGCAGCGTCATCGGTGGCCTGCTGGGCACCAAGGGCGCCGCCGGGCTGTGGTGCAACGGCCGGCCCCACGACGCCCCCGGTGAGGGCGGGATCGGAGGCACGGGCGCCAACGGCAGTTGCGGCAGGCCCGCGCGAGCGTCCGCGCTCGCCGCCGGCAGCTTCGACGGAACAACGTGGAAGGCCAGCATGGGTGACAACGGCGTGGCGGGTGCCGTGGGCAGCGGCGGCGGCGGCGGCGGCGCCGGGGGTGCCTGTTGCAGCAGCGGTTTTTGCCACGCTGGCCTGAGCGGCGGCGGCGGCGGCGGTGGGGGTTGCGGCGGTGGCGCGGGCGGAGGCGGTCAACAGGGCGGCGCCTCGATCCCCGTGGTGGCAGTGGACTTTTCGGCGGTGCTGCTGCTGGCTGACAACACCGTTGTTCCCGGCCCGGGTGGCAATGGCGGGGACGCCGGTAACGCCAGCGGCGGAGGCAGTGGTGGGGCCGGTGGCCCGGGTCAAACCCAGGGACAGAGCCTTTTCTGGGGGCACTACTGCGGCGGTATCGGCAAGGCCGGCGGTCCCGGTGGCTGGGGCGGATCGGGCAGCGGCGGAGCCGGCGGCAACGGTGGACCTTCGATCGGCATCGCGCGCGTCAGCAATTCGGTCGCTCCCATCGACCCCGCAACGATCTATGCGACCCAACCGGGGGCTCCGGGATACAGCGGCAATGGCGGTTTCCTGCCGGGCTCTACGCCAGGATGCATCGGTGCCTCGGGTGAGGCAGGAAAGCCAGGCATAGGCGCCCCGATTGTCGAATTCGCAGGCACGGGCGCAGCCGCTGCTGTCGGGCGCCAGTCCGCACGCGGCGCGGTGGGCCAAACACCATGACCCGAATCATTTCCTCGGCCTCTGCGGCGCTGCGTGGCCTCGCGCTGGTTTTTGTCGCTGCTGTTGCGTTGGCGGCTGGCTCGGTCGCGCAAACGCCTGCGCCCGGTGTGTTCCAGGCAGCGACATGTCCGACCTCTCCCTCGGGGGCCGTCGGCAAGAGCTTTCGCGGGCAGACGCTGTCGTTGGCCAACTTCTCGCGAATGGACCTGCGCAATGCCGATTTCAGCGGGTCCACGCTCAAAGGGGTGATGTTCCTTGGAGCGAATCTAACCGGGGCAAATTTCAGCGGCGCGACCATCACGGCCAGCGACAAGCCCACACGTCCCACCGACTTCACACTGGCAAACCTGGACACCGCATGCTTCGTTGGGGCCGTGTTCAAGGCACCGACCTACCTCACTCACAGCACGCTGAGATGCGCTGATTTCTCCAGCACCGACCTCAGCAACGGCAATGCGATTTTTGGGGAAGAACTGCTTCACATCGACTTTTCGCGTTCGTGCCGCGCGCGCTTTCGAAACACAAAGATGAACTGCGAGTTTGTCGACCAGTGGAATCAGCTCGACCTCACCGGCGCACAGGTCAGTGCCTGCGCACCCGAGCTGCAGACCACGTCCGCCCGCCCCGGTCGCGACTTTTCCGGCGGCATATACAACGGCGTTGTTTTCGATGGCCTTGACCTCTCCGGCAGCAAGTGGTCGGGCGCACAGCTCGAACGCGCCAGCTTTCAGGGTGCGACGCTTGATCGAGCCACCGGCCTCAGCGGAACCACCAGCGTCCCGGCGCGGTTGTCAGCAGCGCGGTTCAACAACGCGAGCGTGCGTAACATCGACTTCAGTTACGCCCAGCTCTATGGAGCGCATTTCACTAATGCCGACCTGAGCGAGTCGAGCCTGGCAGGCGCCTTTCTGACCGCCAACACGGCCGCAGTGCCGCCTGTCGAGGTGGCGGCCAACTTCGACGGCGCACATATGAAAGATGTGAACCTGGCCAATGCCCAGCTGGCCGGCGCCACCTTCCAGTTCGCCAGTTTCTACGGCTCGTTCGGCAAGGCCGCTCCAACCTTCCCATGCAAGACAGATGTGAAGCAATGCACCGTCGCAACGGGCCACACCTGCGCCTGTGCCACTGCTTCCGGCGCGGACCTGACCGGCACCAACTTCAGCAATGCCTACCTGTACGGGGTCGATTTCACGGTCGTCAAGAACGTCACCCGCACCAACTTCAGCTCTTCGATCCTGGTCGGCGCGAACTTTTCCGGCGCCGGTTTTGGCGCCAACGGCGGCGTCGCACCCGACTTCACCAAGGCCATGCTGCAAGGCACCGTCTTCGACAGCACCGCGGCACTTGCCAACTCGAGCATGCTGAATGCGTTTGTCGATTTCGGCACGCCTTCCGGGCTGGCTGACGGAAACTTCCTGTACCTGCTTCTAGGCGCCGACTACATGCGCTGGCGCGGTGCGCCAGCCGGTGCGCGCAGCACGTGCGTTGCCACGCACTACGGGGCGTTCTCGGCGGTGCCGGGCAACGCCCCGATGACCTGCCCCAACGGCGCTTCGAAGGTGTGCGGGACCGGCAAGACGCCCACTTCGCTCATCAACTGGCGCAGTCCCCTCGAACTCGCTCAAAACGCACCGGTTGCGGGCTGGTATCGGTTCGATGCGAGCTATGCCAAGGGGACGAATGCAATTGGCTGCGGCAGCGTCTCCGTCAATCCGAACTGGTGAGGACATCATGAAGCGAATGACAAGGCGGAATCTGCTGCTGCACGGTGCGGGCGCAGGCTTTGCGCTTGGCGTGCCTCCGCTGCTCCTGGGCTGCGGTAGCAGTGACGCCGACAGCGCGCCCGAAGTGAGCGTGCCGCTTGGCTCGTATCGCAGCACGCTGTTCTTCAACCTGGCCCACGAGCAGCACGCAGGCAAGACCTACTGGCTCACCGGCGGCGGACACCGTCAAGCGCTGACGCCGACCGCCGAGCAGCCGCATGTGCTGCGGGAAGCGCGCCAGGGCAATGCCTTCCTTCGCGCCGTGCCGGACGATCAGATAACCCACCACGTCGATGGTGCAATCTTCGTCAACGACACAGTGACACTGTGCTACGTCAGTGCCGAAATCGACGCGGTAGCCGGCACGTGGTCCATGTCGTCAACACAACTGCTGATTCCTCCAGGCGCCGCTACGCACGCTTTTGCCCGCGCGACGCAGGTGCCTGCAGGCGTGGGGCTGCCCCTGTCCGCCAAGCGAAAGCGCTATGGCGTCGAGCCCGCCCGCACCGCACAGGACCTGGCCGACGAACGCGTGCTGCTCGACCCCGTCAGTCACGCCCAGACCCTGGTCGGCTGCCACCCCGACCTGATGAGCCTGGAGCCTGCGTCGGCTCACACCATCCAGTCCAATCACATCGCACGAAACTCGAACGTCATCGCGCTGGCCGATGAACTCAGCCAGCGTGGTCCTGCGCTTCCGCAGGCGATCCCGGGGCAGGCTAATGCAAGTGGCTGGGCTACGCTTGAGCCGGTGCCCGGCGATGGGGACGCGCCACTGAAAAACACCAAAGGCCGGCACGCAGGTCGCATCCAGTACCAGCCGAACCTGCAGCCCGATCTGCATGCGCTAGCCGGCGCCGCGATGAACGCCTCGGTGGCGACCGTGAAGAACGACAGCTCCCTCGGAGCCGATATCACGGGCCTCACCCCCCGCCTGAACGATCCGCCAAACGCCGCCCTCGCGGGTGCGATGTGGCTGCGCCATGACGGCCTGACGAAGATCGATCAGAGTCCGGGCATGCCCCGAGCGGCCGGCGGCGAGACAATGGTTTTGAAGGACCAGAACGGCGGCGCTTTCTACCTTGTCAAGGCCAGCAGCGAGCCAAGCGGCAACGCGATCAGGGTCTCTTTGACATTGATAAATTTCCTGTTGCAGTACCGAGGTATCTGGCTGCAGTTTCTCGACTCCCGGGGCAATGTGCTGCCGCTCGCAGGCATCGCCGAATACCAGGCCGGAACCATCATCGCGAACCACGACAAGTCTGCAGACAACCTGACTGAAAACGTGATGTCCGTCTCGATGATCGGGCCCGTGTTCACGGTGCTCGGCATACCCGTAACGCCTGCCTACTCACAGCCCGCCTTCACCGTCCCGGCTTCCGCAAGCACCGTGCGCGTGCTGTCAAGCACGATGTCGATGCAAGGGGGCAACGTCTATCCCGAAACTGTTCTGAACGGCGCGGTGATGACCGGTCTGTTCAACTACGGCGTGACGGCATTGCTGGCGGCGGCCGGAGGCTCGAGCTTCTTTTCTGCGATAACCAGGCGTGCTTCAGTGCTGGGCCTGCAGGCAATCGCGCTCGAACTGGCAACGCTCATCACCGCCCGCCTGGGCCCTGGAAAAATCGACATGAGCTCGTCGAAGTTCTGGGTGGGGCAGGCGCTGGTGCTTGCCAAGGTGCTGGTTGCCGCCGTGGTCGGAGGCAAACTCGCCGAGCTGGCGGCCGAGATCGCCCTCGCGATCTCGGCCGGCGTCGCGGAAGACTCAATTCCAGTCGCAGGCCAGATCATGCAGGGGGTATCCATTGCCGTGGGCGTCATCAACATCGCCGAAACCACGATTGAACTCGCGTCCACACCCTGGACCTACGTGCACGACCTGGTGTTCACGCACGACCTGACGGTCTCGATCTTCAAGGACTCCGGCATCCCTAACGCCAATCCACCCGACCCCGGCGACGACACGTTCCCGAAAGGCGCGAACAGCTATACCGTGAAGGCGATTTTCGACGACGGAACGCCGTACACCCAGACGATGGCGCTCACCGCCCCAGTGCCTTCCACACTGCCCCCGGTGGTTTTCAAGAGCGTACCGCTCGGCGGCAATGTCAACGTCTCAGTGGCCTTCGTCCAAAAGTCAATTTCACCCGACCTGCCCGACGTCATGCTTGGCAAGGCCAGTTCCGGCGCGATCCCCAACCTGGTCGATACGAAGCCGAGCCTGACGATCGAGGAGATCGCGTTTCCGATCGGAAGCACCACGGTCTACCAGCACCAGCAAAAGACTGCGCTAGACACCTCCGGGAATCATTTATGGGCCACTGGCGCGGCGCCCTCCGTCAACCGCGGCAACCTTCCCTCCGGTGCCGCCGGCACCGCGCGCGGCTGGCGGAACATCACGGTCCGCCAGGGGACAGGAAGCGCCCGCGGTTTCGTCGGTTATGCGTGGCAAAGCCAGAACACCGACGCGTCGCGCGCGCCGAGTTGCGTCGGCGGCGGCATTGGCCAACTCGATCAGCTTGCCAACCTGAGCACCGATTCGGGCAATAACGGCGCGAACGCTCAAATCGGCTACGCCAACGGGGCCTGCGGCATCGGCGTGCCCGGAGTAAAGATCGCCTACAGCCTGTTGCCCACGGGCGGAGTCAACTTCTATCTCGATACCACCGACCCGAACGCGCCGATGGTCCGGGAGGTGACGCTGGACTCGACTGTCGCCTTCGCGAGTCCGCTCTCGGGCAAGGCGTGGGGCGTGCTCAATTTCGCGTCGGACGTGTTCTTGCTGCATCCAGCTGGCCACCTGGTGAGCATCAACAATGCAAACCACAAGATCGAGACACTGAAATTGCCGCGCGCCGCCCTTTCCGACTCCGAAGCCAGGCAGCGGTTGCTGGCGCAACCCAAGGCGGGCAAGGGCTCGAGGCCCGGCTTGCTCGACCTGCCCGTGGCCGCCGCGGTATCCACCGATGGCGTGATCCTCGTTCTCGAAGCCGGCAACAACCGGATCCAGGCGTTCGATCTTGGCGGCAACCCGGTGCGCCACTTCAACAGGCAAAACAGCCCCAACGCTTCGCCGTACAGCCTGAGGGTCGGCGGCACCGACCCGGTTCAGGGCTGGCAGTATCTGGATCTGGCAGTGGAATACACCGGCTACATGTACGTGTTGTCGTATAACCAAAACACCTTCGACTACCGGCTCGACATCTATCACCCCGAACAGGCCGATAGTCAGCCGATCTCGACCACGCACGGCATCAACGCAGAGCGCCTGGCGGTTGACCTGTGGCGCAACGTGTACACGCTGAACTACGAACTGTTGCGCCTTCCGCAAGGCGCAGCGCCGGGCCTGACCGAACCGTCGGTCAGCCTCTGGACGCCTTGCCTGGCCAAGCAGACCTGCCCGGTGTGAAAGCGAGCGAGATTACTCGCGCCAGCATGTGCGCCGATCGCGCGTCTGTACGCAAACGCTTCGAACTACTCGGCCGCAACCTTGAAGACCGCGCCCGCGGCGCCGGCGAAGAACACGTAACTACCCGCCGGGGCATACATCGAATCGCCGTCCACGATGCTGTCGTACAGGGTGGAATCCGGGGTAACAATCATGATCCTTCCCTTCGAGGGTCGGACGAATTTCAAAAGGCGACCGGCATCGCCGAGCACCCGCCATTCATTGAATCCCCCGGCGCCGATGGTGATTTCGGAAGCCCCGGTGGGCAATGGGCCAAACTTCAGCGCCGACGACCACAGGTAGTGGCCCGTACGCAGCCACTCGCCATCAAGTCCGTCGATAATTTCCAGATCCGTCTGGTCGCGCAGCGTGGTCCCTACCATTGCGGCGAAATCGGAGCGCTCCACCCTGCGCGCACCATGGAAATCGACATAACCCGCCAACTCATCGGAGGTTGTCAGACGCTGGGCTAGTTTGAAATCCAGTACCTCGACCGCAGCTGGCGCATTGCGCAGTAGCCACACGCCATCGCTCTGGGCCAATCGCAGCCGCTGTGGGTTCTGCAAGGGTTCAAGCTTCTGAAGCATCACGAGATCGCCGCCGGTCAGGCTGCGACGATCCGCGGCGATGAAGTCCACCCCGTCCCGAGTACCAAGGTAAAAGCGCACGTCAGGGCTCGGGCCATAGAAAAAACCATCGTTGAACATAAGTGCCGATGCGGGCACGGATCCTCCGGGAAGCGGCGTGACATTCAGATGACGGCGATCGCTATCGATGGAGACCTTCATCGTTCCATTTTCCAGCGCGTAATAGCCCGTGTAGCGATCGAGCGCGGACGGAATGGGTTGCGATTCGCGGGGTTGCGCAGGTATCGGCTCCACTGCCCCAGGCTGCAGATCCGCCAGCAGTCCGCCCAGGATCGGCTCCGTGAGTTTGTCTCCACTGGCCTTGCCCGATGTGATCATGGCAATCACCATGCGGTCCGTCGGCAGGACCAGCAGATTTGCGGAATAGAAACCGGAGTTCCCGCCTTTGATGAATACATTCAGCGCCGGAGTGCTGCCCCGGATTTGCGTGGCGTAGTCCCATCCGACTTGCTGATAGCTGTTGGGCTCGCGCAGCGCGCTGTCGAACGGCACCGGCCGCGAAAGACGCAGTTCCTGCAACGAGGCGGGTGACAGAAGCCTGGGACCCCCGTCAACCAGACAGCTGCCGAAGCGGCACAGGTCTTCGGCGGTCGATGCGAGACCGCCTGTCGCCAGCATGGGCACGGCCTCGCGCGGATATTTCTTGCCAGAGATGGCGTCGTAGTACTCGGCGACATTGACGCCCCCACTCTCACCGAGGCTCTTCGTCGTGTGGTTCATCCCAAGCGGTGCGAACACGCGCGCGCCAAGGAAGTCGATGTATTTTTGGCCCGATACTTTTTCGATCACGATTTCAGCCAGTGTGAAACCGTCGTTGCAATACATCGACATTGCACCCGGGGCATGCTTGAGGCGGCTGTGCCTGAGCGTGTCGAGCAGCAGCTTTTGCATGGAATCATCGGGCTCGAATCCGAAGAAGAACGTTGACCCGGGCAGCCCCGACGAATGCTTGAGCAGCATGCGGACAGTGATGTCGACGTAACGCCCGTCATTCATCCTGAAATCCGGCAGGTAATTCACCACTGGCGCATCGAGGTTCATCTTCCCGTCGTCGACGAGCATGAGCATCGCGACAGTGCAGAACATCTTGCTCACCGAGCCGATGTTGAAGCGCGTCTGGCGGTTGACAGCGAGGTTCAGCGCCCGGTCGGCAACTCCCATGGCCTCAGAATAGACAAGCTCGCCGCGATCCATGATTGCAACCGATACACCGCTTCCCTGACCGGCTCCGATCGCACGAAAGGCGGAAGCGCGAGCGCCAGCGATTGCGGCGGTGTATCTGGGCAGGGGCAGGCCCGAGACATCCGGGGTGGCTGCTTCAATGTCCCCGCTTCCGCATCCCGTCAGCAAGGTGCCGGCAGACGCAGCGGCAAGCGTGAGAACGTTGCGACGAGTGAAGTTATCGCCACGCGGCATCAGTTCGGACATGAGCTGCCTTTGTATTTGCCCGTGATTACAGCACACGCATTTCCCGATCCGGGCGCTGGGTCTTGGCTAAGGGCGCAACTTCAGATGACCAGAGCTGTCTTCAGCGCCGATCCTAAAACGGCTCCAGCCCCAACCCAGCCCGAAACCGGTTCTTGACGTAAACCCCATCCCTCGGAGGCAAGGCACGGGCTAATTCATCAGACCGAATCGAGATCTGCGCAAAAGTGCAGCCGTCGCGGGCGTTCACCCGGGCGGCCACATCGAGGACCTCGGACTCGTTGCGCACTTCCAGTACGTTCTGAATGCCGCAGCCCCGGGCCACCGCAGCCAGGCTGGTCCCCAGGCTGGTGTGGCTGCGCTGCATTCCGGTTTCGCCGAAGTGGCCGTTGTCCAGCACGACGATGCTGAGGTTGGCGGGCTGCTGGGCGCCGATGGTGGCCAACGCGCCCATCCCCATCAGTTGCTCTCCGTCGCCCGTGATGACGACGACACTGCGCTCGGGCTGCGCCAACGCAAGCCCAAGGCCGACCAGTGCCGCGCCGCCCATGGCACCCCACAGATAGAAGTTCCCGGGCCGATCCCCGGCGGCGAACACGTCGTAGGACGGTGAGCCCAGGCCGGTGACCACGAGCGCTTGCGGACACCGGCCCAGCAGGCTGGCCACGAAGGCGCGGCGCTCGATCGTTGCGTCTGTAGCAGCTTGAGTCATTGCTATCGCTCCCATTTCTTGCGCCCGATCAGGCTCTGCGACAACAACACGGCAACCGACTCGCCGCCCTGGAAGACCGCGTCGAAGGCGGCGCGCACCGTTTCACCCACCTCTTCCGGCCGGCTTGCGCGCATAACCGTGACACCCATTGCTTCCAGCGTGAGCTGCGTCGCCTTGGACATCGGCACCTGCCACGGATTGAACTCGGCCCACTCGCCGCGCATGGTGACCAGACACAGGAACGGAAAGCGGCAATTCTGGACCAGCGACAGCATGTTGATGCAGTTGCCAACACCGCTGCTCTGCATCAGCAGCACCGCGCGCTGTCCGCCCAGCCAGGCGCCGCAAACAGTGGCGATGCCCTCCTCTTCCGTCGTGAGCACCACGCCGCGCATGTCAGGGTCGTCATTCACCCGCCTGATCACATGCGAATGGCCGGCGTCCGGTACATAGGCTACCTGGCGAACGCCGCCCTCCTTGAGGATCGAGAAAATTTCTTCCTGCCACGCGGCAGGAGATTCAGTGGCACTGGCCATCGACACGTCCTTTGTTTGGGTTCTTTATTTCAGCCGCGCCTTCTCGGCACCAGAAAGTTCGCACCATGCATCTCCCATGGCCGAAAAATCCTTGGTGCCGAACCCTCGCGCGCGGGCCGTGCTGTATGCCTCGCGCGCTGCTGCGGCAGCAGGCACGGGCACCTTGACCCCGTTGGCCGCCTCGATGATCAGGGTGAGGTCTTTGTGCGCAAGGTCGATGGTGAAGCCGGGTTCGATGTCGCCTTTCAGGACCTTGCTGGCCCAGGCAATCTTCAACTGTCCGTTCGTTGCAGTGGTGCCATGGATCACGTCCAGGGTCTTCTCCAGATCGAGTCCGAACTTCTGCGACAGGGTCAGCGCCTCCGCATTGAGGTGGCACGACACGATCGCCAGGTAGTTGTTGACAAGCTTGGTTCGGGTGCCAGCGCCGGTCGGTCCGCAGTGATAGATGGTGGTTCCCATTGCTTCGAGCAAAGGCTTGACGTGCTCGAAGTCCGACTCGGACGCTCCCACCATAAAGAGCGACTCGCCCTTGTCCGCATGGCTGGCCAGGCGACCGACGGGCGCATCGACAAAAGAGATTCCCCTGGCGAGTGCCGCCACCGACAGCTGGTCGGTGACTTCCGGGGCGACCGTGCTCATGTCCATCACGATGGCCTTGGCACTGGCATGCGCAAGAACGCCGTCCGGCCCCGCCACGACGTCCAGGACGATGGCCGAATTGGGCAGCATGGTGATGACAACGTCCATGTCACGCGATGCATCGGCAATGCTGTTGCCCGCTTGCGCGCCTGCGCCCACCAGGTCCTCAACAGCCCTGGCGTTGATGTCATAAACCACCAGCTCGAACCCCTTGCGGCACAGATTGAAGGCCATTCCCCGCCCCATGCGGCCCAGGCCGATGAATCCGACCTTCATTGACTTCACATTGCTTTCAGTCACGTGTCTCGCTCCGGTGTTGGGTGGTCTTAAACGACCTTGTCGTGCGCCCAGGCGCTTGAAAACGAGGTCATGAACATGGTACGAAAATTAGCGCCTTCGTGCCTCTAAGTATGGCGGCTTGGCCGCGCATCGTGGGCGGTCCAACCGCCCTTGGCCGGAACCGCGTAAACAGTGATAGACGAAGAGCGCGTACAAGCAGAGAATGGCAGCCGCCGCCCGCTCATTGCCATCCTTCAGGAGCAATTCATGCCCGCACACGCGATCTGCATTTCACGCGCCATCTGGACCGGCGCCGAGGCCATTGCCACCGACGTGGCACGCGAACTTGGCTTCCGATGCGTTGACGAGGAAATCCTCCAGGTCGCGGCCGAGCGACGAAACCTGAGCACCGCAGACCTCGCAGATGCGGAAAGGCGCAAGTCCGTTCTCGCGCAGTTCCTGCAGGACATCCGGCGCGGTGGCGTCGGGGAAGTGATCAACTTCATTCCAGGCCAGCGTGCGCTGCCCGCAGCGAGCGACGACGTCCGCGTGATCATCCGCGACGCCATTCTTGAAACGGTGGATGCGGGCAAAGTGGTCATCGTCGCGCATGCGGCCTCCTACGCGGTCGGCCCGCGCAAGGACGTGTTGCGCGTTCTTATCACCGGCTCCCCAAAAGCTCGCAGCATGCGCTGGGTCGCGGCCAGCAACGGCAAGGGCCCCCGCGAGGCTGCAGAGACGATCCGCTTCAGCGACGATGCGCGTGCGAACTATGTCAAGCGCTTCTACGACGTGGAACGCGAGGAGCCGCACGACTACGACCTGGTGCTGTCCACCGACAAGATGAGCCCTGCAATCGTCACCCAGCTGATCGTCAATGCGGCCCTGGCCCTGGACCCGGACGACGAGGCCGTGTCTCCCCGGCAAACCGGCTGGGATCTTCCGGCCACGCCGCATGCGCCCAAGCACCTGGATTCAGGCTCCCTGAAAGGCCCGACCCCGGGAAACCTCAGCTAGCGTCGGCACAATCGGGGGCGATGAAGATCCTGCTGACCTTCCGCCTTGCGAGCCCCGAGCTCGCTTCTCGCATGGCTGCTGATCCGCTACTAGCGGCTGCCCTGGGGCCCAGGCCCAACGCCGCCGTCGGGTATCTTTTCCCGAAAGCATTCGACGCGGCCGGATCGGTGCTGCCGCGCCTGCTGGACGTCTGCGCCGGAGAGCGGATCTCCTTCCTGCGGCAGATGCAGTTCTCCGCTGCGGAGACCGGCAACTCAAGCCATCTCGAAGTGATCTGCAAATCGACCATCAGCCAGACACCACCCGACCGCCGGGCGATGGGCGCTGCCTACGGCGCTGAATCACTGCAACCCACCGCCAGCCGCTGGCCCGTGCGTTTGCCATCGCAGGCGTTCCTCAGCAAGCCCGTGCCGCCAGCCAACATCAGCCACATCGATCAATGGACTGGCGAATACGCGGTCGGGCAGGACGCGGTGCAGGCGCTGGAGGCCAGCGGCTTTTCAGGCTATGAACTGCTGCCCCTGCTGCATGGCGTCAGCGGCCAGCCCCAGCCGCATGGGCGCCACCTGAGCACGCGTGCGCTGCTGCCTGAAGCGCTCCTCGATGCCACCACTTTCGAGACGCCCGACGATCTGCCACACCAGCCGACACAGCCGCGCCGCTACGGCCTGCTGTCTTATGAAGCCGGCGCACTGGACGCAACTGCGGACCTCGCACGCACGGCGGAACCCTGGGGTGCGTGGCGCACACCGAACTGGGTCGTGCGCCAGCCGGTAAGGCGCTGGTTCGAGGCTGCGGGTCTGAAGGGCTGGGGCTTCAAGCCCGTGCTGGTCGCCGGAACCGCAGCGCACGAACAACATGCCCGCCTGTGGGAGGCAACTTTGCAATCGCTGGCCAATCACGGGCGCGCGGAAATTCTTGCCTGACCGCGCGACGCGGCAAAATAACGGGCAACACATCCAACATCCGACGACAAATGAAGTCCACGCTCTCCCGTTTTCTCTCCATCGTCAGTGCGGTCCTGCTGTTCGCGCTCACCGCAGCTGGGCCGGCCCATGCACAGGGCACGATGGTGCGGCTGCACACCACGCAAGGGCCGATGGACATCAGGCTGCTCGATGGCGAGGCGCCGATCACCGCGGCTAACTTCCTGGCATACGTTCGCGGCGGCAACTACGTGAATTCAATGGTTCATCGCAGCGCGCGCAACCCGGACGGATCCTCGTTTGTCATTCAGGGCGGTGGCTATATTTGGCCCGAGGGCCCGACCTGCTGCGCCATGGTGACGTCGCGCGGTCAGATCCAGAATGAGTTCAGCCCCAGCCGTTCGAACGTGCGCGGCACGGTTGCAATGGCCAAGGTCGGCAACCAGCCCAATAGCGCGACCAGCCAGTGGTTCGTGAACCTGGGCAACAACACCTTCCTGGACGCGAGCAATGGAGGCTTCACGGTGTTCGGGCGTCTGACCACGCCGGGCCTGGAACTCGCGGACCGCATTGGGGCCTTGCCGCGCGTGACCTACCTGGGTTCTCCGTTCAACGAGCTGCCGGTGACCGCGCCAAGGACCAGCGGCAGCCCTGCCCGTTCCGAGGTTGTGCTCATCACCGGTGCCACCGAAATACCTGCACCCGCCAACGCCAACGACAGCATCTTCAATTACATCGAAGCCCGGTACCCGACCTATCTGGCACCGGTCGCCTCTAGTTCCGGCGAATACCTCGGCTACAAATACCGTCACTACGCGCCGTACAACGTGTACGTGGCGATCGGCGAGGGACGGGTGCTGTACTACGCACCTCTGGTCAGTGGAGACTTTGTCGATATCGGGCCGATTGATTTCTGGACATCCATTGCGATCAGCGAAGGGTACTGATCCCGTCAGAACAGCCCGGGCTCTTTGGGCTCTTTCTCCGGCACGCTCGCCGTCAAATCACCGGGCGGGCATGCACGCATGAAGTCCTGCGTGGCTTCGGGCGGTGCATCGAGCCACGCGGCATACTCGCTTTCGCGAAGCAAGACCACCATTCGCTTTTCGTCACCGGGCCGGTGGTAGTTGCACATGAATTCATGCTTGTCGGCATTGACCGTGAGCATCGTGAAACTCAAGAGCGGTCCCTCAGGCGAGTTCCAGCTGTCCCAGAGACCCGCCACTGCCAGCGGCGCGCCGTCAGCTCGCGTGATGCGGGTCGGGACGTGCTTGCCGCTGCGCCAATCGGGCTCGAAGATGGCTTCGGCGGGAATGATGCACCGCTGCCCTCGCCTCCATGCGCTGCCGAAGGTGAACGACTTCACCGCCGTCTCGCTTCGCGCGTTGAAGGTCGAAAGCTTCAGCTGCTTGGCCGCGTCTTTAGTAGCGAACGGAACGAGTCCCCAGCGTCCCAGCACGGATTCGAGCGCGGGTACGGCTTCATCCCCTGATTCCAGTTCGGGCGGTCGCCGGATGAACGCACCCATGTACCTGGGCCACATGTCCTGCACGTAGTCGTGCGCGGGCGGATACACGCCGAAGCGCCGGTAGTACAGCTCGCGATTCTTGATGGCCGTGTAGTGGGAGCACATCCGCACAATTTTGCTGCGGTCAACGGCAATTCGTGCGGACTTTTTTCAGGCACTTCGGCGGGACGGGCTCACGCTCCACAATACAAGCCGTGATTTCCATTCCACTTCGGCGTTGCCGGTTTCGATGAATCTTCCCTGGCTTGACCCGGGCGACCCCTTCCCCGACGTCTCGCACGCCTGGGGGCCGCTCGAGCCCGCGCCGGGCCTGCTCGCCGCAGGCGGTGCGCTCGACGTGCCGACCTTGCATCGCGCCTATTCGAGCGGAATCTTTCCCTGGTTCAGCCAGGGCCAGCCGACGCTCTGGTGGAGCACCGACCCGCGCATGGTGCTGTATCCCGCCGAATTCCGCCTGCATCGGTCACTGCGAAAGACGCTGGAGCGCTTTGCCATTCGACCGGAGTGCGAGGTACGAATTGACACCGCTTTTGACGAGGTGATCCAGGCCTGCTCGACGAGCACGCGACCGGGGCAATCGGGAACCTGGATCGTTGCGCCGATGGTTGAGGCGTACCAGGCGTTCCATCGGGCGGGCTATGCGCACAGCGTGGAGACGTTCGTGGGCGGCAAGCTGGTGGGCGGCCTTTACTTCATTGCGATCGGCAAGGCGGTGTTCGGAGAATCGATGTTCGCGCGCCAGACTGATGCATCCAAGATTGCCCTGGCGGCCCTTTGCGCCCTGTGCCGCCACCATGCAATCGAATTCATCGACTGCCAGCAAAACACCCCGCATCTGGCATCGCTGGGCGCGCGCCCCATTCCCAGGGCTGAATTTGTGGCAAAAGTCGCCCGGAGGGCTGCAGAGGCCGGGCCGGCCTGGCGATTCGACCCCGTATACTGGAATGCACTTCTGCCAGCGAAGACAAGAGCTTGACGCACCTCAAGGACCTTCCGCTTCAGACCCTGCAGTTCTATGCCACGGCGCCATATCCGTGCAGCTACTTGCCGGGCAAACTGGCACGCTCGCAAGTCGCGACGCCCAGCCACCTGATCCACAACGACGCTTACTCGGATCTCGTCACAACCGGCTTCAGGCGCAGCGGCATGTTCACTTACCGGCCGTACTGCGACGGCTGCCGCGCCTGCGTGCCGCTTCGCGTGATGGCAGCGCAATTCAAGCCCGATAGAAGCCAGCGTCGTGCACATGCCAGGCACTCCAACCTGCAGGTGCGCGTGCTCAAACTCTGCTTTGTTCCAGAGCACTATCACCTCTATCTGCGCTATCAGACCGGTCGTCATGCAGGCGGCGGCATGGACCACGACAGCATCGATCAGTACACCCAGTTCCTGCTGCAAAGCCGCGTGAACTCACGGCTGGTAGAGTTTCGAGAACCGATGCCGGATGGCTCTCCGGGCGCGCTTCGCATGGTTTCCATCCTCGATGTGCTGAATGACGGCATCTCGGCGGTCTATACGTTTTATGAGCCGGATGCGTCGGCCAACTACGGAACCTACAGCGTACTGTGGCAGATCGATCAGGCCAGGCGGCTGAATCTGGCTCATGTGTATCTGGGCTACTGGATCGGAGCGAGCCCCAAGATGAATTACAAGGCGAGGTTCAACCCACATCAGGTGCTGGTTGACGGTCAATGGGGTCCACCACCGCCGGAGGTTTGACGGTCATTTTTCACATGATAAAATCAGGCTCCACTGTTTCATCGGGCCTGTCATGAGAAAACGCGATAGCGGCGCACCGGCCACTCCCACGATCCAGGTGATCGAGCGAATGTTTTCGCTGATCGACGTGCTCGCCTCGCGCGAGGAAGCCATGTCACTCAAGGAAATCAGCGAGAAGACCGGCCTGCATCCCTCGACCACCCATCGCATCCTCAACGACCTGGCGACCGGGCGCTTTGTCGATCGGCCTGAGGCTGGGAACTATCGGCTGGGCATGCGCCTGCTTGAATTGGGCAACCTCGTGAAGGGACGCCTGAATGTCCGCGACGCTGCGCTCGCGCCGATGCGTGAACTGCACAAACTCATTCAGCAACCAGTCAACCTGAGCATGCGCCAGGGGGACGAAATCGTGTACATCGAACGGGCTTTCAGCGAACGCTCAGGAATGCAGGTGGTACGCGCCATCGGTGGACGGGCCCCGCTCCATCTGACTTCGACCGGAAAGCTGTTCCTGGCCGCCGATGACACAACCCGCGTGCGCGCCTACGCCACGCGAACCGGGTTGGCCGGCCACACCCGTAACAGCATCACGCAACTACCGATCCTGGAGCGGGAGTTGGCCAAGGCGCGCCAGTGGGGCATTGCACGGGATAACGAGGAGCTTGAACTGGGCGTGCGCTGCATGGCCGCCGGCATTTATGACGACCAGAGCCGTTTGGTAGCAGGGCTTTCAATATCCGCCCCTGCGGACCGGCTGGATGAAGGCTGGCTCGGGAAGCTGCAGGCCACCGCGAACGAAATATCGTCAGCCCTGGGTCACAAGGCGCCGGCTGCCGGCTAGCCGTTGACCTGCCGGATCACCGTGCTGACGCCACTGCCCGCGGGCTGGGTCTCGACCCACTTGCGAACACGCTCGGCGTCTCCGATACGGCTCAATTTACCCGCCGAGTCCAGAAAGACCATGATCAGCTTGCGGCCGGCGACCTTTGCCTGCATCACCAGGCATTGCCCCGCTTCGGAGATGTAGCCCGTCTTTTGCAAGCCAATATCCCAGTCGGGGTTCTTCACGAGCCGATTCGTGTTGTTGTACTGCAGCGTCCGATTGCCCACTGCCACCTGGTGCCCCGGCGAGGTGCTGAGCTCGCGCAGCACCGGGTCGCTGTGTGCCATGGCAACAAGCCGCACCAGGTCGTTGGCGCTTGACTGGTTCTTGCTGGAAAGTCCGGTGGGCTCGACGTAGCGCGTGTCCTTCATGCCCATCAGCTTGGCCCTGGCATTCATGGCCGAGACGAATGCATGGAGTCCGCCCGGATAGGTACGACCGAGCGCATGGGCTGCCCGGTTTTCGCTGGACATGAGAGACAGGTGCATCAACTCACCACGCGACAGCACGGTGCCGACTTTCAGGCGCGAGCTGCTGCCCTTTTCGGTGTCCACGTCGTCCTGGGTGATCTCGATTGCCTCGTCCATTGGCAGCTTCGCCTCGCTGACGACAAGGCCGGTCATGAGTTTGGTGAGGGATGCGATCGGCAATACAGCCGAACCATTCTTGCTGACCAGAACCTCGCGGGTGTCCTGGTCGATGACAAGTGCAACGCTGGACTTCAGGTCGAGTGGATCTTGAGAGGCGTGCAGACCGGCGAGCTGGCCGAAGGAAAGGCGCGGCGGAGCTGATGCCCGGATTGCCGGCCGCGCTGAGCGCTTGGTGAACGCGAAGCTCTTGGAAATGCGCTTGGATTCGTACTTCTTGGCAACCGTGCCTTTGCGCGGTCCTGCCTCTGCGGCAGACGGTGCCAGACTAATCGCTACAGCCACAGCAGCTACCACCTGCAGGAAGCGGCTGAGCTTACGGTTCATCGCGTACGAAGGCTCTTGATACATCCGGTAGTCTCCTAAACGCAAACAATTACCGGCACAGTTTAGCCACAAAGAAAAAGATACACAAGATCAAAGACTTATGTAACTTTCTTAAGGCTAGCTGAGGAGTATCAAGGTATGCACTATCCCTGCGCGGCGACCCGATCCGCTTTGCTCTGCAGTTTGTTGAGTGCGCTCAGATAGGCTTTGGCTGAGGCAACCACAATGTCCGGGTCCGCGCCGACGCCATTGACGACCCGGCCGGAGTTTTGAAGCCGGACTGTCACCTCGCCCTGGCTTTCTGTTGAGCCACTGATGGCGTTCACGGAATACAGCACCATCTCGGCGCCGCTTTTCACCAGTGACTCGATCGCCTTGAGCGATGCGTCAACTGGGCCATTGCCATCGGATTCGCCGCGCACTTCCTTGCCGTCCACCGTGAACACGACAGCAGCATGCGGACGCTCGCCGGTTTCGCTGTGCTGGGCCAGCGACACGAAACCGTATTGTTCGTTGTCGTGCACCACGCTTTCATCGGCAACCAGTGCCAGGATGTCTTCGTCAAAGATGTCGCTCTTGCGGTCCGCGAGTTCCTTGAACCGCGCGAACGCCGAATTGACGTCGGCCTCGCTTTCCATTGCCACACCCAGCTCCTGCAGGCGCGCCTTGAACGCATTGCGGCCGGACAACTTGCCCAGCACGATCTTGTTGGCGCTCCAGCCCACATCTTCGGCTCGCATGATCTCGTAGGTGTCGCGTGCCTTGAGCACACCGTCCTGGTGAATGCCGCTGGCGTGTGCGAAGGCGTTGGCGCCCACCACCGCCTTGTTCGGCTGAACGACGAACCCCGTGGTCTGGCTCACCATGCGGCTGGCCGCGACGATGTGCTTCGGGTCGATATTCATTTCCAGGCCGAAGTAATCCTTGCGCGTCTTGACGGCCATGACGATCTCTTCGAGCGAACAGTTGCCCGCCCGCTCACCCAGGCCGTTGATGGTGCATTCCACCTGCCGCGCACCGCCGAGCTTCACGCCCGCCAGCGAGTTGGCCACCGCCATGCCCAGGTCGTTGTGGCAATGCACCGACCAGA
>JAZKFD010000281.1:0-4649 GCA_040386635.1 Pseudomonadota bacterium
TCACAGGCAGGTAGCCGGTGCGCTGGTGGCTCTTGGCTGCCACATCAGGCTGCGAAAGGTAGTTGAAGAACTGGCCGATTCCCTTGTATTCCTCAGGCTTCTTGCCCGACATCACCCACAGGCTCGCGCCGCCGATGACCGTGTTCTGAGGTGCGCCGTTCACGTCCGGGTAGTACGGCAGGGTGCCGATGCCCGCGGCGAACTTGCTGTTGCGCTTGACGCTGCCCGACAGCGCCGACGAACCCGTCACCATCGCGCATTCGCCCGACACGAAGGTTGCGTCTGCCGCGTTGTTGCGTCCCTTGTAGATGAACAGGCCGCTCTTGGCCATGTTGGCGAGATTCTCGATGTGGCGCACGTGCAGCGGGCTGTTGAAGGCCAGGCGCGTATCGGTCCCACCGAAACCATTGTTCTTGGTCGCGTACAGCACGTTGTGCCAGGCCGAGAAGCTTTCCAGCTGGGTCCAGCTGATCCAGCTGGTGGTGAACGGGCACTTGTGGCCAGAAGCCTTGAGCTTGGCTGCGGTGAGCGCCACCTCAGGCCAGGTCGTCGGCGGCTTTTCCGGATCGAGACCGGCCGCCTTGAACGCGTCCTTGTTGTAGTGGAACACCGGCGTGGAGCTGTTGAACGGGAAGCTCAGCATCTGGCCGTTGGGTGCGGTGTAGTAGCCGGAAACGGCTGGGACATACACGCTGGGGTCGAACTTCAGCCCGGCCTTGCTCATCACTTCAGCAACCGGGACGATGGCGCCCTTGGAAGCCATCATCGTGGCCGTGCCCACTTCGAACACCTGCAGGATGTGCGGCGCGTTGCCGGCGCGGTAGGCCGCGATGGCTGCGGTCATGGATTCGTCGTAGCTGCCCTTGAAGGTGGGCGTGATCTTGTAATCCTTCTGGCTGGCATTGAATTCCTTGGCGAGGTCATTGACCCACTCGCCCAGGGCTCCGCCCATCGAATGCCACCACTGGATTTCAGTCTGGGCCTGCGCCGGGAGGGCAAAGGCCAATGCGAGGGCGGCGGCGGAAAGTTGCAGTTTCATTGGTTCTCCTTGGGTGACTGCGAGGTCGCCCGATCGATCGGATCGGGCCGTCGCGACGATACGACTTGTTTGTGACAGGCGATTTAACAGGGGGGCACTGTACCCTTACAAGCGGGGTTTCCATAAGGGCGCATGGTCATGCTGCACTGCGGTACCATCTTTCTTCAGCCGTGTTGCATTCGTTTGGCTGACAGGAAAGCCCTAATTCAAGTGAACGCACCGACTACGCTCAACCAGCTGATGGCCCAGGCCGACGACGCCCCCCGCCTGCGCGAGATTCCCTACAACTACACCTCGTTTTCCGATCGCGAGATCGTGATCCGGCTGCTGGGCGAACGCGCCTGGGATGTGCTCAACCAGTTGCGCGAAGAACGCCAGACCGGCCGCTCCGCCCGCATGCTCTACGAGGTGCTGGGCGATATCTGGGTCGTGCAGCGCAATCCGTACCTGCAGGACGACATGCTGGACAACCCGCGCCGGCGCGGCCAGCTCGTCGATGCGCTGCATCACCGGCTGTCCGAAGTGCAAAAGCGCCGCACGCCCGATGGCGACGCGGCGCGCGATGCGCTCGTCGGCGAATTGCTCAAGGGCGCCAGCGCCGCCGTGACGGCTTTCGGCGAAGCTTTCAAGCAGATGTGGGACTTGCGCAAGGAGACGCGCCGCGCGCTGCGCAAGTACACCGCCGGGGACAACATCAAGTTCGATGGTTTGTCGCGCGTTTCGCATGTCACGGACGCAACCGACTGGCGTGTCGAATACCCCTTTGTCGTGCTGACCCCCGACACCGAGGCCGAGATGGCCGGCCTGGTCAAGGGCTGTATCGACCTGGGCCTGACCATCATTCCGCGCGGCGGCGGCACCGGCTACACCGGCGGCGCGATTCCGCTGACCTGGAAGAGCGCCGTGATCAACACGGAAAAGCTCGAAGCCATGACCGAGGTCGAAATGGTGACCATAGGCGGGCACAGCCAGCCGGTTCCCACGATCTGGACCGAAGCCGGGGTTGTGACGCAGCGCGTTGCCGATGCTGCTGAACGCGGCGGTTTCGTCTTCGCCGTCGATCCAACGTCTGCCGAGGCATCGTGCATAGGCGGCAACGTCGCGATGAACGCAGGCGGCAAGAAGGCGGTGCTGTGGGGCACGGCGCTGGACAACCTCGTGTCCTGGCGCATGGTCACGCCGCAGGCGCAGTGGCTCGAAGTCACGCGTACCGACCACAACCTGGGCAAGATCCACGACGCCGAAATGGCGACCTTCGAGTGCCGCTACTTCCAGGCCGACGGCAAGACGCCGATCCGCACCGAAACGCTGCAGATCCCCGGCCGTACGTTCCGCAAGGAAGGCCTGGGCAAGGACGTGACCGACAAGTTCCTGTCGGGCCTGCCGGGCATCCAGAAAGAAGGCTGCGACGGCCTGATCACCAGCGCCCGCTGGGTCGTTCACCGCATGCCGACGCACACGCGCACGGTTTGCCTGGAGTTCTTCGGCAATGCGCGCGACGCCGTGCCCAGCATCGTCGAGATCAAGGACTTCATGTTCGCCGAGCAGCTGCGCAGCGGCGTCGTGCTCGCGGGGCTTGAACACCTGGACGATCGCTACCTGAAGGCCGTGGGCTACTCGACCAAATCCAAGCGGGCCGGGCTGCCCAAGATGGTGCTTTTCGGCGATATCGCCGGTGACAACGCCGACGACGTGGCCCGTGCGACCTCCGAGGTCGTTCGCATCGCCAATTCGCGCAGCGGTGAAGGCTTCATCGCCATCAGCCCCGAAGCACGCAAGAAGTTCTGGCTCGATCGCAAGCGGACGGCCGCGATCAGCAAGCACACCAATGCCTTCAAGATCAACGAAGACGTGGTGATCCCGCTGCCGCGCATGGCCGAGTACACCGACGGTATCGAGCGCATCAACATCGAACTGTCCCTGGCCAACAAGCTCAAGCTGGCCGACGAGCTGATCGCTTTCTTCAGCCGCGGCAATCTGCCACTGGGCAAACAGGACGATGCCAGCGAGATTCCGTCGGCCGAGTTGCTGGAAGACCGCGTGGGCCAGGCGCTGGCGTTGCTGCATGAGGTGCGCGCCCAATGGCAGAACTGGCTGGTCAATGTGGACAGTCTTTTTCCGCAGCTGCAGGACCACACGCTGCGCGCCAGCTGGAAGACCCAGATTCGCGCGCCTTTGCAGCAGTTGTTCGCCGGCGATCCGTTTGCCGCCATCCTGGAAGAAACGACGGCGATCCACAAGCGTGTGCTCAAGGGCCGCGTGTGGATTGCGCTGCACATGCACGCCGGCGACGGCAACGTGCACACCAACATCCCGGTCAACAGCGACGATTACGAGATGCTTCAGTCGGCGCATACCGCCGTCAAGCGAATCATGATTCTGGCGCGATCGCTCAATGGCGTGATTTCGGGCGAGCATGGCATCGGCATCACCAAGCTGGAGTTCCTGACGGACGACGAGCTCAAGCCCTTTGCCGATTACAAGCAGCAGGTCGATCCCGAGGGCCGCTTCAACAAGGGCAAGCTGCTTCGGCACAGCGCAAGTCCTTCGACAAGTTCAGGGCGCGCGGATGGGAGCGCTGACCTGGGTGTCTATGCCGACCTGACCAACGCCTATACGCCATCGTTCGGCCTGATGGGTCACGAGTCGCTGATCATGCAGCAGTCGGACATTGGCGCGATTGCCGACAGCATCAAGGACTGCCTGCGCTGCGGCAAGTGCAAACCGGTGTGTGCAACTCACGTGCCGCGTGCCAACCTGCTCTACAGCCCGCGCAACAAAATCCTGGCCACCTCGCTGCTGGTCGAGGCCTTCCTCTATGAAGAGCAGACGCGGCGGGGCGTGTCGATCAAGCACTGGCAGGAATTCGAGGACGTTGCCGACCACTGCACCGTCTGCCACAAGTGCCTGTCGCCGTGTCCGGTCAAGATCGACTTCGGTGACGTGTCGATGAACATGCGCAACCTCCTGCGCAAGATGGGCCAGAAGAGCTTCAGGCCCGGCAATGCGGCAGCCATGCTGATGCTCAATGCCACCAGCCCTCAAATGATCAAGTTCATGCGCACGGCCATGGTCGATGTCGGCTTCAAGGCGCAGCGCCTGGCCAACGACCTGCTGCGCGGCTTTGCGCGCAAGCAGGTGACCCGTCCGCCATCGACGCACGAACGCGCGCCGATCAAGGAGCAGGTGATCCACTTCATCAACAAGAAGCTTCCAGGCGGTCTGCCCAAGAAAACCGCGCGGGCGCTGCTGGACATCGAAGACAAGGATTACGTTCCGATCATCCGCAACCCCAAGACAACCAGTTCGGAAACCGAGGCTGTGTTCTATTTCCCGGGTTGCGGATCGGAGCGATTGTTTTCGCAGGTCGGACTCGCGACCCAGGCCATGCTCTGGCATGCGGGGGTCCAGACGGTCTTGCCGCCGGGATACCTGTGCTGCGGCTATCCCCAGCGCGGTTCCGGCCAGTTCGACAAGGCCGAAAAGATGATCACGGAAAACCGCGTGCTCTTTCATCGCGTCGCCAACACGCTCAACTACCTCGACATCAAGACCGTGGTGGTGAGCTGCGGCACCTGCTACGACCAGTTGCAGGGCTACGAGTTCGACA
>JAZKFD010000282.1:0-13879 GCA_040386635.1 Pseudomonadota bacterium
AGTCCAGCGGTGTGTGGCTGATCGGCATGCGCTACAAGATCATGGACGCCAACACCACCGAGCAGGTCGCCCAGGGCTACAAGGAACTCAAGATGGAAGTCGGTGCGGCCGCCACCAGCGTGATGGGCGTTTCGCAAAGCGCCAGCGGCGGCGTTGGCCTGGACACCATGGTGCAGCGTCTGGTGCAGACCGCCGTCTGGGAAATCGACAGCAAGTACAAGTAAGCGGGCGTCCCGCAGATGAACAAGCTCGGCAAATACCAGATCCGCGGCACCCTGGGAAAGGGTGCGATGGGCATCGTCTATGAGGGTTTCGATCCTGTCATCGAGCGACGCGTTGCGATCAAGACCATTCTGCCGTCACGACTCGCAGGCGCCGAGATGGTCAGCATCATGGCGCGGTTCAAGCGCGAGGCTCAGGCTGCGGGTCGCCTGAACCATCCGGGTATCGTCGCCATCTATGACTACGGCGAGGAGATCGCCCAGGACATCAGTGACGAAGAAGCCACCATGATGGCCGCCCCGTCCAGTGCCGGCCAGCGCCTGGCCTTCATCGCCATGGAGTTCATCAAGGGTCGCGAGCTCCGGGAGTTCTTCGAGGCCGGCGAGCGCTTCCCGCTCAAGGAAGTCGCGCGCATCATGGGCGAAATGCTCGATGCGCTGGACCATGCGCACGCGCAGGGCGTGGTGCACCGGGACATGAAGCCCGCCAACCTGATCCTGCTGGATAACGGGCGCGTCAAGATCGCCGATTTCGGCATTGCGCGCGTCGAGGCGTCAGAGCTCACGCAGGCCGGCACCATCATGGGCACGCCCAACTACATGTCGCCCGAGCAGTTCATGGGGCATCCGGTCGATGGCCGCAGCGATCTGTTTTCGTGCGGTGTCATCCTTTACCAGCTACTCACGGGCGAAAAGCCATTCACGGGCGAGACCTCCACCACCATCATGTACAAGGTGCTGCGCGAAGATCCCGTGCCGCCTTCGCAATTGAATCTTTCGCTGGGTCCCGCACTAGATTTCGTTGTGAAAAAGGCGCTGGCCAAGTCGCCCGACCAACGGTTCCAGAGCGGCCGCGAATTCGCACAGGCCTTGTCGGACGCGGTTGGCGGACAGATGACGGTCACGCCATCGATGCCGGTTGAAAAGGCGCCGCCAGTTGTGTTTGAAAACCGAACGCCCGCCCCGGCATCGAAGCCGATACCTGCTCGTGCACAGCCTGAAGCACAGCCGGTGGCTGCGGGCGTCGCCACACGCCGCTCGCCTGCGGGCTTGTGGTTTGCCGGCGCCGCGGTCGCGGTTGCGGCGGCGGCCGTCGGCTACATCGTGCTCGCGCCGGGCAAGAAGCCGGAAGCAAGCCTGGCCTCTTCAACGGCTTCGCCCGCCCCCGCAGCGAATGCTGCGCCTTCGGCACCTGCTGCACCTGCCCCGGCGCCGATCGCATCGACGCCGCCTTCCGAGCCGGGAACCATGGTGATCAGCGCCGTGGGCATGGTCGATTCCCAGGATGCACGGTTCAAGGGCGACGTGGCGGCGGCGCAGACCGAGGCGCGCGACACCGCCAAGCGGCAGCTGGTGGAAAAGGCGGTGGCCCTGTATGTGGACAGGTCCTCGATCGACAGTAACTACAAACTGCTCGAGACGAAGATGCTCGCCAACCCGGGCAACTTCATACGCACCGTTCTGACCGAGAACGCCGGCGCCGCCTCGCCGGGCGGATGGGTTGAGTTGCAGACGCGCGCTGTGGTGAACACGCGTGAGGTCCAGCGCTCACTCAACCAACTCTCCCGCGACGAGCGCGTGGAGTTCATCCGCAACAAGGGTGATCCGCGCATTTCGATTCGCATCGACATTGCCAACGCAGACGGCAGCCTGCCACGGGAGCGTTCGCAACTTGCCGAAAACGTGCTCAAGGAACGCATCAAGTCATTTGGCTTCCGGGTCTGGTCGGCCGAGGGCGACAATCCCCAGGCCGCCCATTCGCAGCCCGCAGACTTCGCGATCAAGGGCGAAGTGAAGGTGAAACAACTTTCGATGAAACTGCCCGCCTCGGGACTCACGATCACCAAGACCGCGCTCACCTCGTGGACGCTCAAGGCGATAGAAACCGCCACCGGTGAAGAGGTTTACCTCAGCACCCGGCTGCCCACGGGCCAGACCTGGGCCAGCGAAGAACAGGCGCTGACGGACATCGGCAAGCTGGTGGGGGACGAATTCTCCGGCAAATTCTTTCTGCAGCATTTCGCTTTTCGTACCCAGAAGACCAACCTGATCGTCACCGGCCTGCAGCGCAACGCAAGTGCCGTGATGTTGAGGGAACTGCGAGGATTGCGCACCGTGCTTGACGCGCAGTCGCTGGGCGACAACGGTCGCTACCAGGTGCAATTGCCCGATGGCAATCCGGGAGACATCGTTCAGGAAGCGATCCTGAAGCCACTGAACATGAAGCTGGAAATGGATTGTTTCTCGGTCGAGGGTGCAGCCGGCACTGAAGTGAAGGTCAACTATGCCGCCAAGTGCAACACCCCGGCGGTGAAGGCCAGGCTAGAGGCGGGCGGTCCCGCTGGGGCGCGCCCGAAGGCGGCGGGCACGGCCTGAAGGCTTGCGGCTATCTCAACGCTTCCAGCACATTGCAGGCGTTGACGCCCAGCTCCGCCGCCGCGTATCCACCCTCCAGCACCAGCACGCACGGCAGGTTGATTTCAGAGATCCGCTCGCCAAGCCGGAGGTAGTCGGTGCTCGTCAACCTGAACTTCGAGATCGGGTCGCCTTCGAACGTGTCCAGGCCCAGCGAGACAACCAGCGCTTGCGCGCCTTGCGCCCTGATTCGTGAGCAGGCGATATCCAGCGCGTCGAACCACTCCTTTGCGCCGGTGCCCGCCGCAAGCGGCAGATTCAGGTTGAAGCCCTCGCCGGCGCCCGCCCCCGTCTCATCCGCGTGGCCCAGATAGAACGGATATTCGGTTATCGGATCGCCGTGAATGCTCACGAACATGACGTCGCTGCGCCCATAGAAAATGCTCTGCGTGCCGTTGCCATGGTGGTAGTCCACATCCAACACGGCGACTCGCTCGCAACCTGTGTTGATCAGTGACTGCGCCGCCACGGCCGCATTGTTCAGAAAGCAATAGCCCCCCATGAAGTCGGGGCCGGCGTGATGGCCCGGCGGCCTCGTCCCGCAGAACACACGGCTCTCGCCACCTGACAACAACTGCGCCGCGCTGGCCGCTGCATCCGCGCCAGCCTTGGCAGCCGCCCACGTGCCCGCAGAGACCGGCGTGCCGTTGTCCATCGAATACAGGCCCAGCCGCGCAATGAAATTCGCCGGCTCGACATCGTCACGCAGCGTGCGTACCGGCCAGACTGAAGGAAAGGGCTGGACACTGGCGTTCGCCGGATCCAGCGAGAGCCATTGCGACCAGACCGACTCCAGAAAGGCCAGGTAGCGCGGCGAATGGACCTGGGCCAGAACCTGGCGGCTATCGGCAAACGGTTCGCGAATGTCATGCCCCCGCGCCCTGAGTTCATCGAGCACGTACCGCGCGCGCGCGGGCTTTTCAAAACAGGGCACCAGCTCACCGCGAAAGTATTCCCGCGAAGGCGCATGACGCTCATGCAAAGCCGAATGAAAAGTGATCATCAATCAATTCGTCCCATTGTTGCCCTCAATCCCTGAACACGCGCAGGTGCAGGCGTCGCATCGACCACCACACGCCCAGCGCCACGACCGGAATCGCGGCGGCCGCGCTGATCTCGGCGCTCCAGGGCCAGCCCAGTCCGTGCGCGCCTTTGGCCAGATAGCTCACCAGTCCCACGATGTAATAAGTAATGGCCGCGACCGAGAGGCCTTCGACCGTGGCCTGCAACTTCAGCTGCAGGCCCTGGCGCGTATTCATCGTGGCGAGCAGTGCCTGGCTGCTTTGTTGCTGCTCGATTTCCACACGGGTACGAAGCAGGTTGCTGATGCGCGAAACGCGCTGGGACAGGGCATCCTGGCGGCGCGTGGCCCACTCGCAGGTCGCGCGGGCCGGCGATATGCGCCGCTCCATGAATTCGCCAATGGTCTGCAGGCCAGCCAGCCGCGACTCGGCGATGTCACCGATGCGGCGATCGACCAGCTCGAAATAGGCCGAGCTCGCAGAAAAACGCGAGTGCGTCGCCGCGTACTGGCTCTCAACCTCTCCGGCCAGCTTGGTCAGACGGTCGAGCAACTGTGGCTCCTCGTGGCGCCCTGCCTCGCGGATGGAACCGGCCAGTTCCGCCAGCTCGCGCTCGGCGAAGGCCAGTACGGCGGACGCTTCACGCGCTGCGGGAAGTCCCAGCAAGGCGGCCATGCGATAGGTGTCGATCTCCAGAAGCTGCTGCACCAGGCGTCCCAGCCGGCGAGGCGTCAGGCTGGCCGCCAGCAGCACCATGCGCGAGAAGCCATCAGCGTGCACGGCGAAATCGGTGTAGACCTCGCCCTGTGCGTCGGCCACTTTCGATCCGACCAGCGTGTCCTCGTTGAGCGCCTGCCGGACCACTGCGGTATCGCCCAGCGAGTCCGTTGGCAACGCCCACAGGTGCACGCTTGCCAGGCACTGGCCGGGCAGCCCGGCAAGCCAGTCCTGGGGCACCGCATCAATCGCAGTCGCAGGTTCGCGCCCGCCAAACCCCGCTGCATCGATCGGTCGCGAAAAACTCCACGTCACGAACTCCGTGTGCAGTTCCCAGCGGACACGGAACGCGCCCAGGTCCATTCGCATGTGGTTGGACTGGCCGTCCGGCTGCGGCAGATGATGGTCCCGCGCCAATGCCGCGATGTGTTCACGGCTGGCATCGCGCTGCTTTGCGTCAGCAAGCATGACGATGTGCGACAAGGCCAGCGGTGCGCCCATGGCCTCGGGCGGGCGCGCATGAATTTCGTTGTGCAGCGCGATGCGCTGCGGATGGTTCTTGATCGGCGGCATTCGTCCCATTCCTGGCTGGTCGCGCATTGTCTCAAAGCCGGGCTGCGGTCCGCCCGGTTCACGAAAGCATCATGAATGCATCGTGAATGCAAAACGGCGCCCGAAGGCGCCGTCTGTATGCGGACGATGTTCGCGCCGGCGTTCAGTCAACCTCGACGAACGCTTCCTCGCGCTTGTTCTTGACCGCCGGCAACGCCACGATCACGATGAGTAGCACTGCCGCTGCAAGCAGGCCTGCCGATAGGGGACGGGTGACAAACACACTCCAGTCGCCACGCGACAGCAGCAAGGCGCGCCGCAGGTTCTCTTCCATCATTGGGCCCAGGATGAAGCCGAGCAACAAGGGTGCCGGTTCTGCGCCGAGCTTGATGAAGATGTACCCGATCACACCGAAGATCGCGACCATCCAGATATCCCAGGTGTTGTTGTTCGTGGAGTAAACGCCGATGGCGCAGAACAGCACGATGGCCGGGAACAGCCAGCGATAGGGAACGGTCAGGAGCTTGATCCACATGCCGATCAGCGGCAGGTTCAGGATGATCAGCATCGCGTTGCCGATCCACATCGAGGCGATCAGGCCCCAGAACAGCTGCGGGTTGCTGGTCATCACCTGCGGGCCCGGCTGGATGTTGTGGATGGTCATCGCGCCCACCATCAGCGCCATCACGGCGTTGGGTGGAATGCCCAGCGTCAGCAGCGGAATGAAGGAGGTCTGGGAGCCGGCATTGTTGGCCGACTCGGGAGCTGCCACGCCGCGAATGTTGCCTTTGCCGAAAGGCACTTCGCCCGGACGCAGCTTGGTTTTTTTCTCGATCGTGTAGGCCGCGAAAGCGGACAGCAGCGCGCCGCCGCCCGGCAGGATTCCCAGTGTCGAACCCAGCGCGGTTCCGCGCAGGATGGCCGGGATCATGTTGCGGAAATCTTCTTTCGTGGGGAACAGGCCGGTCACCCGTGCCGTGAAGACCGCGCGCTCGTCGGCGTGCTTGCCCAGGTTGCTGATGATTTCGCCGTAGCCGAACACACCCATCGCGATCACGATGAAGCCGATGCCGTCGGTGAGTTCTGGAATATCGAATGAATAGCGGGCAACGCCCGAGTTCACGTCCGTTCCGATCAGGCCGAGCAGCAGCCCCAGCACGATCATGCCGATTGCCTTGATGAGCGAGCCAGAGGCCAGCACCACCGCGCCAATCAGGCCCAGCACCATCAGCGAGAAATACTCGGCCGGGCCGAACTTGAACGCCACTTCGGTGAGTGGGGCGGCAAACGAAGCCAGGATCAGGGTGCCCACGCAGCCCGCGAAGAACGAACCGATGCCGGCGGCAGCCAGCGCCGGCCCCGCTCGGCCCTGCCTGGCCATCTGGTAACCGTCGATCACTGTCACCACCGAGGACGACTCCCCTGGCAGGTTCACCAGGATGGCGGTAGTTGACCCGCCGTACTGCGCTCCGTAGTAAATGCCCGCGAGCATGATGAGGGCGGACACCGGCGGCAGCGCGTAGGTGGCCGGCAGGAGCATGGCGATGGTCGCCACCGGTCCGATGCCGGGAAGCACGCCAATCAGCGTGCCCAGCACGCAGCCAATGAAGCAGTAAAGCAGGTTGATCGGCGTGAAAGCGACGCCGAAGCCGATCGAGAGGTTGGTAAACAGGTCCATTTTGTTATGCCTTTTTTAGCCCACGATGAAACTGGGCCAGACCGGGAACTGCAGCTTGAGCAGCATGATGAACGCGAGGTAGCTGCCAACGGCAAGAATCGTGGCCAGCACGAGAACCTCTTTCCATTTGAATTCATCCCCCGCCTGTGCGGCAATGAACACGAGCGCGTAGATCGCGACGATCAGGCCGAAAGACGGAATGCCGAGCTTGGGAAGTCCGCCCAGCAGGATGCCGAACACGACGTTGGATCCGATGATGAAGCAAAGCGGTCGCCAGGCGAAACTGCCGATGGGCTCGCCATCTTCGGTTTCGACAACCATGGCCTCGAAGATGGTGAAGGCGCCGATGCCGGCCAGCAGCACGCCAAGCACCAGGGGAAAGTAACCCGGACCCATCCGGGCGCCGGTGCCTATGTTGTAGGTACTGGCGCCCCAGGCGAAGGCGATGCCGACGACAAGGAACATGAGGCCGGAGAAGAAGTCCTTCTGGCTCTTTATTTTCACAACGCGTCTCCTCGAAACTGACTCGATGGCGCATTGTGGGTGGAATAGTCCGACTCGTGGTTGTGGGTTTCACCTACTCATTCGAGCGGCGGCGTGGCCGTCAGCACCTCTTCGAGCGTCGTGAGCCCCTCCGCAACCTTGAGGCCACCGGCCAGGCGCAGGGGGCGCATTCCATCGGCGACGGCCTGGCGGCGCAGCACATCGATGCTCGGCTCCTTGCTGACCTTGTCCTTGAAGGCGTCGCTCACTGTCAGGAGTTCATACAGGCCCATGCGCCCCAGGAACCCGGTCATCCGGCAATCGACGCATCCGACCGGCTTGTAGGGCTTGAAGCCCCCGGTGATCTTCCAGGGCTTGATGATCGGATCCAGCGATTCGCGCGTTGCCGCGGTATCGGGTTCGCGGCACTGCCTGCACAGGGTCCGCACCAGGCGCTGCGCCAAGACACCCAGCATCGTCGCATTGATGAGGTAGGCCGGAATTCCCAGTTCCAGCAGGCGCGAAATGGCAGAGGGCGCATCATTGGTGTGCAGGGTCGAAAACACCAGATGTCCGGTGAGCGCCGCCTGCACCGCCATCTCGGCGGTGGCCAGGTCGCGGATCTCGCCCACCATGATGATGTCGGGGTCCTGCCTCATCAATGCGCGCAGGCCCTCGGCAAAACCAAAATCCAGGTGGGGCTGCACCTGCGTCTGGTTGAACGATGGCTCGATCATCTCGATCGGGTCTTCTACCGTGCTGACGTTGACTTCTTCAGTCGCGATGCGCTTGAGCGTTGAATAAAGCGTGCTCGTCTTGCCGGAACCCGTCGGCCCTGTCACCAGGATGATCCCGTAAGGGCGCCGGGCCAGGGCCTCCCAGCGCTGCGCGTCGTGCGGCGAAAAGCCCAGGGCGTCCAGGTCCTTGACGGCCGTGTCGGGATCGAAGATCCGCATGACCATCTTTTCGCCAAAAGCGGTGGGCAGCGTGGACAGGCGCATCTCGATCTCGTCGCCGCGGGGGTTTCGGGTCTTGATGCGGCCGTCCTGCGGTCGGCGCTTTTCAACCACGTCCATGCGCCCGAGCAGCTTGATGCGCGCCGTCATGGCGTTGAGCACGCCCATGGGCATCTGATAGACGGGATGCAGGACGCCATCGATACGAAACCGGATCACGCCCTGTTCGCGCCGCGGTTCCAGGTGGATATCGCTGGCGCGCTGGTCGAATGCATAGGTCCAGAGCCAGTCGACAACCTGCACCACGCCCTGGTCATTGGCATCGAGCTGCTTGCGGTTGCCCAGCTCGACGAGCTGCTCGAAACTCGCCGCGCCCGCGTTGCCGCCGGAGCGCTGCGCCGCACGAACCGACTTGGCGAGCGCAAAAAATTCCGCCGTGTACCGGTGGATGTCCAGCGGACTTGCAACCACGCGCCGCACCCGGCGCCTGGACTGCCGCTCGACCTCGGCGACCCAGTCCTGTAGGAACGGCTCGGCGGTCGCGACCACCACTTCGCTGGACGTCACCTGGACGGGCAGGACGCGGTGCCGTTCGGCATATGCCGCGCTCATCGTGTCGGCCACCTTGCCCACGTCAACCTTGAGCGGATCGATCCGAAGGTAGGCCAGGTCGGCGCGTACCGCCAGCCATTGCGTGAGCGATTCGATATCCAGCGGCTTGCCGTCGCTTTGCCGCGCCATCGCCACGGCCGCCAGCCTGACCAGCGGATGCTGGACGCTTTCTGCCTGCGCGCACCGGGCAATCGTGCGGCGCGCTTCCTCGGCCGAGATGACGCCATCCTGGCTGAGCCATTCAACAAGGCTACGCCAGTCCAGCGGGCCCTGAAATGGCAGCCGGTTCATCGGGCGGGGTCCGGCGGTCAAGGTCATGGGGACTCGACTGGCTTGAAAACCCGCAACCACTTGCGCGCGGGCAGCCCCCAGCGGGTTTCAATCGTTTCGGCGCGCGCAGCCAGCGTTTCGCGGTTCGGGTGCTGGGGCGTCCGCAGCGCCAGCACGATGGTGTTGCCTTCGCGCGTGGGCCGGAACGACCACAAGGCATCGCCACCGAATGCACTGGCAATTTTTTTGACGCTCTCCTCGTAACTGGACGAGCGGCCAAACAGGTTCACCGTCATGCAACCGTCCTCGGTGAGCAGCTTGCGGCAATCGGCATAAAACCCGCTGGAGTCGAGCACCGGGCCTGCCGCCTCCTGGTCATACAGGTCCACCTGCAAGGCATCGACCTGTCCGTGCCAGTGTTCGTGGTGCGCCACTTCGGCTGCGTCACCCAGCACGACCGACAACCTGGCGTCATCGGCCGGCAACTTGAACCACAGGCGGCACGCAGCCACGACCTGCGGATTGAGCTCGATGGCGGTGGTCTTCATGCGCAACTTGCGCCAGCAGAATTTTGTCAGGGACGCGGCGCCCAGTCCCAGCTGCATGGCATGGCGCCGGGGCACGGTGGCGGGCTCCACGAACAAAAGCCAGGCCATCATGCGCTGCACATACTCGAGCTCCAGCTCGAACGGCTTGTCCAGCAGCATGGAGCCCTGGACCCATTCGGTTCCCAGATGCAGATAGCGCACGTCGCCGTGGTCGGAGAAATTCACTTCGGCATGCATGTCAGGTTGGGCTTTCACAGCCGCAGATTATGACCATGCGCATCGTGCAAAATTGCCGCGTTGATCACACGCAGCAGCGGAGCGGACATGTTGGACACGAGTTTGGTGATGGGTTTCATTGGCACGCGCGGCGTGGATTTCGCAGTCAAGGTGCTGGGCGCGCTGGCCGTCTGGATCATCGGGCGCTGGGTCATCGGCTGGATCAAGCGGCTGGCGTTCGCCGGGCTCGAACGCGGCAAGCGCATCGACATCACGCTGTCGCGCTACCTGTCGCAGGCCATCTCGGTGGCCCTCAATGTGCTGCTGATCCTGGCGGTGCTGGACATCTTCGGCGTCAAGACGACCTCGTTTGCCGCACTGCTGGCGGGCGTCGGACTGGCGATCGGCACCGCATGGGGCGGGTTGCTCCAGCACTTTGCCGCCGGCGTGTTCCTGCAGGTGCTGCGGCCCTACAAGGTGGGCGACACGGTGATCATTGCCGGCGTCAATGGTAAGGTTCTGGAACTCGGCCTTTTCGGCACCACGCTGGTGACCGGTGACCACACCACCGCCCTCATCGGCAACAACAAGGTACTGGCGGACACCATCCAGAACCTCAGCACGTTGCCGACGCGGCGCGTTGACACCACGGTGAAGATCGCCAACAGCGTGAACCCGCAAGAGGCCATCGAAAAACTACGGGCGGCCCTTGCGAAGATTCCAAACGTCGCGACCGAACCCGCTCCCGAGATCCAGATCCTGCAGTTCACCCCGGAAGGGCCGCTGCTTGCGGTGAGGCCCTACACCCACAACGACAACTACGGGCAGGTGCTTTTCGCCACGCACCAGGCGATCGTGGAGACCTTCGGCGCTGCGGGTTATCCGGTACCCGAAACGCCGACGGTCCAGCGCGTGGCAGCTTAAAAGCCGGGGCCTGGAAAGGCCGGCGTGTCAGGGCTTGAGCAGGCCAGCAAGTTTGGGCAATGCCTCGATGCTGTTGAGCCTGGCAATACCAGCCAGATCCCCTGCATCGATTGACCGCAGCTCTGCCAGCATGGAAGCGATGCGCGGCAGCTCAGCCGGCTCGTTGCGGCCCTGGTCCTGGCCCTGCGCCCGCTCCTGCGCCGTACGGTAGAGCCAGTGCGGGGGAATATCCGGGGAATCCGTCTCCATCACGATGGCCGACAAGGGCAGTGCAGCCGCAAGACGCTGGATTTGCTGAGCCCGCTCATAGGTCACATTCCCCCCAAAGCCCAGCTTGAAGCCGAGGTCGATAAAGCTCATCGCCTGCTGCTGGCTGCCGTTGAAGGCGTGGGCAATGCCCGACACCGAGATGCGCCGCAAGTGCTTGAGCAGCTGGTCGGCCGATTTGCGCACATGCAGGATCGCCGGCAGCCCGTGCTTGCGCGCGAGAGTCAGCTGCTCTTTGTAGAAGAATTCCTGCCGGGCAAAGTCAAGGCCGGGAACGAACAGGTCCAGGCCGATCTCGCCGACGGCAACCAGGCGGGGGTCATCGCGTAATCGCGTCAGCGCATCGTCCAGCGTCTGGAGGTCGGACTCGGTCGCAGCTGCGGTACACAGTGGGTGTATTCCCAGTGCATAACTGTCGCCATGCCGGTGCGCGAGCTCCCGCACCGCCTCGAAATTGGCAACCTCAACAGCAGGCAGCACGCAGTGTTCAACCCCCGCCGCATGGGCACGGTCGCGAACGGCCGCGCGGTCGGGTTCGAACTCCGGTGCGTCCAGGTGGCAATGGGTATCGATCCAGGTCGGCATTGCCCCCATCATGCCGCACGGTTTGTGCAGTGCGCAGCAAACCGTGATACCGTGTGTTTGCCCGTTTCTCTCCGGTTTTCATAGGTGAACGAATGCGCAGGCCTGCCCTTTACAGTTCGAGCCGGACCGCCCGGCCGGAGCCCTCTCCACCCCCGGGCGAAGCTGCTGTGGCTACAGCCGATTCCAAGCCGCGGGCACGCCGCTTTTCGTTGTCGAGCCCTGCCCTGCTCTGGTCCGCCATCCTGCTGCTGGCCATTGCACTTGCTACCAGCGTGGCGCTGGGCCTGAAGACGGGCCAGCGCAAACTCACCCAGGATGACATCAACGCCGCCGTCATGAAGACGATGGAGACGCAGGTCATGCCCTCGGAATACGCCCGGGCCTATGAAAACGTGAGGCCATCGGTTGTCCGGGTGATGAGCTACGTCAAGAAAAGCCGCCTGAAGGACGACAAGGAACTAGCTGCCCGAAGCGCCAAGCCCAGGCCGCTTGGCCCGGCGCTGCCGTCCGAGAACATGGGGCCTTCGGGCGCCGAGGAAGAAGAAGTCGAGTACGGCGTGGGCACCGGCGTTGTCATCATCGACAAGGGCGTGATTCTCACCAACCTGCACGTCGTATCGGGCGCGGACCGCATCAAGGTGGTGTTCTCCGATGGCCTGGAAGCGACGGCCACCATCACGGGCGCGCAGCCCGAGAACGATCTGGCCGTGCTGCAGGCCAGCAAGATTCCCGATGACATGATCGCGGCGACCATGCGGTCCACCAACGATCTCGCGCCCGGCGACAAGGTTCTTGCGGTCGGCTTCCCGTTCGGCATCGGCCCATCTGCATCTGCGGGTGTTATTTCCGGCATGAAGCGCGTGTTCCGCTCGCCCGACAGCAAGCAGGAAATGAAGAACCTCATCCAGTTCGACGCGGCTGCCAATCCCGGCAATTCGGGGGGCCCGCTCGTGACCATGGATGGCGAAGTGGTCGGCATCGTCACGGCCATTCTCAATCCGACACCGGCGCGCACCTTCATCGGCATCGGCTTTGCCGTGCCGATCGAGAATGCGGCCAGTGCCGCCGGCCTGCCACCCTTCTAGATCATCCAAGCATTCAAGAGACCCAAGCCCATGAATCCAGACATTCGCCAGGACACCGACACCGCACAGTTGATGGAGCAGATCCTCTATGAGGTCAAACGCGTCGTGGTGGGCCAGGACCGGTTCCTCGAACGCGTGATGGTGGCCATGCTCGCGCAGGGGCACCTGCTGGTGGAGGGGGTCCCGGGTCTCGCAAAAACACTGACCGTCAAGACGCTCGCCAACACGATGCGCGGCCAGTTCAAGCGAATCCAGTTCACACCTGACCTCGTGCCAGCGGACCTGGTTGGCACGCGCGTCTACAACCAGAAGAACAGCGAATTCAGCACGTCGCTGGGTCCGGTGTTCACCAACTTGCTGCTGGCCGACGAAATCAACCGCGCGCCCGCCAAGGTGCAAAGCGCATTGCTCGAAGTCATGCAGGAGCGGCAGGTCACCATCGCGGGCGAGACGCACAAGGTGCCCAATCCATTCCTGGTGATGGCGACCCAGAATCCGATCGAAACCGAAGGCACTTATCCGCTGCCCGAAGCGCAGGTCGATCGCTTCATGATGAAGGTGCTGGTCGATTACCCGACCGATGAAGAAGAATTCGTGATCGTGGAACGGGTCACCGGCCCTGCGGTCACGGTGAGCGAGGTTGCTACAACCGAGCAGCTGGCAGCGCTTCAGCAGGAATGTAGGCGCGTCTATGTGGACCCGTCGCTCACGCAATATGCGGTGAGGCTGGTATCTGCGACACGCACGCCCGAAAAACACGGCCTGAAGGAATTGCGTCCGTTCATCACCTACGGCGCCAGTCCGCGCGCCACCATCAACCTGGTCGAAGGTGCGCGCGCGCTCGCGATGCTGCGCGGTCGCACCTACGCGCTTCCCGAAGACATGACCGATCTGATTCCCGACGTGCTGCGGCATCGGCTGGTGCTGTCGTACGAGGCTTTGTCCGAGGGTCTCACGGCTGACGCGATCGTCGGAAAAATCATGGCGAAGATTCCATCGCCGCCAAAGCCGCTGGAACATGAAAAACTGGCTGCTTAAATTCCGGAGCCCTTCGACAGGCTCAGGGCGAACGGCCGTTTCAGGTTCAGAGGACGCGGGCGCTCGCAGCCAAAAGCCCGTTCGGGCTGAGCTTGTCGAAGCCCCTCGCCCCTCATCCGCAGCATCCGCCGAACACATCCTGCGCCGCCTCGAATGGTCGGTCATCCGGCGGCTCGACGGCCTCCTGCAGGGTGACTACCGCACACTGATGCGCGGCTCGGGGCTGGACCTGGCCGACCTGCGCGAATACCAGCACCAGGACGACGTGCGCCACATCGACTGGAACGTCA
>JAZKFD010000283.1:0-3753 GCA_040386635.1 Pseudomonadota bacterium
CTTGTTGAAGCTGGCCTTGTAGGCCTCCAGGCTGCGGTAGAACTGCGCGAACTGTGCATCGCGGCCAAACGCTTCCGCGTAGCTCGCTGCGGCCAGGGCATCGCCCTCGCCCTTGACCTTCTGTGCATCGCGATAGGCATTGGCGACCGTGACTTCGCGCTGGCGATCGGCATCGGCGCGGATCTTCTCGCCTTCGGCCGCACCGGTGGAGCGCAGCTCGTTGGCCACCCGCTTGCGCTCGGCTTCCATGCGGCGGTAGACCGATTCAGTGATGGTCTCGACATAGTCGGCACGCGTCATCCGCACATCGACCACTTCGATTCCCCAGTTGCGACCCTTGAGCTTTTCAAGCACTTCGCGTTGCACTTCTGACATCAGCTCTTCGCGCTTGGTGGAAATCAGTTCGCGCACCGTGCGCTTGCCGATCTCTTCGGTGAACGCGTTGCGCACTTCCTGGGCGAGCTTGCTGGCGCCGGCTGCCTCGTCCACGCCAAGTGCGCGAATGTATTCCGACGGATTGACGATGCGCCACCGCAGGTACCAGTCGATCACCAGGCGCTGCTTTTCGGCGGTGTTGATCGGCTCGCTGTCGTTGCTGTCGAGCGTCAGAAGGCGCTTGTCCAGATACTTCACGTCCTGGAACGGTGGCGGCAACTTGAAGTAAAGGCCCGGCTCGCGAATCACCTGCTTGATCTCAGCCAGGGAGTAGATGACGCCGAACTGGCGCTGGTCAACCACGAAGAGCATGGAGCTCAAAAGGGCCAGCGCAACCAGGGCGATGGATGCAATAAATCCGATTCTGTTCATATTGCTGGCTCCTCAGCGCGTTTCGCGTTCGCGGGTGCGCGAAACATCGCGGCTGCGGGCATCGACCGGCGCGGCTGGCGCTGCGGCCGGCGCGGCCGGTGCGACGGGTGTTTCACCGGCGGCCGCACCCGCAGGCTGGCCGGTCTGCTGGATGATCTTGTCGAGCGGCAGGTACAACAGGTTGTTGCCCTGGCGCGAATCGACCATGACCTTGGTGACGCTGGAATAAATCTGCTGCATCGCTTCGATGTAGAGGCGGTCGCGCGTGACTTGCGGCGCGCGCTGGTATTCGGTCAGGAGCGACTTGAAGCGCTCCGAATCACCTTGAGCCTGCGCTGCGATACGCGCCTTATAGGCCTCGGAATCTTCCTTCAGGCGCGAAGCCGTACCGACGGCACGCGGAATCACGTCATTGGCGTAAGCCTGGGCCTCGTTCTTGGTGCGTTCACGCTCCTGGCCAGCCTTGAGCACATCGTCGAATGCGGCCTGCACCTGCTCGGGAGGACGTGGCCCGCCCTGCTGCAGGTTGATACCGACGATTTCAACGCCGACGTTGTACCGGTCAAGGATCGCCTGCATGGACTTGCGGACCTCGGGGGCGATGGAATCGCGCTTTTCACCCAGCACCGTGTCCATCTTCATCTTGCCCACGACTTCGCGAACCGACGTCTCTGCCGCCTGCACCACGGCGTCCTGAGGATTGCGGCTCTCGAACAACCAGGCGCGGGCGTCCTTCAGGCGGTACTGCACGGCGAATTTGATTTCGACGACGTTTTCGTCTTCGGTCAGCATGCCCGAGTCGCGAAGACCCGTGGCCTTGATGATGGTGTCGCGTCCGATATCGACCGATCGCGTCTGCGTGACCTGCACGATTTCGTGGCGCTGGACCGGGTAAGGCAGGCGCCAGTTGAAACCGGCACCGACCGTGGAGCGGTACTTGCCGAACTGGGTGATGACGGCTTGCTGGCCTTCCTGCACGATGAAGAAACCCGTACCGAGCCAGATCAGCACGACCACGGCAACCACGAGGCCGGCTCCGATACCAGCGCTCTTCATGTCGGGGTTGAACCCACCGCCGCCACCGCCAAACCCGCCGCCGCCCTTGTCATCGCCGCGCTTACCCTTGCCGCCGAACAGGCCGCCGAGCTTACGATTGAAATCGCGCCACAGTTCGTCCAGGTCGGGCGGACCCTGATTGGGGCCCTGGTTGCGGCCGCCGTTGTTCTCGGGCTTATTGTTCTCGGGCGGCTTGTTGTCATCGCCGCCGCGGCCCCAGCGGGGATCATTGAGATTGAACAGGCCTGCGATGCGGCCTTTCAACCCTGCCCAAGGTAGGTGGAGATTCATTTGCGCGTTAGTCTCGTTTTGCTTTGGTGGCGTTGCTCTGGTGCGTATTGTGCTCGGACGTGTCTGGCCGCATTGTGCCGAATCAGACCGGAGCCTCGTGAACTTCAGGGTTATCGCGTTCGTCGTCGGCGGGGGCGCTTCGCCTTGTCACTTCGAGTGCCAGTTGCCTGCGCAGTTCCGCAACGCCTTCAGACGTACGGCCACTGACGAACACGCGCGGAACCGACACCCCCTGCAGATCGAACACATCAACCATGCGCTGGGGCTTGCGGCTCTCGTCGAGCGCATCGATCTTGTTGAAGACAAGAATTTGCGCAACGTCGCCGGCGCCGATTTCCTGGAGCACAGCCTGCACTTCGGCGATCTGTTCAGGGTGATTGGGATTGGCTGCATCCACCACATGCAGCAGCAGGTCGGCATCGGCGGCCTCCTGGAGCGTGGCGCGGAAAGCTTCGATCAGTCCGTGCGGCAGGTCGCGGATGAATCCCACCGTGTCCGACAGGGAAACAGAACGTCCGACACCATTTTCATTTTGCGTATCGGCCAGATAGAGCTGCCGAGTGGTGGTGTCCAGCGTGGCGAAGAGCTGATCGGCGGCATAGGCACGCGCCTTCACCAAGGCATTGAACAATGTCGATTTGCCGGCGTTGGTGTAGCCCACGAGCGAGATGTTGAATGCGCCCCTGCGTTCGCGCTGGCGGCGCTGGGTCTGGCGCTGCTTCTTGAGTTTTTCAAGCCGCTCGCGCGTGCGCTTGATGGCGTCGCCCACCATTCGCCTGTCAAGCTCGATCTGCTTTTCGCCCGGTCCCCCACGAACACCAGCACCGCCAGTCTGGCGCTCCAGGTGAGACCAGCGCCGTACAAGACGGGTGCTCACGTACTGCAGGCGGGCGAGCTCGACCTGAAGCTTGCCTTCGTGACTGCGTGCCCGCTGACCGAAGATCTCAAGGATGAGCAATGTGCGATCGTTGACGGGCCGGTCGAGGTGGCGCTCGAGGTTGCGCTGCTGCGCCGGGCTCAAGGCTTGGTCAAATAGAACTTCAGTCGCGCCGATTTCATCGGCCAGCATCTTGATTTCGTCGGCCTTGCCTTTGCCGATGAAAAGCGCAGCATCGGGCGCCTTGCGCTTGCAGGTGATGCGAGCCACGGGATCGAGGCCCGCGGTCTGGGCAAGAAGCCCAAGCTCTTCGAGCTCTGCGTCGAAATGAGGCAATCCGAGATCGACGCCCACAAGGATGGTGGGCGCTGCGGATGCGGATGCGGGCGTGTCGTTAATGCTCAAGGCGTAATAAGGGGCGTGGTTACTCAGGTATCAGAGCCCGGCATCCTCGCCCGTAGCGCCGCTATCAGGCTGCGCCGGCTTCGGTGCTTTCGGCCGTGGAAAAGTTGACAGCGCGACCAGGAACGATAGTCGAAATGGCGTGCTTGTATACCATCTGCGTCACCGTGTTGCGCAGCAGAACGACGTACTGATCGAACGACTCGATCTGGCCCTGCAGCTTGATGCCGTTGACGAGGTAGATCGAGACCGGAACATGCTCGCGACGCAAGGTGTTCAGGAACGGGTCTTGTAGCAATTGCCCTTTGTTGCTCACGATA
>JAZKFD010000283.1:3763-26265 GCA_040386635.1 Pseudomonadota bacterium
ATTCTCCGTGTTCCGCATTCGGAAATGTTGTTGGAATCTGCACCTTACCACAGCCGTTGTAGGCTGGAAGTAGGCTGCATGCGTTTTCAAAGCCTATTTGGAGACAGGCGCGCCGGCTTCAAGTGCCGGGCAAATCTTTCGCCATGAAAGCTCCCCGAAACCTGCCAGAACCCTGCGCCTGACCTAGTCGGAATCCTTGTCCGAATAGGGATTCTTCGAGGTCTTCATCTCGATGCGAAGCGGGGTGCCCACAAGATTGAATTCCTTGCGAAACCGACCTTCGAGGAAGCGCTTGTAAGCTTCGGTGACGTGCTCGAGCGAATTGCCGTGCACCACGATGACCGGCGGATTCATGCCGCCCTGGTGCGCGTAACGCAGCTTCGGGCGGAACATGCCCGCGCGCTTGGGCGATTGAAACGCCACCGCTTCAAGCAGCAGCCGCGTCAGGATGGGGGTGGACATCTTCATGTTGGCCGACCGGTAGGCTTCGGCGACCGCGCCCCAAAGTGGACCCAGCCCCTGACGCTTGATCGCCGAGATGAAATGCATCTTGGCAAACTTCAGGAACACCAGGCGCGTCTCGATCTGGCGCAGCAACTGCTCGCGCTGGTAAGAATCGACTGCGTCCCATTTATTGATCGCAAGCACCACGGCGCGCCCGCTCTCCAGGATGTATCCGGCGATGTGCGCATCCTGGTCAGTAACGCCCTGCGTCGCGTCGAGCAGCAGCAACACGACGTTTGCCGATTCGATCGCCTGCAAAGTCTTGACCACCGAGAATTTCTCGATCGCCTCGAACACCCGGCCCTTGCGGCGCAGGCCCGCGGTATCGATCAGTTCGAACTTCTGGCCACCTCTCTCGAACGGAATCGATATGGCGTCGCGGGTCGTACCAGGCATGTCGAAGGCAACCAGCCGCTCTTCGCCCAGCCAGGTATTGATGAGCGTCGATTTGCCGACGTTGGGTCGCCCCGCGACAGCAAGCTTGATGACGCCGATTTCTGCTTCTTCGGCGTTATCGTCGTCTTCGGTCAGGTGAAGCGACTCGAAGGCCACATCCAGCAGGCTGCGGATGCCCTGCCCGTGTGCAGCGGAAACCGGGTGCACTTCGCCCAGGCCCAACTCGTAGAACTCGGACACCTGCATGCCTTCGGTCATGCCCTCGGCCTTGTTGGCCGCCAGCACCGTGGGCTTGCCGAGTTTGCGCAGGTAATTGGCGATGTCGTGGTCTTGCGCCGTCAGGCCGCCCCGGGCATCCACCACGAAAATGACGATATCCGCTTCAGCGACAGCCTGCCGGGTCTGCTTGGCCATCTCCATGTAGATGCCGCTCTCGGCCGTCGGCTCGAAACCGCCCGTATCAATGGCGATGAATTCGAGCTTGCCGTGCCGGGCGTTACCGTAATGCCGGTCACGGGTGAGGCCCGCAAAGTCAGCGACGATGGCGTCGCGCGACTTGGTCATGCGGTTAAAGAGTGTCGACTTGCCGACGTTGGGTCGGCCGACGAGAGCCAGGACTGGTTTCACGTGCCCGGCCTATGGTTGTGTTTAGTTGGGAACAAAGCCGTACACCCCGCCCGCGCGGGTGACCACGACCAGTGTGTTGCCTGCAACGACCGGGGAAGCCGCAATCGCCGAGCCATCGGTGGCCACGCGGTTGAGCAATGATCCGTCTTCACGCGATAGCAGGTGGACATAGCCGCTCGCATCGCCGACTACGACGGACCGGCCGAGCGATAGCGGCCCGCTCAGGCCCCGAAACTGGAGCTTGTCCGTCATCCAGGCGCGTTCGCCTGTATCGCGCCGCCAGGCAATGACCTTGCCGTCCGATTCGCTGCCGAAGACCAGGCGTTCATCGCCGCTGACGCCTTCCGCCCCGTTTGCAGGACGACTCCAGCCAACGATGCCGCGGGCCGCATCGATGCACCCCACAGTCGCCTGGAAGGCGCGGGCACACACCGAATTCTCGATGCGGCTCACGGTGCCCACCAGATCGACGAGCCGCTCGACATCGTTGATGCCACGAGGCGAGGCAATTGGTGCTTCCCAGCGGGCGGCGCCAGTCGTGGGGTTCATGCCGATCAGCCGGCCCGACATCCCCACGATCAGCGTGTCGCCCACAGCGAGCATCACGCCGTGGTGCTTGAGCACCAGCGGTTCACTGCCTGCGCGCACCTGTGTCCAGAGCTTGCGTCCGGTTTGCCCGTCAAAGGCGCTCACGGCGCGATCGGCGGTCAGGACAAAGACACGGCCGCCTGCAATGAACGGAGCCGTGTATCCGCTGGCGCCAAGCCTGGCACGCCAGATTTCCTTGCCGGCGGACAGGACGACCAGTTCGTTGCCCCGTGTCACCACCGCAGCTGTCTGGCCGTCGCTGCCAACGCCTGCGGCAATGGGTCCGCCTGCACTGGCACGCCAGATGTCGCGTCCGGTTGCCGCATCAATGAGGGCGATGCCGCCGTCACCACTGGCAACGGCCACCGTCGTGCCCGAGACCTGCACCGACAGCGGCATGTTGACGGCACCCACGCGCGCCGACCAAGCCTGGCGCACCGGGATGAGCGACGGGTTGGGTTGCAGTTCTGCCGGCTTGGGCGCAGACGAGCCGCCGCCCAGGAACGACGGCAGCGACGAAACCTGCGGCATGTACTGGCACGCGCTTAGACCTGCCACCAGGGCGATGGTGCCAGCGATCCGGGTAACGGCGCCGAGCGAATTACGGTAGAAGCCGGACTGGGCCGAGGGACCGGCATTGCGCGAAGTGAGGATCATGATTTGGCGGTTCCCGAGGCGGCGGTGGAAGGTGCAGGGGCAGGATCGAGCGTGGTGGCATCGACGCCCAGCGCCCCAAGCTTCACTGCAAGCAGCCGCTTGTATTCGGTGCGTTCGTCAACACCCTTGTACGCCTTGACATATTCGTTCTTGGCTTCTTCCTTCTTGCCCTGCGCCTTGAAGATGTCGCCGCGGCGATCGGCCGCAAGGCCTTCAAATGCCTTGGGCAATTCTGCGGACAGCTGCTTGAGCGCTTCGTCGTAGGCCTTGGCTTCGAGAAGAACGCCTGCCAGGCGCAAACGGGCGATGGCCTGATAACCCTCGTCGGACGACTTGTCGGCGACCCAGCTCAGTGCAGCCTTGGCCGCATCCGTGTTGCCCTTTTCAATTTGGACCTTGGCGGCCAGCATGCCAGCCTGCTGGGCATAGGTGGTGCCGCCGAATTTGTCTTTCATGTCGGCAAAGGCACGCTCGACCCGAGCCACGTCGCCGGCCTGCGCTGCACGATCGACTTCGTCGTACAGTGTCGCGGCCTGCACGGCCTGCGTGCGCTGCCAGTAGTTCCAGCCGTTCCAGCCGGCGATCGAGCCAAAAACCGCGATCAACACCCAGGTAATGAGGTTGCCGTATTGCTTCCAGAAGTGCTTGATCTCGTCGAGCTGCTCCTGTTCTTCCAGGTCCAGAGGTTTTGCCATGGGTTACTTTTTTTCCTGCCAACCGGCCATTGTAGTTAGGCGCGCAATGCCGCCAAAGCTCGCCCGGCGATATCCGGATCATCAAAGGCAATCGAAAGCGGCTGTTCAGCGCGGTTGCGCAACGGCTTGACCACGAGCATCGCCGCTTCTTCATCGAACACCAGCGCGTGGTTCGCACCGCTCGCGTCGGCCTTTTTCATCTGGTTCTTCTGGCTGCCGCCGCCGCAATGCACGATGACCCGGATGCCGGATGCGCGCAGGCTTTCCACCACGGGCACTGACCGCGCCAGCGTCGCTTCCGAGGGTACGACGCAATAGGCATCGGGCGCGCGGCCGGGAACCGGAACATCGATCTCCTGCAGCAAGAGCAGCAGCCGCTCGATGCCCAGCCCGAAGCCGATGGCTGGCGCCGCCTTGCCGCCCATCTGTTCGATGAGGCCGTCGTAGCGCCCTCCCCCGCAGATGGTGCCCTGCGAGCCGAGGCGGTCGGTCGTCCATTCAAAGACGGTGAGGTTGTAGTAATCCATCCCCCGAACCAGGCGCGTATTGATGCTGTACGGCTGGCCGGCGGCATCGAGCAGCCGGCGCAGCGTATCGAAGTGGTGCTTCGATTCTTCGCCCAGGAAGTCGATCAGTTTCGGCGCTGATTCGACCACCTCCTGCATGGCCGGATTCTTCGTGTCGAGAATGCGCAGCGGATTGGTGTGCAGGCGGCCTTTGGCTTCTGCATCGAGCAGGTCCGCATGCTTTTCGAAGTGCTCCACCAGCGCCGCGCGGTGTACCAGCCGTTCTGCGGGTTGCCCCAGCGTCCCGATCTCCAGCCGGTAATGTTCGCCTTCGACCAGGCCCAGCTCGCGCCAGAGCGCGCGGCCCATGAGGATCAGTTCGGCATCGACATCCGGACCTGCATAACCCAGGGCCTCGACGTCCAGCTGGTGGAACTGGCGATAACGCCCTTTCTGCGGACGTTCGTGCCTGAACATCGGCCCTGCCGTCCACACGCGCAGGGGACCGTTGTACAGGGCGTTGTGCTCGACCACCGCACGCACGATGCCGGCGGTAGCCTCGGGGCGCAACGTGAGCTTGTCACCGTTCATCGAATCGGTGAACGAATACATCTCTTTTTCGACAATGTCGGTGACTTCCCCAATGCCTCGAACAAACAGCTGTGTCGGCTCGACGACCGGCGTCACGATGTACTGGTAGCCGTAGCGCGCCATCACGCGATGCACGACCTCGTCGAACCACTGCCAGGTCGCCGCGCGCGGAAGAATCTCCTTGCGCGGCACGCTCGCGGGCAGGATGTCGTTCATGCCTTTGACGGCACTGAGTTTTTCAGCCATTTTTTCTGGAGGTCAGACGTTTGCGGCGACTTGGCCGTAACGCTTTTCGACGTAGTCTTCGACGAGCTTGTGGAATTCGCTGGCAATGTTATCGCCGCGCAGGGTGAGCGCCTTTTGCCCGTCGATAAAAACGGGCGCTGCGGGGGCTTCACCGGTGCCGGGAAGGCTGATGCCGATGTCGGCATGCTTGCTTTCGCCGGGGCCGTTGACGATGCAGCCCATGACGGCCACTTTCATTCTTTCAACGCCGGGGTACTTCGCTTTCCACACCGGCATCTGAGCGCGCAGGTAGTCGTCGATCTGCTTGGCCAGTTCCTGGAAGGTTGTGCTGGTGGTGCGGCCACAACCCGGACAGGCAGTCACGCTCGGCACGAAGCTGCGCAGGCCCAGCGACTGGATGATTTCAGATGCGATCACGACTTCCTGGGTTCGCGCCTCACCCGGGGCGGGCGTGAGCGAAACGCGGATCGTGTCGCCAATGCCCTCTTGCTGGAGGATGCCCAGCGCCACGCTGGAGGCGACCGTGCCCTTGGTGCCCATGCCGGCCTCGGTCAGGCCCAGGTGCAGCGCATAGTCGCAGCGCTTGCTCAGTTCGCGGTACACCGAGATCAGGTCCTGAACGCCGCTCACCTTGCATGACAGGATGATCTGGCTGGCATCCATGCCCATCTCGACCGCGCGCTGCGCCGACTCGACGGCAGACGTGATGAGCGCTTCATACATCACCGAGCGGGCGTCCCAGGGTTCGGGGCGCCTGCTGTTGGTGTCCATCAGGTCGGCAAGCAGTTCCTGGTCGAGGCTGCCCCAGTTGACTCCGATACGCACGACCTTGTTGTAGCGCATGGCCGCTTCGATCATCTGGCCGAACTGCCGGTCGCGCTTGTCGCCCTTACCGACGTTGCCGGGATTGATCCGGTACTTGGACAAAGCCTGCGCGCAGTCCGGGTAATCGGTCAGCAGACGATGACCGTTGTAGTGAAAGTCGCCGATCAGCGGCACGTCGATCCCCATCCGGTCAAGCTGTTCACGAATGTAGGGCACCTGCGCTGCCGCCTCGGGCGTGTTGACCGTGATGCGAACCAGTTCGGACCCCGCGATCGCCAGTTCTTTCACCTGGATGGCCGTGCCTATCGCGTCCACCGTGTCGGTGTTGGTCATCGACTGGATGCGCACGGGTGCATCGCCGCCGATCGTCACGATTCGAGAGCCCCACTGGGCCCGGGCCTGCCGTGTATGGCGGGGCTTCGGATGCGCCGGCTCAATCGGAAGACAAGGTTCGATCATGGTTTCACTTCACCTCGAACCGCGCAACGTTGTCTGATCTGGAATGGGGCGCAAGGTCGAACCGCTTGCCGCGCACTTCGACTTCGGTCATGTCGATGCGCCCAACGGTGACGCGCAACGGCAATGCGCCGCTCGCTCCTGCCGCCTCGCCGGGGGCCAGCACCTTGCGAAGTGCGACCACGCCTTTTGAATCCGTGACCTCCACCCACGACGGGCCTTTGGCACGAAACACCACCGTCGCGTCAGGGGAGCCGGGCGCAGTGGCGGATTCGACAGGCGCGGCAGCGCTGCTGGCGCCAACCTCCAGCGATGCAGCTGCCACGGATGCAGAGGGAGCCATCGTGAGCGCAAGCGTGGACTCGGGGGAAGCCGAGGGTGCAGGCGCTTGAGCACCCGCAGAAACATCTACTGCACCGGTGGGTGCTGCAGCACCCGAAGCCGCTGGGGCCGCAGGCTCGCCGGGAATCACCATCGGCGCGGCGGCCGGCAGCGGAGCCGTTTCGACCCGCGCGCCAGGCAACACGGCCTCGCGCCCTACGGGCAGCAGGATCAGCACCAGCGCACCGAGCAGGAGCGCCAGCACCGCCAGGGAAACCGGGCGGGTCAATTGCGAATACCAGCTAGCAGGCGCCGCGTCGCTCGCCGCGCGAAATGGCGCATTGACCCCTTCATCGGTTCGCACCAGCCGGGGCGTTGCCCTTTGCGGCAGCCGCTCCATGATCGGCTGCGGGTCGATCTTCAAGGTGCGGCAAACGCTGGCCGCAAGACCGCGCGCAAAAACGTTGTCGGGCAACAGGTCGTAGCGGTCGTTCTCGAGCGCCTCGAGCTTGGGCACCGGCACCTTGAGCGCTGCCGCGAGTGCGGCGACATGCAAGCCCGCTGCCTCACGTGCCTGCCGCAAGAGCGCACCCGCTGTCGGGCCTTCGTCAATCGGGGCGGCCGCAATGGCTTGACCCTCTCCCCACTCGTCACTCATCGAATGAACCCCGCTCGTACAGGCCCGCCTCTCGTGATTGCGCATAACGCTTCTTGAGCTGCTCGCCCAGTTGCCGCAAAGCCACCATGTCGTTCATGCGCCTCTCGACCTTGATGCCGAGCCAGAGTGTTTCTGAATTCGCCATGTCTGAATTGTTCAGCCGCCGGATGTAGAACTGCGCCCGGTTGTAGTCGCCGCGCTTGTAGAGCAGGTTGGCCAGGTTGAATCCGGTCACCGGGTTGGCCGCATCGAGCTCATAAGCGCGGGCCAGCGTGCGTTCCGCTTCTGCCAGCTTGCCGGCCCGCACTTCGCAGACACCCTGCGCCATGAGCGTCTTGGCGCGGCCGTTATAGGTGGCGCTGGACATCACGACATCAAAAGAACGTTTGGCGTCGTCGTAGCGGCCCATCTGGCACATCAGCCACCCCAGGTTGTGCTGCACATTGGGATCGTTGGGATTGAGCGTGACGGCCCGGCGGAAGCTGTCTTCGGCCAGGCGGTTGTCGTTCAGCCGCATGTAGATGAGGCCGCGCAGGTTGTAGGCGTCGGGAAAGCTGGGGTCCTGGGCGATGACCTGCTTTAATTCATCGAGTGCAACCGTGGTCTGGCCCTGTTCGAAGTAACCGACTGCCAGCTCCATGCGAATGCGGGCACGCCGGCGCGACTCGGGCTCGTCCGACTCGGTGATGATGTCGCGCTGGGTGCCTGAGCCGCCCGCCGCGCTCATTGGCGTGGTGCAGCCGGCCAATACCGAAAAAGCCGCGGCCACCAGCAGGGCGGTCCTCATCATCATGGTCTCAATTCTCCTTGGCAACGGGGGCGCTGTAGGGCACGGACTTGAGCATCACCGTGCGTTGCCGGGCGATTCGCTCGTCAACCCGGGTGCGGTCCCTGACATCGCCGGCCAACTGGCCGCATGCGGCGTCGATGTCGTCCCCTCTGGTCTTGCGCACAGTGGTGACGATACCAGCATCGCTGAGGATTTTCGCAAATGCGATCACCTGTCTGTGGGGTGAACGCGTCAGACCCGATTGCGGAAACGGATTGAATGGAATGAGATTGATCTTGCAGGACACGCCTGCGCTGCTTTTGCCATGTCCCCGGACCAGATCGACCAGTTGCGCAGCATGTTCCGGCTGGTCGTTCACGCCGTCAAGCATGCAGTATTCGAAGGTGATGAAGTCGCGCGGCGCATGTTCAAGATAGCGGCGGCAAGCGTCCAGCAACTCGGCCAGCGGGTACTTGCGGTTCAACGGAACAAGGTTGTCGCGCAATTCGTCGTTGGGGGCATGCAGGGACACCGCAAGCGCCACTGGGCAATCCAGGCCCAGCCGGTCCATCATCGGAACCACACCGGAGGTCGAGACCGTCACACGGCGCCGCGACAGGCCATAGCCGTGGTCATCGAGCATCACCCGAAGCGCCGGCACGAGCGCCGAGTAGTTTTGCAGCGGTTCGCCCATGCCCATCATCACGACGTTGGAGATGATGCGTTCATCCCTATTGAGGTGCTTGCGCAGGAAATGCTCGGCAAACCAGAGCTGGGCGACGATCTCGCCCGAGGTGAGATTGCGCGAAAACCCCTGGTGGCCGGTGGAGCAGAAACGACAGCCCACGGCGCAGCCGGCCTGGGAGGACACGCACAGCGTGCCACGGTCGTCTTCAGGAATGAATACGGCTTCTACCGCATCGCCGTTGCCCACATCGAACAGCCACTTGATCGTGCCGTCTTTGGATTCCTGCTGGGAAATGATGGCGAGGCCCTCGACGCGGGCGGTGGTCTTGAGCTTTTCGCGAAGGGACTTCGCAAGGTCGCTCATGTCGTCGAACTGCCGGGCGCCACGCTGGTGTATCCAGCGGAACAGCTGGGTGGCGCGGAAGCGCTTTTCACCCAGGCCCTCGCAAAACGCGGCCAGACCCTCCAGGTCGAAATCCAGAAGGTTGGCGGTCATTGCATGAGGATTCGCTTAACGCGAATAGATGTTCATGCCAGGGAAGAAGAACGAGACTTCGACCTGGGCGGTTTCGGAAGCGTCTGAGCCGTGGACTGCATTGGCGTCGATGCTGTCGGCGAAATCAGCGCGGATGGTGCCCGGGGCTGCCTTCTTGGGATCGGTCGCGCCCATGAGGTCGCGGTGCTTCATGATGGCGTTTTCGCCTTCGAGCGCGGTGACCATCACCGGACCGGAGATCATGAATTCGACCAGATCCTTGAAGAATGGACGCTCTTTGTGAACAGAATAGAACTGCTCTGCTTCACCGCGTGACAGGTGTGCCATGCGGGCAGCGATGATTTTCAGGCCGGCAGCTTCGAAGCGGGCGTAGATCTGGCCGACGACGTTCTTGGCGACTGCGTCGGGCTTGATGATGGAGAGGGTGCGTTCGATAGCCATTGCTTGTTTTTCCTGAGCTTGAGTTTTTGGGCTTCGCCAAACCGGAAAGTTCGGCAAAGCCCATGATTTTAACCGGTCACCATGACAAATGACCGCGAAAGGCCTCTATCGGCCGCGGCCACCACCGCCCCCACCACCACCACCGCCACGGCGTGGGCCACCGCCACCGAAGCCACCGCCGCCTCCGCGTCCGCCTCCCCCACCGCCACCGCGGCGCTGTCCACCGCCACCGGCCCCCTGACGCTGCCGCGTGAAGCTGTCCGCGCCAATGTAGCCCAGCGAAGTCTTCATGGGATCAGGCTGTGAGGCGCCGCCGCCCTGGCGATCGCCCCGGTCGTTGTTTCGATCCTTGCTGCGGCGCTGCTGACCCTGGCCGCCGCCGAAATTGCCACCGCCACCGCCACCGCCACCACCACGTGGGGCATTGCCACCCTGGACAGGTGGGCCGTCGGTGCGCGGCTGGCTGGCATTGTTCGGGCCCGGCCCGCGTCCAGCGCCGCGGCGGCGCCGATTGCGACCACCGCCTGCAGGCCCTGCCTCGCCGCCGCCCGGTGCCCGCTGGTCGCCTCGCCCCTCGCGGCGCGCATCGCCGCGACCGTCTCCACGCCCTTCCGAACGTACGGCACCACGATTTTCGCCACGTCCTTCACCACGGGCAGGGCGATCTCTGTCCCCGCCGCCGCTGGCGCCAGCGGCCTGCACCAGCGAGCGGATATCGCGCTCGTCGAGTTCCATGAAGGCGCCCCGCTTGAGCCCGCGCGGCAGCATCATTGCGCCATAACGGATACGGATGAGTCGGCTCACTGCGTGGCCCAGCGCCTCGAACAGCCGTCTCACCTCCCGGTTGCGGCCTTCGGAGATGGTGACGCGGTACCACGTGTTGGCACCCTCGCCGCCGCCGTCTTCGATGGTTCCGAATTGCGCGCGGCCGTCTTCCAGTTCGATGCCATCGAGCAAACGCTGCTTTTCTTCATTGCTCAGGGCACCCAGCACGCGCACGGCGTATTCACGCTCGAGCCCGAACCGGGGGTGCATGAGCTTGTTGGCAAGTTCCCCCGAGCTCGTGAACAAAAGCAGTCCTTCGGTGTTCAGATCGAGCCGCCCGACGGACTGCCACTTGCCCTGGCCCAGCCGCGGCAACCGGCGAAACACGGTCGGCCTGTTTTGCGGGTCGTCGTTGGTGACCACCTCCCCGACTGGCTTGTGATACGCAATCACACGGGCCGGCGGAGGTGCAATGCGAAAGCGCACCGGCTTGCCGTTGACCTTGACCGAGTCGCCGAACTGAATGCGTTGCCCGATGTGTGCGGGCTCGTTGTTGACAGAAATGCGCCCCTGGGTGATCAGCTGTTCCATTTCCAGGCGCGAACCCAGGCCGGCCTGCGCGAGCACCTTGTGGAGCTTGGGCGTATCGACCTGCGGCTGCAGGACGCGCTTGGGTGGATCTTCTGCAGTTTCTGCAGCCTGTTCGTCGAATTGCCCGGAGACGACGTCGGCAAAAAGGATGGGAGGCGCGGGCGGCTGAACCGGCGCAGCCTTGCGCCTGGCGCCGGGCTGCAGATCATCCTCATCGTCCTCATCGTCTTCATCAAAGTCGTCGTCGAAGTCTCCGTCGTACTTCGGCGTCTGGCCATCTTCGTCGTCATCCTCGTCCTCGTCGCGAACAACCGCTTTCGCCGGTCGTTCGGGACGCACAGGCCGGGCGGGCCGCGGGGGCCGGACATCAGCGTCTGCGTCCGCCGGCAGGACGGCCTTGCCCGCCACCTGCTCTTGCACAGTGTCCGGGGCCTTGTCTTCGGTTTCTCCGGTGGGCGTGGGGTCTGTGCCGGGCAGGGGTTCGTTCATGCTTTCAGTTCTCGACTTCTTCAGGCGCATCGTCAGCAGCCTGGACTTGCGCGGCATCGGCCGCTGACGTCGGCAGGGCTTGCGCCTCGCCGTCTGTGAATTCGTTTACTTCGCTCGCGACGGAGGGTTCGTGCTGCCCGACATCGGTCTCGAGCTCGCCCTGCCCTTGCGAAGTCGCTTCAGGCTCCATCGCCAGGTCGGGCTGCAGGTCGTCAACCGGGGTCGCGAGCGACGCAAGCAGATTGGCCTGTTCGCCCGGGCTCTGGAGCACAGGCAGCTGATCGAGGGATTCGATGCCCAGGTCGTCCAGAAACTGGCGGGTGGTTGCAAACAGGGCCGGGCGTCCGGCAGCCTCGCGATGGCCGATGACTTCGACCCATCCGCGATCTTCGAGCTGCTTGAGGATGAGTGCGTTGATGGTGACGCCACGGATGTCTTCCATGTCGCCCCGGGTGACCGGCTGGCGGTACGCGATGATCGCCAGCGTTTCGAGCACGGCGCGGGTGTACTTGGGCGGCTTTTCGGGGTGGAGCCGGTCGAGGTACTCGCGCATGGATGGGCGGCTCTGGAAGCGCCAGCCGCTGGCCACCTGCACAAGCTCAACGCCGCGCTGGGTCCATTCGCTTTGCAGGTCCGAAAGCAGCGCCTTGATCGTGTCCGCGCCCAGTTCATCGTTGAACAGCACGCGAAGCTCGCGGACCGGAAGCGGTTGCTGCGAGCAGATCAGGGCGGTTTCGAGGACGCGCCGGGCATCCGTCGTATTCATGTCTTGCCGTTCCGGGAGAAGGCGCCTCGATGGCGCCCAGATCATGGGCCAAAACTCAAAGGGCTAAGCAGGGCTATTTCATGAAGCTCAGCAGCCAGGCTGCGGCACGAAATTCATAGCCTGGGTGCAGTGCCAGACGCCGTCTAGTGGGCGTGGCGTGTGAGCCATTCGCGGTCATTGTAGCGCAGCCCCCAGAGCTCCAGCGCGTGCTGGAGGTCGAGCGGCAAGGGCGCATGAAACTCCAGTTCCGCGCCAGTGACGGGATGCACGAAACCGAGCCGGAACGCATGCAGGGCCTGGCGCTTCATTGAAGCCGCAGGCGCGCCGCCATAAACGTCATCTGCCACAAGCGGGTGCCCGATGTGCGCCATGTGGACCCTGATCTGGTGGGTGCGTCCGGTATGCAGCGTGGCGCGAACCCAGCAGCCTTCATCGGCGTCCTGCAGCACCTCGAAATCGGTCTGCGCGGGCTTGCCGCCCTCGACCACGGCCATGCGAAGCCGGTTGCGTGGATCGCGCCCGATCGGCGCATCCACGTGCCGCGTAATCGCCCCGCCCCAGGTGCGATGGGCCAGCGCGACATACTGCCTGGACACGTCGCGTGCCGCGATCATGGCGACCAGCAGATCCATCGCAGCCCGGGTACGCGCCACCACCATGAGTCCGCTGGTGTCCTTGTCCAGCCGGTGCACGATACCCGCGCGAGGCAGGGTCGTGGCCTGCGGATCACGGGCGAGCAGACCGTTGAGCAATGTGCCGCTCCAGTTGCCGGGCGCCGGATGCACCACCAGACCGGCAGGCTTGTTCACCACCAGCAGGTGTTCGTCTTCGTGGACCACGTCCAGATCCATGGACTCGGGCTTGAAGGCCTGGCTCTGCGGCGTGGGCTTGAGCTCTACCGTGCCCTGGTCGCCAGCCTTGACCTTTTGGGAAGAGCGCGTTGCCCCCGCGTGGTTGATCTTGACTGCGCCGGCCTCAATCAGCTGCTGCAGGTAGCTGCGGGAGAACTCGGGAACGAGCGCCGCCAGGGCGTGGTCGAGCCTGCGGCCGTGATGGGCGGCATCCACGGTGAAAGCGCGCGTCTCGGCGTCAGGCCCCGCGTCGGCGAGGTCGTCATGGGGGTCGGTCGATATAATGAAATTGCCCTGATTCAAGAAAGTTTTTCCGATGCTTCGAGCCAAATTATCCGCGTTGCCTGCCATTGCCCGGGCCTGCCTGGCAACTGTCATGGCCGTCTCGCTGGCCGGATGCTCCTTGTTGCCAACCTTCAAGTCCGATGAAGAAAAGCAGGACGCCTGGAGCGCCAACAAGCTTTACTCCGAAGCAAAGGATGAAGTCGCCAACGGCGCATTCGACCGCGCCATCCCGCTGCTCGAAAAACTCGAAGGCCGCGCCGCCGGGACGCCGCTCGCGCAGCAAGCCCAGCTGGACAAGGCCTACGCACAATACCGCGCCAATGACCAGGCCGCTGCTCTGGCCACGATCGACCGGTTCATGAAGCTGCATCCCGCAAGCCCTGCCATCGACTATGCCCTGTATCTCAAGGGTATCGTGAACTTCAACGACAACCTGGGCCTGCTGTCCTTCATCGTGCGCCAGGATCTGTCCGAGCGTGACCAGAAAGCAGCCAAGGAATCGTTCGAGGCTTTCAAGGAACTGGCCGCCCGCTTCCCCGACTCGCGCTACACGCCCGACGCCCGGGCGCGCATGATCTACATCGTCAATTCCCTGGCCCAGTACGAAGTGCATGTCGCACGCTACTACTACACGCGTGGTGCCTATGTGGCGGCCATCAATCGCGCGCAGAGCGCACTGACCGATTACCAGGACGTGCCCGCGCTGGAAGAAGCGCTCTTCATCCTCATGCGCTCTTACGACCAGCTGGGTATGGCCCAGTTGCGAGACGACACCCGGCGGGTGTTTGAAAAGACCTACCCGCGCAGCGAATACCTGACCAAGGGCGTCAGGTCCACGCAGGAGCCGTGGTGGAAATTCTGGTGAGCGCATCCATCAGTTCCTCACCAGACTGAAGCCGTCGCATCGGCGGCAACGCAGCCATCAACCGGCGACCGTAACCCATCGTTGCAAGCCGCGTATCGCACACGACCAGCACGCCCTGGTCTGACTCGCGGCGTATCAGGCGCCCTGCCCCCTGCTTGAGCGCCACTGCCGCCTCGGGGATCGAATAGTCGTTGAAAGAGCTGCGGCCCTGCGCTTCGAGCCGTTGTGATCTTGCTTCGACCAGCGGATCGCCCGGCGGCGGAAACGGCAGCTTGTCGATCACCACCAGCTGCAAGGCATCGCCGGGCAAGTCAACGCCCTCCCAGAACGAAGCGGAAGCCACCAGGATGCAACCGGCGCGCCCTTGCGATGCGCCCTCGCGAAAACGCTCGATCAGCCGGCGCTTGGGCCACTGCCCCTGCACCAGCACTTCGATCTCGCCTGGTCCGCCGTGACCGCCGTGCCCGCCCTGCTCGCCAAAACGCCGCTGCAAATCCTCGCCGATCGCGCGCAGCGCACGAAGCGTCGTCGTGAGCACCATCGTCCTGCCCCCGAGCTGCGCGGCTCCTTTGGCCGCGAGTTCAGCGACTTGCCGGCTGTGAGCCGGATCGTTCGGCTTGACGATGTCTCGCGGCACATAGACCGAGGCCTGCGATTCATAGTCGAAGGGGCTCTCCACCTTCAGGATTTCGGCTTGCTGCAAGCCACAGGGCTCTGTGAACCACGAAAGCTTCGCGTCATCGCCCAGGGTCGCCGAGGTGAAGACCCACGAGCGGTTCGATCCGTCTTCGCTGCCGGTCCTGAGCAGTTTCTCCTGCACGGCCTTTGCGATATCGAGCGGCGATTCGACCAGTCTCAGCTGCGTGCCGACATCGACCCAGCGCACGGCGTCACGCTCGCAGGGGTCGCCAAACTTCTCGAGCCTGCTCGCGAACGCCTGGGCGCGTTCGAACAGGCGTTGAAAGTCCGGCGCGATCTCGGTGACGGTCGAAAGCGCATCCAGCGCAAGCTTGATCGATTCGTGCAATGTGTCCAGGGCTTCAACCCAGTCGCGTGACGCGATACCCTCCGGCGATTCTTCGACCCAGCGAAGGCGATTGCCGTTGGCCGTCTTGCCCACGACCAGCCGCAGGTCGCGCGTTGCGCGCTCGACCGCAGAGACCGCGAGCTGCCAGTCCACCAGGCCGCGCGCGAACTGCAGGCCTGCCGCCAGCATGTCCCGCCCGAAGTCGAGCAACTGCCCGGTGGTGATGTACGTGCCGAGAAACTGCACACCCGTCTCATTGAGCTGGTGCGCCTCATCGAAGATCGCAATGCGAACCGTGGGAAGCAGTTCGGCCATGCCCGATTCGCGCACGGCGAGGTCTGCAAAAAACAGGTGGTGATTGATCACGACGACATCCGCTGCAAGCGCATCCCGCCGGGCGATGTTGACGTGGCACGCGCGGAATTTGGGGCACTGGTTGCCCAGGCAGTTCTCGCGCGTGGAGGTGACCAGTGGAATCAGCGGCGATCGCTCGTCCAGGCCCGGCAACTCGGCCAGGTCGCCGGTTCGGGTGGCCGATGCCCACTCTTCAATCTTGGCGAGCGAACGCAGCGCCGATCGATCGGGCAAGCTCGCATCGTGGCGTGCGACTTCCATGCGGTGAATGCACAGGTAGCTGCCACGGCCCTTGAGCAGTGCGGTACGCACGGGCAGGCCAAGTGCTTCGACGAGCTTTGGAAGATCGCGCCCGAACAATTGGTCCTGCAGCGTCTTGGTTGCCGTGGACAGGAGCACGCGTTCGCCAGACAGCAGCGCAGGAACAAGATAGGAAAAAGTCTTGCCCACTCCGGTGCCCGCCTCGACGACGAGCGCTCCACCCGTTTCAATGATGCGTGCCACAGCCAGCGCCATCTCGGTCTGGCCATGCCGCGGACGGAATTGCTCGGCCGCACGAGACAACGCGCCTTGCCCCGCAAAAACTTCGCGCACCGGCTCGACAAGGGAACGGGGAGTGACGCTCGTTTGCGCGCCGTCGGGATCTGACATCAAGCCGGTTCTTTGGGGTCGAGTGCGAGTTCGAATCGTGCGATCTGGTCTCGCAGGGCAAGACGGCGCTTTTTCAGTCGCCGCATCATGAGCTCATCGATGGGTTGCTCTTCGCTTGCGCGGTCGATCAATGCGTCGAGATCGGCATGTTCCATGCGCAATTCGATGAGCCGTCGTTCAGGAGAATGGAGATTGGAATCCAAGAGTCAGCAATTGCCCGGGTGGGTCCCTGGCCGGGTTCGCACAATAATAAGCTTTTCGCAAGCAATAATCGAGCTTGGGGGAAAGGATCAACACCCACCTATGGCTACGACTATCAGCAAAGGCTATCGACTCACCGCCTCGACAGGCATCCACAAGGGCGACCGCGAATACCAGCAGGACCAGGTGGCCCTTATCAGCCACCCCCGCCTGCCCGGTTGCGTGCTGGGCATCGTTGCCGACGGCATGGGCGGCAGGAGCGGCGGGCGCAAGGCATCCGACCAGGTCATGATGACCGCACGTCAGCTGTTCGAGCGTTATTCACCCGAGCACGACGACGCTTCCACGCTGCTCAAGCAGATGATCCAGGAAGCACACCTGGTGATCAAGCTCACCGCCATCTCGGCTGAGCAGGAGCCTCACAGCACCTTCGCGGCGTTTCTCATCAACCCCGCCGGAGACTGCCACTGGATTCATGCTGGCGATTCGCGCATCTATCACTATCACGCAGGCAAGCTGGTCAAGCGCACGATGGATCATTCGTATGTGCAGACCCTGGTCGATCGCGGAGAATTGACCGAAGAAGAAGCCAACATCCATCCGCAGTCCAACATCCTGATGGGGTGCCTGGGGGCTGAGGAAGACCCGCCCGCCGACCATCACTTCATCAGCATGCTGCGACCGGGCGATGTGCTCATGGCCTGCAGCGACGGCGTGTGGCACTACTTCAGTCCAGCCGAGCTCGGTTCGGTGTTGTCTTCGCTGTCACCGCGCGAAGCCACGGAATTCCTGATCGAGAAAGCCCGGTCACGCGGACGTGGGGGCGGCGACAACCTGTCGCTGGCGATCGTGAAGCTGGAGCCGCTGGAGAGCTGAGGGCCCGCGCGCCTTCTGCCCTGACCGGTTCAGGGCGGGGGCGGCAGTGGCGCGGCCGGAGGCTTCTTGCGCTCGGCCAGACGCCTGGCCAGCGCCTCTTTGTGCGCCCTGGCCTTGGCCTCGCGTTCCTGGCGCTCCTTCAGAGCCTGCGCAGCAGCCTGCGAGCGGCTTTGCAGGTCAGCCGCCTTGCCCTTCAGTTTTTCGTCTATTTCGGCCTGCCGCTGGGCCGACGCTCCTGGCCGGGGTGCTGGCGCAGGGGCACGGGCCGCTTTTTTTTCGACCGCGCGAGCTTCGCGTTCCTTCGTGTTGACGCGCGCCCGCTCGCTGTCGGCCTTCTTCTCTGCCTTCTTTTCAGAGGACGATTTCTCGGCGATGCTTTGCAGCCGCTCGGCCGCCTTGCGTTTGCGCTCCGCGTCATTGAAGGCGACCTCCTGCCGGTGCAATTCGGTCATCACGGCCCGGCGCCTGTCCCTCGCCTCGTTCACGCAATCGGTCACTGCGAACTTCTGGTAGCAGGCCTTTTCTTCGGTCTTGTAGAGAGCTTCGGCTGCATTGCGCGCGCGGGCAATTCGCGCGGTCTCGGTTGCGTAGTCGCCAGCCGCTTGCGCCGGCACAGGTTGTTGGGCAGGTACCGTCTGTGCGCGAAGGGGCAACGCAGCAAGGACTGCGGCAAGGGCAAGAGCGAAGCCAGGCGCGAAGGTTCGTGTGCGTTTCATGTAAGGCGCGTATCCACGGTCCGGTGTTCCAGGGCGAGATATTCAACCGACTGCATCTCGGTCAGGCGCGACACCGTGCGTGGAAACTCGTGGGCCATGGGGCCTTCGGTGTATAACGACTGCGCGGGTACCGCAGCCGACAGGATCAATTTGACACGCCTGTCGTAAAGCACGTCTATCAGCCAGGTAAAGCGGCGCGCCTCCGATGCCATTCGCACCGGCATTTGCGGCACATCACTGAGCAGCACCGTATGGAACTGGCTCGCGATTTCCAGGTAGTCGTTTTGCGACCGCGGTCCACCGCAGAGCGTGCGGAAGTCAAACCAGACCACCCCGCCCGCCATTCGCCGCGCGCGGATTTCACGCGACTCGATGTGGAGAACCGGGTCTTCGTCCTTTGAAGCGGCCAGGCGCGTGAAGGCGTCGTTCATCTGCTCGTCTGCCTCGGCACCGAGCGGCGTATGGTAGAGCCTGACCGTTTCCATCGTGCGGCGCCGGTAGTCAACGCCGTTGTCCACGCTCAGCACTTCTAGCCGCTCGTTCAGGAGCGCAATTGCTGGCAAGACCCTGTCTCGGTGCAAACCGTCGGGATAGAGATCGTCGGGCTTGAAGTTGGATGTGGTGACAAATCCCACGCCGTTGTCGAAGAGTGCCTGCAGGAGCCGGTGCAGGATCATGGCGTCAGTGATATCGGCCACATGAAACTCATCGAAACAGATCAGCCGGTAGCGCTTGGCCATGCGCGCACCCAGCACGTCCAGCGGATTGACCGTGCCCTGCATTTCCGACAATTCACGATGAACTTCGCGCATGAACTCGTGGAAATGCAGCCGTGTCTTGCGCACCAGCGGAACCGCCGTGTAAAAGCAATCCATGAGAAAGCTCTTGCCGCGTCCCACGCCTCCGTACATGTACACGCCACGCGGGATCTCGGGGCGGTTGATCAGTTTCTTGAAAACGTTGGAGCGCTGCTCCTTGAATTCGGCCCATTCAGACGCGCAGCGCTCCAGCGCTTCCACCGCGCGAAGCTGCGCGGGGTCGCTGGTGTAGCCGCGCGCCTGAAGTTCGCGTTCATAGACTTCGCGAACGCTCATGGTGCGGAACTCAGAAATTCAGGGTCCGCTTGTCCACGGCAAGCGCCGCCTCTTTGGTCGCTTCGGACAGCGACGGATGGGCATGGCAAATGCGCGCGATATCTTCTGAGGACGCACGGAACTCCATCGCGACCACGGCCTCGGAAATCAGCTCGCTGGCTTGCGGTCCGACGATGTGCACACCCAGGATTTCGTCGGTAGTGGCATCGGCGAGAAACTTCACCATGCCCGTCGTGTCGCCCAAGGCGCGCGCGCGACCGTTCGCCATGAATGGAAAGGTGCCCGCCTTGTATTTGACGCCGGCGGCCTTGAGCTGCTGCTCGGTCTGGCCGACCCAGGCAATTTCGGGGCTGGTGTAGATCACCCACGGAACGGTGTTGAAGTTGACGTGACCATGCTGGCCCGCGATACGCTCGGCGACCGCGACGCCCTCTTCTTCCGCCTTGTGCGCCAGCATCGGTCCACGCACGACGTCTCCAACGGCCCAGACATTGGGCAGATTCGTCTTGCAGTCGCCATCGACAAGCACAGCCCCGCGCTCATCGAGCTGCAGGCCCACGGCACCCGGATTCAGTCCAATCGTGTTGGGCACGCGGCCGATGGAAATGATGAGCTTATCGACATCGAGTGTCTGCGCTTCGCCTTTGGCGTTGGTCCATGCAACGGAAACCGACTTTCCTGAGGACTTGATTTCGCCGACCTTCACGCCGAGCTCGATTTTCAGGCCCTGCTTGTCGAAAGCCTTCTTGGCCTCCTTTGCAATCTGTTCATCGACTGCGCCGAGGAACGTGGGCAAGGCTTCCAGCACGGTCACCTCGGCACCCAGGCGCCGCCAGACCGAACCCATCTCCAGCCCGATGACACCGGAGCCGATCAGGCCGAGCTTCTTCGGCACTTCGGTGATCCGCAAGGCGCCGTCGTTGGACAGGATGTTCTCTTCATCGAATGGCGTTCCGGGCAGTGCACGGGCATTGGAGCCGGTCGCGATGATGACGTGCTTGCCGGTGATGGTTTCCTCAGTTGCGCCGGCGACCTTGATCTCGTACCCCGCCTCGGAGGCGCCCGCGAACGAACCCCGGCCATGGAAGAAGGAAATCTTGTTCTTTTTGAACAAAAACAGGATGCCGTCATTGTTCTGCTTCACCACCTGGTCCTTGCGGGCCAGCATTTTCGCCAGGTCCAGGCCCAGGCCCTTGACTTCGATTCCGTGATCGGCGAAGTGCTTGCCGGCATGCTCGTAGTGCTCGGACGATTGCAGCAGCGCCTTCGACGGGATGCAGCCCACGTTGGTGCAGGTGCCGCCGGGCGCGGGCTTGCCGTCCTTGTTCTTCCATTCGTCGATGCAGGCCACGTTGAAGCCCAGTTGGGCCGCCCGGATGGCACCAATGTAGCCGCCTGGTCCGCCGCCAATGACGATCACGTCGAATTGCTTGCTCATAACTTGTTCATTCTTTCTTCAAAACGATGGGCTCGTATGTGCAGCGTTCGCACTGACCCCGCAGGAACAGCACCGCCCATTCGGGCTGCGGGCCGGCCGGCGCGCACAACACGGCATCGCGGCCCATTTGCTTGCTTTCAAGGCAACGCTCCCAGTCGATGGCCGCGAGCCGGCCCAGGGCTTGCGCGTCCATTGCGATGTCGCCAACGGCCGGGTTGTCCCGCTTGGCCGAAGCTGCCTGTTGCAGCACCAGCGTCTGCAGCGTCGCCTCAGAGAATTTCATTGCTGTTGCCGGATACCCCTGCTTGCCATCCTTGCCGATGCCGGCCAGCGAGCAATCCGCGTGAAGCAGCTCCGACGCCGGACAGGACAGTCGAAGCGACTCGCCCCGGGGCGATGGAGCGGAGCCGAACTGCGCGGCGCTCGCGCCGATTGCCGACCCCCACAGGGCGAGCGCCAGGGCGCCCGGATACAGGTGTCGCATCAGATGTCGAACAGCAGGCGTGCCGGATCTTCCAGCGCTTCCTTCATGGCCACCAGACCCAGCACGGCTTCGCGGCCATCGATGATCCGGTGGTCGTAGCTCATGGCCAGGTAATTGATCGGGCGGATGACGACTTGTCCATTCTCGACCACGGCACGGTCCTTGGTGGCATGCACCCCCAGGATGGCCGACTGCGGCGGGTTGATGATGGGGGTGGACAGCATCGAGCCGAACACGCCGCCGTTGGAAATCGAGAACGTGCCGCCCGTCATTTCTTCGATGCCCAGCTTGCCGTCCCGCGCCTTTGCGCCGTATTCAGCAATCTTCTTTTCGATGTCGGCAAAGCTCATCTGGTCGGCGTTGCGCAGGATCGGAACCACCAGGCCACGCGGGGAGCCGACGGCGATGCCGATGTCGAAGTAGCCGTGATAGACGATGTCGTTGCCGTCGGTCGATGCGTTGAGTACCGGGTACTTCTTGAGCGCGTGAACAGCGGCCTTCACGAAGAAACTCATGAAGCCGATCTTCACGCCGTGCTCTTTTTCGAACTTCTCCTGGAAGCGCTTGCGCATTTCCATGACCGGGGCCATGTTCACTTCGTTGAACGTGGTGAGGATGGCATTGCTCGACTGCGACTGCAGCAGGCGCTCGGCCACGCGCGCGCGTAGCCGGCTCATCGGAACGCGCTGCTCGGGTCGCTCGCCCAGGTCGGGCGCTGCAACCGGTGACGAAACCTGGGGCAGCGATGCCTTGGGTGCGCCGGTCGGTGCGGCCACGGGAGGCGCCACCCTGGCAGCGGTACCACCAGCAACTGCGCCAAGCACGTCGCCCTTGGTCACGCGGCCATCCTTGCCGGTGCCGGGCACGCTGCCTGCGGCGAGGTTGTTATCGGCCATGATCTTGGCAGCGGCTGGCATCGGGACGCCCGCCATGCTCCCACCAGTAGCAGCGGGTGCGGCAGGTGCATTCGCAGTCGCCGGCGACGCAGCGGTCGCACCGGCCGCAGCGGGAGCGGCTGCAGTTGCGGGAGCGCCTGCCGAAGCAGCGCCCTTGCCTTCCGTATCGATCTTTGCAATCACCTGTTCGGCAGCGACGGTCGCGCCATCGGCCTGGATGATTTCGCCCAGCACGCCGGCGGCCGGTGCCGGCACTTCCAGCACGACCTTGTCGGTCTCGATCTCGATCAGGATCTCATCGATGGCGACCAGGTCGCCTGCCTTTTTCTTCCACTGCAACAGAGTCGCTTCTGCAACCGATTCAGACAGTTGCGGAACCTTCACTTCAACGATAGCCATTTTGTTTTTCCAGTCTCAGTATCTTTGGGGCCGCGAACGCGCTGCACACCGCAGCGCCTGCAGGCAACGTCAATGCGTATGCGGTATCACTTGGTCAGGATGAAGCCCTTGAGCTTGCCGAACGCACCTTCGACCAGCGCCTTCTGCTGCTCCTGGTGCAGGTGGGCATAGCCCACAGCGGGGGACGCCGACGATGGCCTGCCCGCGTATGCAAGCTTTTGCCCGTCGATAAGGTTTTCGTGGATGTAGTGCTGCACGAAGAACCATGCGCCCTGGTTTTGCGGCTCGTCC